>JBEIGU010000034.1:0-31033 GCA_040381765.1 Leptolyngbya sp.
AAACGCCTACTCGTTATCAGCAAACGCCTACTCGTTATCAGCAAACGCCTACTCGTTAGCAGCAAACACCTACTCGTTAGCAGCAAACGCCTACTCGTTAGCAGCAAACGCCTACTCGTTAGCAGCAAACGCCTACTCGTTTGTAACAAACGTGAACTCGTTTGTAACAACCGTGACCTCGTTTTCTGTAAACGCTTTCTCGTTAGCAGCAAACGCTTTCTCGTTGGCAACCAATCTAAACCGGCGTAAGCCCTTCAGGAGTTAGCTTTCAGCCCTTAGCCCCTGGCTCACCGTCAGTTTTCGTTCCCAGGTGAAAATGATACAGGCTTCAGGAGCCTAACCCGGTAAGGTACGTAGAGATACCTGAGATCAGTGCCAGGAATGAACTGGCGGCAGGGTCTGGGCGAAGGGCGATCGCAGCTCCCCTATGGGCAAAGCCAGCTAGAGCCACCTGCCATCATGGGTTTTCGATCTACTGAGGTTGTGTGGATGGTAGCTGCTGGGAAGAAGCCCAATAGCTTTTTCGCCACATCGGATGGCTTCATCCAGTTCGCCAGTATCTTTCAGCGCGCCTCCACGGGTTGTCTAAAGTGCTGATAGTGGGCGGGGGTAGCGTTTCGGCATAGAGAGTGGGGGGGAAAGTGGGGGAGTAATCGAGTAGGGGAGTGGTGCGGAGAAGGAGGCATGTGGGGATGCTGGTAGTCCCCATCGGCCCAAACCACAAACCGCGATCGGCATAGTATCGCTCTTCTCCCAGGGCAAATTCCTTCCTCAGTTTCAGTAGCAGATCCAGGTATTCTCTGCCAGGTTTCTGCGCCCGATGCCAGAGGTTGCCATTTTCAACCCAGTCGAGGGAGCCGTAATAATCCGGGAAGAAGATACAGGGATATCCCCTCTCTCGCAACAGGATAAAGGCATAGGCCAGGGGCTTGAACCACTCCTCAACGTGGGAGTTAAAGGGTGAGGGGGAGTCCTGGTTGAAAGAGTAGGGCATATTATCTAAGTATGTTCCTGAAAATCCAGAAGTTCCCTGCGGCGACTACGGTGGTGGTGGGGAACTTTCCCTACCTTCATGGAACCAAGACCAAAAGCATCTCCTTGAGGGCCCCTAGGCCGGATAGATACGCAGCCGGCGATGGGGTTCCTCCCCACAGCTGAGGGACTTGAGCCGGTAGTGCTCGGCCAATTCGTGCTGCATCTTGCGGATATGGGCGGATCGGGGCAGGAGTTCCACCGGCTGACCCTGGGGGATGACGATCTGCTCAACCGCCAGGCGGGCCTCCTCCAGGGCCTCCAGTTCATCATCGCCACCACTGCGGGCAAACAGCTCCAGATTCAGGGCGGTGAGATCTTCCTCCAGGTTTAACAAACGCTGCAGGGCCCGGGTGATTTGGGGAATGTTGTTGGACTTCACCAGGTGCACCGGCAGGTGACGGCCCTGGGCCATGTGCTTAAGCTTAGACTGGCCCTTACCGTAGGCTCGCAGGGCCAGCACCGCATCGGCGCTGTCCAGATCCTTGGTGAGCACCACCGGCAAGTGCAGGGTTTTGATCACCCGTTCCAACTGGTAGCGGCTGATGCCGTAGGGGTAAAGCCGTAGCCCATCTTCCCCGTTGGGCCCCAACCCAGGCTGGAGCTCACTGCTATCCAGCAGGTCTTGAAACAGCGTAGGGGAGGCGACCGGAGTAGATCCGCGGCTGATTGGGGTGGGCTCGGCCCCCAGACTGGCCCCGACCCTGGGGGGCGACTCTGGGGGCAGGGGGGTCATCCGACCGGTGGAGCGCCAACCCAGGCGATCGGGACGCAGAATTTCCCGCCCCGATGCCGGCAGTTCCTGGGTGATCACCAGCTTGTTCTGGTCGTCCAGGGTGCGGATCTGCAGGCCCGATTGACGGCCCCGCAGCAAATTATCAATGGTTGCCGAGACATCCTCGTGCACCGCCCAGCGCTGACGCTCCAGCATCTCCACCGCGATCGCAAAGGTGGGGGGAGCCTTACGCTCCAGCACACTTTTCTGACTACCGCGACGGCGAGCTTCTTCATCCCCCAGGGTGACCGACTGAATACCACCAATCAGGTCAGAGAGGGTGGGGTTTTTAATCAGGTTTTCCAGCCGATTGCCGTGGGCGGTGCCCACCAGTTGCACCCCCCGCTCGGCGATGGTGCGGGCCGCCAGGGCCTCCAACTCGGTGCCAATCTCATCGATGACAATCACCTCGGGCATGTGGTTTTCCACCGCCTCGATCATCACCCGGTGCTGGGCCTCAGAGTGGGCCACCTGCATGCGCCGGGCCCGGCCAATGGCCGGGTGAGGGATATCCCCATCCCCAGCGATTTCGTTAGAGGTGTCAATAATCACCACCCGTTTTTGCAGGTCGTCCGCCAGTACCCGAGCGATTTCCCGCAGGGCGGTGGTTTTGCCCACGCCGGGCCGCCCCAGCAGCAAAATCGATTGCCCCGTTTCCACCAGGTCGCGGATCAGGCCAATGGTGCCAAACACCGCCCGCCCCACTCGGCAGGTAAGGCCAATAATGGTGCCGGAGCGGTTACGGATGGCGCTAATCCGGTGCAGGGTCTTGGCGATGCCAGCCCGGTTATCGTCGCCAAAGCTACTGACTCGCTGGATGCAATGCTCAAGATCGGTGGGGGTGACCGGCACCTCCGCCAGGTACTCCACACTGCCAAAGAAACGAGCCTCCGGTAAGCGGCCCAGGTCTAGCACCACCTCCACCAGACTGGCCCGCTGGGAATGGTGGGCCAGCCTGGTGTGAATCGGTGGTGGGAGAATGGCTAGTAACTGGTCTAAATCATCCTGCTGGCCAGGGCAGGGGGCAGGGGTAGACCGGGGGACCGAAGGGGCGATGCGGGTAGGGGATGGGTCGTTGACAAAATACTGTTCGCTGTGATCGCTAACCATGGAGGGTGGGGGATGGCGACGAGGGCATAAACCGTCAAGACAGAGGGAAACGATGGGTGGCAGTAGGGGGGCATGGACAGCCCCAGGCGTGGGAATTAGGGTGATGTTTTAAGGGTCATCCTTTAATTATTTCTATATTTTAGCTGGCTAACTAACCAACGGGCTTTTTCCAGGCCCGTCGCCGAGATCACCGCCTCCGCCCGATCGCCCCCGGGGGCGATCGCCAGATGGCGGGCATAGCTGCCGTAGGCGATACCCGCCACCCCCGGACGGGGGGGCACTCCGGGTGGGTCGGCCTGGGGCCACAACCCCAGTTCCTCGATTTTGGTAACGGTGTAGCCGTTGGTCCCCCCCGCTAGTTGCACATAGCCTGGCAGTTGGGCCGCCAGAATTTTCTGGGCCAGGCGCAGGGTGGCATGGGTAGTGCCCTTACCCAGGTCACCACTCATGGGGCGGCCATCGGTTTGCCAGATCAGGGGTTGGGGCAGGGGGCTGATGGTGCGGTAGAGATCCTCCAGGTAGGGAATCACCTGGTCGTGATCGGGGCAACTAATGGAAATCAGTTTCAGGCCGCTCAGGTAGGGCTGCAGGCGTCGCCAGAGCCGTTGAAATTCCGCCAGGCGACCGGTCTGGGTGTGGATTTCCAGGGCATCCACCTGCTGCCAAAATTCCCCCGGGAGGGTTTCCGGTAGGGTTTGGTGGGGTTGGGCGACGATGTGACCGATGGGGCAAACCGCCAGGCAGCGGCCACAGCCGTAGCAGAGCTCGGTTATCACCCCCTGGGCACCATCGGCGGGAAACTGAATGGCGGCGGTGGGACAGAGGCTGACGCAGGGCCGAGGGCAGTCGGGGGGACAGTGGCCTGGGTCGAAACTGGCCTTGCGGAAATGGGGATCGTCACTGTCGTTGAGGCTGATCATCAACCAGGGGGGGGCACTGCCCTGGGCGGTGGCGGCGGCGATGCCCTGGCGAGCCACCGTAACCACGGCGGGGTCGGCGGCCACGTCGATGCAGTCTACCCCGGCCAGGGTATAGAGGGTGGCCAGGGAGCGGATGGTGGTCACATCCTGGTAGCTGGCGCCGCAGATCAACTTCACCCATTGGTGGGTTTGCAGCGATCGCAGGGGTCGAGCAAGGTCGGTTAGCAGTGGCGCCGGGCTAGTCAAAGGGGCTTGCAGGATAGGGGTGGGGGGATAATCAGAGTAGCCAGAACACCTGCAAACCTATAGGGAACGGGTCAGGGGTTCCCAGCTAAAGTAACGTTCTCCCCCCATTTCCACCACCACCTTGACCCGGGGCTCCTGGTTGGGCAGGTCCACCAGGTAGGCAATTTCCTGGCGGGATAGGATATGACCCTCAATTAACCACAGCACCATACCCCTGGCCCTGGCATCCATGGTGTCTAACCGGTAGCTGAGCAGGGGGGGAATGAAACGGGTCTCTCCCACGGCGGCCTGGTTACCAATGTTTTTTTTGCCCAGGTGGGGCGGCCTCACCCCATGGACCTGGGTCAGGTAAGCGGCCAGATCCCCCAGCCCTCGCGCCGTTAACTTGAGAATTTCGTAGCCCTTGGCCTTGAGGCGGCGTTCGTAGCGGCCCTCAAATCCTCCTTCTAGGGGCATGCGGACGGCAATGGCCCGGTTGGTTTCCAGGTCCCGAATGAAGGAATTACCAGTGGTCAGCAATGGCATAGGGGTGACGAATGAGGACTGATTAGTCAGCATTTTACTGTGATTTCCGTCCCCCTACAAGTGGCCTAGGGCTTGGATACGGAGACTGCATCCTTGACGTACCAACGCCAGGGCCGGTCAGCCCCCTGGGTGAGGCCGATGCGGGTGGTTTGCACGATCGCCGCCGGGTGCTGCAGGCGAGCCTGCCATTCCGGGCTGGGGGTCTCTAGCCAGAGGCCAGCACTGGGGTGAAGCGGGCGATCGCTAAACTGGCGATCTATTGCTAGTAGCTGACAGAGTTTGCCTGGGCCCGCCCCCCACCGCCAGGATTTCTCCTGACGATAGCCCGCTAACCAATCAGGGATAGTCACCAGATCCACTGCCCGCACCAAAACGGCACTGGGCACCCCTTCGCGATCGGTGACTACGTTAAAGCAATGGTACATACCGTAAATTAGGTAGATGTAACTATAGCCCGCCGGACCAAACATTACCCGATTGCGGGGGGTTTGGCGACGATAGGCGTGGCAGGCGGGGTCACCAGCGGTGTAGGCCTCGGTTTCAACAATGACAGCGGTGAGCTGGCGACCATCCGGCCAACTCCGCACCAGCTGACAGCCCAATAACTCCGGGGCCACCGCCAGGGCGGAACGACTCAGCCAGGGGGAGGAAATCAGCATTGACATCAACGCTATGGAGAGGAAATAGCAATGAAGGGAAGGACTGGGCAGTTCGCCCCTCGGGGGTTAGTTACTCCGATCGGGAGGTAGTCGATAACCAACTTTTACCGCTGGGTGAATTCTGTAGCCAGGCCCGCACCTGCTGTTGCTCATGATCGGCCAAATCAGCCAGGCTATCCAGGGCTCGCCCCGCAAAGTCGGCATTGCCAAAGTAGTATCTACCAATCCGGTAGGCTTCCTCCAGCAGGCGCTCCAGGTGGTGTTCTTGCCAGGGGGGGAGCTGGGTCGCTTGTAGGGGATCGATCTGCAGTAGATATTTAAGCACCTGGGGCTGGGCCCCCAGGGGAAAGTGCCAGTCCACCAGGATCTTCTGTAAATCTGCCTCAAACCGTTTAGTTTGCTTAGGCCCCAGTAAATCCTCCACATCCATGTGCAGCCCTTGCAACAGCAGCAAACAGGCCTGGATGTAGAGGTTCTGCCCTCTGGGGCTAGCCACCGGTACAACCCCGTAGCGGTCCCCCTGCAGATTAGCTTCCAGCCGTCCCCAGACGCTAAAGCGCTCGGGCTCTTCTAGCAGAACACAGACCTTGCCCTGGTTATCGGTCAAATGCCGCCACAGCAGGCGGGCTTTGTCTTCCTGGGTGGCGGCAAAAAGCCCCAGCAACTTAAAGCCTTGACCCCGGTAGAACAAAATTAAGGCGGGCTCCTCCTGATCCGGGAGGCTTATCTTCCTAATTTCAACATCCTGACGTTTCAAAATAAACATGGGGGTGGCCTGCCAATGGCTGCTGGTGAAGAGCTACTCCGCATCGCCTTAACCGTAGTTCTGACCTGAACAAATCTTCTCAATCCTAGATCCGCACTCTGCATACTACATTGCCCCTCAGCAAAAGTTAAGGCTTTGCCTGTCTTTCTCGCCAGGCTGACTTGGTAATCAGGGCCAATTCAGTCAGGGATACCCTGTAATGTTCCAGCCTTCTGGCCGAAGCTATCCCCCTGGCCTTACAATAAAAATGTTGTAACTTTGGCTTAACAAGGAACAGGGTGGGAGGGGTAAAGCCAGGTCAGAATAGCTGCTCTGGCTGGGTTATACTCCCCGGGGCTAGGGTTGTAGCTGGGGGCCATTAGCTCAGCGGATAGAGCAACCGCCTTCTAAGCGGTCGGTCGCTGGTTCGAGTCCAGCATGGCCCGTTTTGATTAGGGTTCACCGTGCTAAAAGTTCACAGGTGAGTAACCGCACCAGGAAATAATTAACCATTTTGGCCCCGTAGGGGGAATCCCACCAGATCACCGGATAACATCCCACCGGGTCCTCCAGGCTATGGGTGGCCTGGTCCAGGGTTTTCCATTGATCATCCTGGCGCCAGCCCACTCGATCCCCCAGCTTTTTCAGCAGCTCGCCATCCTGGGCAATGGCGGTTTCTAAGCTACCTCCCACTTCCTGGTAAAGCCGTCGCTGCACACTAAAGCCAAAGCGGCCACCGGTATAGGTAATCCAGAGGCGATCAATGACCCGCAACACACTGCAGGGGAAGCGCTTGACCCCCTCCGGTGTTAATTCTTCCCGGTCAGAGGCGGCGGCCTGCTGCAAAATCACCGCCAGGGTTTCCTCATCTGCTTCCCGTAATTTACCGGTTTTCAGCAGGTTTTGTAAGGGCTGGTAGCGATCCACATCGGTGATCAAGGGCAGGGCATCCTCTAAACGAGTGATCCGCTCCGCCAGCCCCTGCTGAATAAAGGCCTCAAGTTTGGCCTCCATGGCCTCCAGCCGGGTGATCAAATCCAGATATTGTTGGTTATCCATAGGGGGCTCCGATTGAACCTTAATAAACCACTAGGGGTGAGGTTGATTTGGGGCGATCGCGTCACTGGGCAACTCTGCTCCGGGGGGTGGGGTTTTGTCTGAGAACAGCCAATCCGCCAGCCCCTTTAAGACCACATACAACACCGGCACCACCAATAAACTCAAAACCGTGGCTACCAGCAGTCCCCCAAACACGGTGTAACCGACGGACCACCGACTGGAGCTGCCAGCCCCCGTGGCCACCAGCAGGGGAAAGAAGCCCGCCAGGGAGGAAATACTGGTCATGACAATGGGGCGGAACCGTTGCTGGGCCGCATTAATAGCAGCGGGCACCAGGCCCAGACCCTGGGCCCTGGCCTGGTTGGCGAACTCAACAATCAGGATGGCGTTTTTACTGGCCAGGCCAATTAACATCACCAGGCCAACCTGGGCGTAGACGTTTAAGGCCAACCCCCGCAACCAGAGAAAGATCAGTGCCCCTAAAATCGCCAGGGGTACGGTAAGGAGGATAATAATCGGATCCACGTAATTTTCGTACTGGGCCGCCAACACCAAAAACACCACCGCCAGCCCCAGGCCAAAGATAATCACCGCCGCCCCCCCCGCCGCCAGTTCCTCCTTGGCGGTGCCCTGCCAAGCCTGACCTACGGAGGGTAGGGCGGCCTGGGCGTGGGCGGCGGCCATAGCCTGGATCAACTGACCAGTGCTGGCCCTGGGGGCGGGTTGGCCCTCTAATTTAATCGATCGAAACAGGTTGAAATGGTTAATGGTGGCGGGCCCCACCGTCTCCTGCCGTTTCACCACCTCCGCCAGGGAAATCATGGCGCCGCTCTTACTGCGGACGTAGATGGCTTCGATATCCGCCGGGTTGTCCCTAAAGGGAGCATCCGCCTGGATAAAGACCCGGTAGTTACGGCCGCCAAAACTGAAGTCATTAACGTAGCGAGACCCCAGGTAGGTGCCCAGGGCTGACTGGGCCTCCGCCAGATCGACATCTATGGCCTTAAGGCGATCGCGGTCCAGATCCACCTGAATTTGCGGAGCACTGGCGGTAAACTGGGTAAACACCCCTGCCGCCGCCGGTGACTGGTTAGCGGTGGCAATCACTTCCTGACTGTTGGTCAGGAAATCATTGATGGTGAGTTGCCCCCCGCTACGGTCCAGGAGTTGCATTTCCAGGGCTCCCGTGGGGCTAAAGCCGGGCACCGGCGCCGCATTAAAGGCGATCACTCGGGCCTCTTGAATGCCCTGGAGCGCCTGGTTGACCCGGGGCAGCAGACCAAATACGGAGGAGCGCATCCCCTGTCGTTGATCCCAGGGGGTGAGGGTGGCGAAGAAGATACCCCGATTAGGGGCGGCCCCATCAAAGCCAAAGCCAGCAATCAAAAATGTGCTTTTAATCTCAGGAAACTCCGACAGCAGGGTGTTGGTTTTAGCCATCACCGCCTGGGTATAGGGTAGGGAAACCCCATCTGGGCCCTGGACGATACCAATGAAGTAGCCCTGATCCTCAGGGGGCACAAAGCCCGTGGGAATCAGCCGAAACATCCCCACCAGCAGCACCAGCCCCCCCATAAACAGAGCCAGCACCAGGTAACGGGCCCGGATTAACCCACCCACCAGGCGGCGATAGCCGGCAATTACCCTGGCCAGAAAAGCATTAAAACGCTGGAAAAACCAGTCCAACCGGCCCGATCCCTGGCTGGAGCGCAGCAGCAAGGCGGCCATGGCCGGGGAAAAGCTCAGGGCATTGAGGGTAGACACCAGCACCGTAAAGGCGATGGTCAGGGCAAACTGCTGGTAAATCTTGCCAGTGGTGCCGGGGAAAAAGGCGACGGGAATAAACACCGCCATTAACACCAGGGACGTGGAGATGACGGCACCGGAGAGCTCTCCCATAGCATCTAATGCGGCCAGGCGGGGGCGCATACCCTGGTCAATCTTGGCGGAAATGGCCTCCACAATCACGATGGCGTCGTCCACCACCAGGCCCGTGGCCAGGATGCAGCCAAACAGGGTCAAACTGTTAATGGAAAAGCCAAATAACAGCAGAAAACCCATGGCCCCCACCAGGGAGACCGGAATGGCAATGGCCGGAATCACCGTAGCCCGCCAACTTTGTAGAAAGACAAAGAGAATCAGCAGCACCAGGGCGATCGCCTGCATCAGGGTGACCAGCACCTCCCGCAGGGAGACCTGGACAAACTCCGTGGTGTCAAACACGATGTCGGCCCTGAGGCCGGGGGGAAAATTGATCTCCAGCTCCGCCATCCGTTCCCGAATGGCGTTGGCCACATCCAGGGCATTGCTGCCGGGGAGCTGGTAAACCAGTAGCCCCGCCGCCAGGTGATCATCGGCCTTAACGTCAAAGCCGTAGTTCTCCGAACCTAACTCGGCCCGGCCCACATCCCTGAGTCGCACCAGGTTGCCCCCAGCCCCCACCTTGAGAATCAGGTTTTCAAATTCCCGGGCTTCGGATAGGCGACCCGGCAAACGCACGGTGAATTGATAGCTTTGATCGGAGGGGGTGGGGGGGGCCCCGATCGCCCCACCGCCAATTTGAATGTTCTGCTCCTGCAAGGCCTTGACCACATCCCCAGGGGTTAACCCCTGCTTGGCCAGGGCCGCCGGATCGAGCCAGAGTCGCATGGCGTAGCGCCCTGCCCCAAAGATTTGGGCGTTACCCACCCCGTTGATACGCTTAATTTCATCGAGGATAAATAAATCCACGTAGTTATTCAGGAAAAGCCCATCGTAGCGATCGTCCTCCGTGTAAAACCGGTAGACCAGCAGGGTACTGGGGGATTGGGCCCGCACCGTCACCCCCAAATCGTTGACCTCGCTGGGCAACTGGGGTTGGGCCGCCGCCACCCGATTTTGGACGTTCACCTGGGCCAGGTCCTTATCCTGGCCGGGGCGAAAGACGATGTTAATAGTGCTTTGGCCGGTGTTAGTACTGCTGGAGGTCAAATAGTCCATCCCCTCCACCCCATTGATTTCCCGTTCTAGCACGTTGGTCACCGTATTTTCCACCGTGGCGGCATCCGCCCCCGTATAGGAGGCCGTCACCTGCACCTGCACCGGGGCAAGCTCTGGTAATTGCTCGATGGGCAGCAAGGGGATGGCGATGCCACCCACTAATAAAATCAAAACGGTGACCACCGTCGTCAAAACCGGCCGTCGAATAAAGGTATCGGCTATGGACAGCAGGGCCATGGGGGCAACCTAAACAAACAACTCGGGCGAAACATCGCTTAAGGCCCCAAGGACAGGACGGCGCTGGCGGGCTGGGGGGTGATGGGCAACCCATCCCGAAGTTTAAGAATGTTGGTCACCACCACCCGATCCCCCGCCTGCAGCCCCTCTAAGACCCGGTAGTTGCTCCCCTGGATCGCTCCCAATTGCACCGGACGCTGATCGGCAACCTGAAGGGGTTGGCCCTGGTCATTGGTTTCCTGGGTAGCGACAAACACAAAACTCTGGTTACCCAATCGGGTTACCGCCACCGTGGGCACCAACAGGGCGGTGGTCGTACTCCAGATGATCCGAGCCCGGACCAGTTGTCCATCCCTGAGTAGTCTGGCCTCATTGGGAAATCGGGCCTTCACCAGAATTGACTGGGCCCCGGCATCCACATCGGGGGAAATAAAGCCCAGGGTGCCGGTGGCCAGGGACTCTCCCGTATCGGGGTTGAGCAACTCCACCGGCAAGCCGAGGGTCAACTGGGCAGCCCGACTGGTGGGCACCTGGAGACGGAGAAAGAGATCCTGATTTTGCACAATGGTGGTCAGGGTCTGGCCCGCACTGACCACATCCCCCAGGCGCAGCGCCATATCCCCCACCCGACCCGCCACCGGTGCTACGACCCGGGTAAACCCCAGGTCCTCCTGTTTGACATTGACCTGGGCCTGGGCCTGGCGCAGGTTGGCAGTGGCTTGCTCTAAACTGGCCTGGGCTGCTCGCCGCCCCTCCTGAGCGCTCTTTTCCGCCGCTTGAGCGGCCTCCAGACGATTTTGAGCCCCGTCTAATTCCTGCCGACTGATAGCCCCGCGACTGGCTAGACTGCGGCTACGATTAAAGTCAGTCTGGGCCAGTTGCAGATCGGATTGGGCCCGCCCCAGGCTGGCTTGGGCCCCATCCAGCTGGGCCTGGGCCGCCTGCTGGGCGAAAGCCGCCGCCTGGGCTGCCGCCTGGGCACTGGTGACCTCCGCCCCTACCCGATCAGGGCGGAGTTGTAGAACCGGCTGCCCCTGACGAACCCCCTCACCGGAGGTGACAAAAATCTGGGCGATCCGACCGTTTACCTCAGACTTTAGATCTATGCGTTGTTGGGCCTCGAGCGCACCGATAAACTCGGAACTATCCTCCACGCTGCCAGGTTCTAGGGTCTGGGTCTGGACGGGTATGGCTTTGGCTGCATCAACCGGAGGCGAGGACCGGGCACAACCACCAACCAATAGCCCTAGGGCAAGGGTGAATTCTACGATGGTAGAACCAATCCGCAACGGCACAACAGACATAGGCTAAAAAATCCAATGCGCTTTTTATATTAGGCCATTGTCACTATTAGAAGAATAATGCTACTTAAAGGTTGAAAAACCTAGTACTCGGCGGCATAAATTTTGCAGCCCTTGAAGAGGGGGGCAATAGTCAGAACTCCGTCATCGGGAGAGGTAGGACGGGCAAAGGGCCTTAGCCCCTGCCCGTCAGCCTTGAGCCCAGGACTAACCAGCCTAGGTAGACCCTACACCGAGAAAAAATGCATGGTTAGGATAAACCCTGGGGAAAGCTAGACCCCTAGCCCCAGGCTTAAATAGCCTGGGGGCAACGGCCAACCGACGGTGAAGCCCGGTGGGGCTGAGTTAGAAAAACCAGCCATAGCTGTGTAATCCCTTACCGAGAATATTAACCCCTAGGTAACAGATCCAAACTACGGCAAAACCGGTGGCGGCCAAAAGCGCCGGTCGCCGTCCTTGCCACCCCTTGGTAATGCGGGCATGGAGATAGGCCGCAAACACCAACCAGGTAATTAGGGCCCAGGTTTCCTTAGGGTCCCAACTCCAGTAGGAGCCCCAGGCCTCGTTGGCCCACACCGCACCGGCAATGATGCCAATGGTGAGCAAGGGGAAGCCCAGGCCAATCATCCGATAGCTAATGTTATCCAGGCTATCCGCTAGGGTCAGCCGTTGGGGGGAGAGGGGTGGGGTTGGAGGGGGGAGTTGACCCACGGCGGGTTTCTCCATCACCAGGGTATCCCCCTGGGCAAGACTGAGGCTAGGGAGTTTGGTTTCCAGCAGAACGGAGGCTGAGGGCGCGGGCAAGGGATCTGAGGACTGACGGCTACGAAAGCTGCCAGTGCCCACGGAGCTGCCCCTCAGCTCCACGGCTTGCCCCCGGGTAACAAACAGAAAGGCAATGGCCAGCAGGGAGCCCACCAGGAGGGCGGCATAGCTAAGCAGCATGACGCTGACGTGCATCATCAGCCAATTAGATTTGAGGGCGGGCACCAGGGGTTCGGAACCCTGCATGTTGGTGGGCAGAGAAAGGGCAGCAAAGGCGGTAATCGCCAGGGCGATGGGGGCCGTCACCACCCCCACCAGGGAGCTGCGACCCATAGCCTCCGCCAACAGGTGCATGGCCGTCACCCCCCAGGCCAGGGCAAACAAAGACTCATAGAGATTGCTCATGGGGAAATAGCCCCCCTCAATCCAGCGGGCCAACAGCAGGGCCGCGATGGTCAAATTCCCGGTGGCCATGCCGGCGGTTCCCAGGCTGGGCAGCAGGGTCACCTGGGGGAAGGCGGCCCCCGTCCAGTACAGCAGCAGGGTCACAAACAGCACCGCAAAGGCAGCGTTATCGAGCCAACTCTGGAGAGCAATCAAATCCATAGGAGCCTTAGGGGTAAAGGTTAGCTCTATGGTAACGAGTTTTGGCGCTGGAATTTGGCCTAGGGGTTGTTTGAAAAGGGCTCAGGTATAGTTCGCCGCCCAGGGGTCGCTAAAATACTGAATTTTGCGGTGATTACCTTACTCCATAGGGATAGTTTGAGACTCTCCTTGGCCTTTCAAACACTCTCTTGGGGTGGGGAATCGGGCAGCCCCAGGGCCCTGGGGATTGCCTAAAGCCGATTACGGCTGGGGCGGCGAGGGCTCTGCCTGTGGATCGACTGGGTTAGGGGAACGATCGCCCCGCTTCAGATTCAAGGTAATGTCATAGCGGACCTGGCGATCGCTCAAGACCGTCGCCGTCACCCCCATGGCCTCCAATCCGGCCACACTGAATAGCCCCTCCCTGGGTAGGGGAGGGAGCAGCAGTTGATTGTCCGCCTTGGCCAGGTCCGCCAGGTCAATAAAGAAGTGGCCATTATTAGGCCGGGGTGCATCACCGGTGGTGGCTTGAAAGGCAGTGGTTTGGGCCAGGCTGCGGCCCGGTTGGGGAGCCACCAACTCGGCTATGCCCTGACCAGCGGTGAAAAACAAGATATCCCCCGCCAGCCAGCCATGGGCCAGGGTGAGGGAGTCAAAGGGAGCGCTCCACCGGGTAACCGCCACCCCCCCTAGATCAACGGCATCAACGGTAAACCGGTAACGATTGGCAATCACCTCATCCAGGCGGGTCAAGGTGCTGGTGGCGGCGGTGCGATCGCTGGTTTTCACCATCAACACCAGGGCTGGGTTTGGCAAAGCCTCCCCCTCTTCCTGGAGCTTTGGTTGGGGCGGAGCCAGCACCGCCAGGCCAAACTCCCCGGCCATCCAGGGCAGGAAGTCCTCCTCCAGGCTGAGGCCGGTGGCGGATTGCAGGGTCAGGCTCAGATCCTCTGGGCGAAAGGGGAAGAGGGCGGAGAGCTGCTGCCCCCCCTTAAAGTCCTGCCAGAATTGCTGAAAATCCCCCATCGACAGCATCAGCAGGCTACTGGCGGGCAACCGCTGGGGCATCTGGTCTGCCCGATTGCCTGTGGTAAACCCGGCTGGCCCCTGATCGAGCCAACTCACCGCCTGCAGGTGGAGTTTTTGGTTTTTGAGGCTGAGGGTACCGGCCAGGCTACGGGGGAATTGCAAGGCCTGTAATCGGTTAGGGGCCAGGGGTGGCTCTACCCCCTGGGAGAGGGCGGTAACGGCCTTCGGCACATCCAGGTAGAGCCGCAGCAGGGGGTTGGGCTCTGGCAGTTGCTCAAAGGCCTTGGCGAAGCCCGGTCGCTCCGCCAGGGACTGCTCCCCCCGCCAGCTATCAATCCCCCGCTTCACCAGGTCCGCCTGGGCACTAACCAGGGCCAGATCGGGGGTGAGCAGGGCCACGTAGAGAAGTTCCTCGGGATCGGTACCCAGTTGTTGCAGGGTAATGCCCCGGTAGGGATTATCCCCCAGGGACTGGGCCGCCACCAGGCGATCGGCCAGCTTCCCCTGGGCGCCAGCCCGATCCCGAATCGGAATTAGGGCTATCCATGGGGAACTGGCTAGTTGATCTGGCACTGTTAGGGTGCTAGGTGAGTCCGCCCCGGGTTCAGAATTATTGACGGGCAGTAGGGCCAGGGTGACCTCCTGCCCCAGCCAGGGCTGCACGTCCCTGGCGAAGTCTAAGCCGGCCTGGGTGATCAGGCGATCGCGCCATTGCCCCACCAGCTGATCAAACTGGTCGCGGCGATTGGCGTTACCAAATTGCCGTAACCGCTGCCACTGACCCCGATCGCTGGATAGGGCCACCACCGCCAGGGCATCCGCCGGAATCGCCCTGACCCCCAGGGGCATGGCCTGATTATCTAACTGGCGTCGGGAGGTTAGCCAGAAGGTCAGACCGCCAGCCCCCAGTAGCACCACGGCGGAGGCCAGGGCTAATAGTACCGATGGTTTCCGGTTAAGACGCATAGTTTTAAATCAGTCAAGGGCCTATTTTGCCCTGCCACTTTAGCAAACAACCCCTCCCCAGGGGTAGGCAAAGGGGTATGAATTCCCCCTTTGGAGGACATCTACGGAGTCGGATCGGTGGCCCCCACCGGCAAAATTTCCGCCTCACTGGTGACCTCCCGGTGAGGCTCTAGCTCCACCAGCAAAGACAGATCGGGAAGCTCCGCCGTGACCGTAGCACCGACTTCTGGGACTAATTCCTCCCCGACCGCCAGGTTACGCCGGGAGAACCCCCAGGCAAACACCACCCCAATCAAGGCCACCATCAGCCATTCCGGCGGCACCAAAGTAGGCTCAAGCACCCGTAGGAGCAACCGCAGCCCCACGAAGGCTACGGTAATAAATCCGGCGTCCTCCAGGTGATCAAACTCATCCAGCCAGCGGATAAATAGGCCAGCCATAAACCGCAGGGTCAAGACCCCGATCGCCCCCCCCAGCAAAATTACTACGGTTTCCTTAGACAGGGCCAGGGCGGTGGTGACACTATCGAGGGAGAAGGCCAGATCGGTAAAGGCAATAATGGGAATGGCCTGCCAGAGGGACTGGAAGCGGGGGCCGTGGTGCAGGCTGCTCTGATCCGCGGGGCTGGTGAAATGCTTAAACACCAACCACAGCAGGTAGGCTGCCCCCAACACCTCAAACTGCCAGAATTTCAGCACCCAGCCCGCCGCTAAAATCAACATTACCCGTAGGCCAAAGGCAATGGCCAGGCCGAAGTTTAAAGCCCGCCGTTGCAACCTCTCCCCCTCTAGGCCCTGGGCGATCGCCGCCAGGGCAATGGCATTATCGGCGGAAAGGATAGCTTCCAGGGCAATCAGTACCGGCAACAACAGTAGGGTGTCCACCCCAAAGTTATTGGAAATATCTAGCAGTTGATCGAGCATGATTGGCCTTCAGCCATCCTGGGCTGGATTGGAGAGCTTTTCTGAGACTGGGTGATCTGTATAGAACTACAGGACTCCACCCCTTGATGCCTGGGGGAATAGGGGCAGGCGCAGCCTGGTGAATACCTGATTGATTCAGTGTAACCTGCTGCAGTTTCCTAGCATAATAGCGGTTATCCTACCCGGCCAGGAGTGGTTCCGCCCGTGCCCAACGCCCTGATCACCAGCCTTCGCCAAACCTACCCCAAGGCCAGCCTGGTTTCCGAACTCTTGAATATTCACGACGGCCTCTACCTGGTGCGGGTCAGTGTGACGGTGGATAAGCTTTGCCTGGCCCAGGGCCTGGCGGCCCAAGCCACCCTGGAGAG
Source organism: Leptolyngbya sp. (assembly GCA_040381765.1). Lineage (GTDB taxonomy): Bacteria > Cyanobacteriota > Cyanobacteriia > Phormidesmidales > Phormidesmidaceae > Nodosilinea. The sequence continues at coordinate 16,225 of JBEIGU010000034.1, forward strand.
CGCTGAGGACCTGGCTACCAACCGGGCCCTGGAAAAACTGGTGTTACCCAGCGGGCTCCCCCCCAGGGAGCCCAGCCCAACTCCATCGGTGGCAGCCATTCTCCTAGAGGGGCCTGGCGATCCGCCGTCGGCCCACTCCGCAGATCCGGTGGTGTTTACCACCCTGGAACCCATCGCCCTGGCCAGCCCGCTGGAGGCCGCTACCGTGAGACAGGATCAGCCGGCCCCTGAGCAAGACCTGCACTCCCTGGAGGCAATGGGGGTTGCGCCCATTGACCTGTCGGATATCATCGCCCAAACCGACGTGGAACTCCAGCGTTTGGGTTGGGGCACCCACCAGGGACGGGAATTTCTAGAGCGCACCTACGGTAAGCGATCGCGCCATGACCTCAGCGATGAAGAACTGCTGGAATTTCTCCTTTATCTGGAAACCCAGCCCTCCCGCCCTAGCTAACCGCCATGGGGCGACTGCCCACGGAGGTGCGATCGATGACCTGATCGATCAGGCCATAGTCTACCGCCTCCTGGGGACTCATAAAGAAGTCCCGCTCCGTATCCTCAGCGATTTTTTCTAAGGGCTTACCGGTGTTGTTGGCCAGGGCCTCATTTAACCGCTGCTTCAGATAAAGAATTTCCCTGGCTTGAATTTCAATATCCGTAGCCTGCCCCTGGGCTCCCCCTAGGGGTTGGTGAATCATAATCCGGGAGTTGGGCAGGCTCATGCGTTTGCCCTTTTCCCCGGCGGCCAGCAGAAAAGCCCCCATACTGGCGGCCAGCCCCACGCAAATGGTGCACACCTGGGGACGAATGTGGTTCATGGTGTCGTAGATGCCCAGGCCAGCGGTTACGGAGCCACCGGGGGAGTTGATATAGAGGTAGATATCCTTCTCAGGGTCTTCGGCCTCGAGGAATAGCATCTGGGCCACAATTAGGTTGGCGGAATCGGAGGTCACCTCCTGGCCCAGAAAAATAATCCGCTCCCGCAGTAAACGAGAATAAATATCAAAGGCGCGCTCGCCCCGGCCAGACTGCTCAATAACGGTAGGAATCATGGAGAGTAGGAATGACTATGCAATGCTTCCGCCATTGTAACCAGTTCCTGGGACTGTTGCCCTTACGGGTCTTCCCCTGGCTCCTCTGGAAGGGGTGAAGTATCCCCTGGAAAGGGTAACCAGCCCCGTTGGTGAACCCCCTCCAGGGCGATAGCCGCCCCAGCAAAGAGTATTAAACTCTCACCACAGGTCGCCATGGTTAGCCAGAGGATAGCAGGCCAGGGTAAACCAGCCTGCTGGCCAAGGGCTAACCCCCGCACCAACCCAAAGGCAAAAACCACCCCCGCCTTAATTTGTGGGTTGGGATCCTGGCGCACGGCATAGCGATAGGTAATGCCAAATAGGCTACCCGAGACGGCGGCGATCGCCAGGGGCAGCGGCCAGTCCAGGGGAGGAGAGTGGGCCAGCCAGAGCATAGCCACCATCACGGCAGCGGCGATCAAACCAGCTAAACCAGCGGCTTTGAGAGAATTTACCCGATCTGCCCGGGAGGCCAGCAATGATGACTGCACAGAGACTTAATCAAACTAATCAGGGATCTAGAGGAAGGGGAGCCTTTCGCCTATGATAGAAAACGTTATCCTATAGCGATTCTGGTTGGCCATGGATATTTTAAGTTTGGGTTGGGTTACTCTCTTGGTTGTCTTCACCTTCTCCCTATCGATGGTGATCTGGGGCCGTAATGGTCTCTAGGTTATAACCATGGCCCATCCTCGTGCCTGATAACAATGGAATCTACCTTGCAAGTCCAGGCCTTTAGTGTTCTGGCAGTGCTTGCCCTAGCTTTAATGGTGATCGTTACTGGCGGCGTGATCTATTTGACCGCCGCTGATTGGCGCGATCGCCGTCGCCGCAAACAGGACCAGGATGTCAGGAAACCTCAGCGTTCCAGATCGAACCAGTGATATCGGGCAACGAGTAAGACTTTAACTTGACCCGCCTTACCGGCCCAGCGAACCATCCCTGGTTGACTGACAAAACATTGGCCCACGGCGGTTCAAACCGCTGCTATCCAGACAAAGTCGGCCTTCGCCGACTGACCCATACCCCGCGTAGGCGGGTTTTGCCTGTCTAGGCGCGGCTTCTAGCCGCCAGCGTTGAGAGTTTTGTCATTCCACCAAATTACGATCCACATCTGTTATTGCAATCGGCACCCCAGGGTACTGCAGGATTAGATCCGGGGTGAAACCCTGATCGCCCAGGTTTCGATGGGGGCAAGGGCGATCTCAGCGTCTGCTCTCCAACTCTGGAGAAGCCGCCTCAGCAAGGGGCGACTCGCGATTAGGGAGTGTTGCCCACGACCAGCTCCAGCTTGCTTTCGGGCTTGTTGTTTATCCAGTTGTCGAACGGGGCGGAGGTTGGTGGATAAAGCGCCGTAGCTGGTTTCTTAAACACCCCCAGTTTGGGATTGTATGGGCGATACTGGTTTCGAACCAGTGACCTCTTCCGTGTGAAGGAAGCGCGCTACCACTGTGCTAATCGCCCTAGGGTTTAATCAGCATACTATATCTTCCTCCTCCCAGGAAGATCTGCGCACGAGCCGGTGGAGGGAGAAAAATCCTCAACTAGGGCGGTCGCAGCGGCCTAGATTGATTAACATAGAGTATCCTGAAGCATCCGCATACCGTTTCTTGCACCGGGTTCGTCTATGGAGTACTGGGAATTTCTACTGCAACAGGAGGGCGACCAGAGTTGGCTACCCCTCGACACTGCCCAGGTAGAAATTTTAGAGGGCCGCTATCGGATTATGGCCCATAGCAGTCAGGCCCACGCTTCCGTCGCCGTAGAGATTAGCCAAACCCTAAGCGATCGCGGCCCTGCCAAACGGCGCCGCCTCAGCCGCACCGGCCAAACCAACGGGGAGGGGCTAATGGTGGTATTACCCTTTACCCGCCTGGCGGCAGGCACCTGGGATATTCACTGTTCTGGCCAGACCCCTGACCCCACCGGGGAGGCTCCCCTGGGCTGGGCCTACGCCATCCAACTGCGGGTCTTACCCCAGGGGGCTGGGGAGGATGGCGATTGGTTTGCAGATGAGGGCAGTCTGACGACGGTGGCGAGCCCAGGATCCTGCCCAGGTGCACCTGGGCATCAGGCCGTGGCCCCATCCCTGGATTTAAGTCAGGTGGGTGAGGCCATGGATCGCTTTCAAGCCCAGCTAGGGGCGGATACCCCGGTGGATGACTGGGGCTATGGTCTCAGCCTGGCCCAAACCGCCCTGGTGGGTCAGGCGGGTCAGGCCATCCCCCTGGTGGGCCAGGTTAGCGGTGGGGGATCGGTGACTCCCCTGGCCCTGGTGGTGCGCCTGATCAACCCGGAAACCGCCACCCCCGTCGGGCTGACGCCCTTTGAGTGGAGCGCCCCTGGCCTGCCCGCTGCCCTGAACCTGGCGGTCACCCTCCCCAGCGCCGCCACCACCCGTCTGCTCCTGGGGGAACTGGTGTTGGTGGGGGAGGGGGAGCAGGGGCTGGTGGTGCTGGCCCTGCAGCGGTTTACCGTCACCGTGGACCTGTCTTTGTTGCTGGAGGCGATCGCCAACCAAGCGGAAACCGATGCCGATCTTGACCTGAGCTTAACCGCTGAAACCCTAACGGAGGAAGACCCTGGGGCGGCCCGGAACCCAATCAACCTACCGCCCGCTCCCCCCCGTGCCCTGCCCTCCCTCACCCTACCGCGCCACCGATCCACCCTGCCCCCTAAGATTTACTATCCCTCTGCCCACGAAGCCCAGGTGCATCGGCCCACCCTACCCCCCCTCGCCCCAGACCCTCTATCGGCGGAAACCCACCGGGCCCAGGACCAGCCCCCGCCCCAGGCAGAGCCCTCCCCTGCCCTCAGCCTGCCCCCCCTGCCCCAACCCCCCGTTGATCACCCGGATTTTCTGGCCCCCCCCCTGGCCGGGGTGCGCCCCACTCCCCCCAGGCAAGCTCCCCAGTTGCCCTCCCATGAGGCCATGGGGTTTCGTAACCTGAGGCTAGAGGAGCGGTTTTGGCATCGGCTCAATGACCTGGCGGTCACCCTGCAGCAGGAGGCGATCGCCCAACGGAGCCAGGCGGTGACCCCTGAAACCCCTGCCTCTGAAGAGCCACCCCCACCCCTCCCCTTTGCCGGCGAGGTGGTGATCTACGAGGAGGGGGAGGCTGACCTCGGGTCGGCCCCCCCTCCGCCGGCTGGGGTATCTGAGCTGGAGGCCCCGGTACCGCCCCGGCCCCAGCTGGAACTCCCTCCTGGGGATTGGGTGGCTGGGCAACCGGTGGTGGTCAGGCTGAGGGTACCCTTCCACCCCAATCGCCTGGCCCTAAAGGTTTGGCTCACCGATCCCCAGACTCGTCAACTGGTGGAAGACCCCCGTCAGGTCACCCAGCTCTCCCCCAATGGCCAGGGTGAACTGGAGGGTAGTGTGCAACTAACCCTCCCCCACGGCTGTCTGCAGGTGGATCTGGAGGCCATTGCCATCGATCTGCAGACCCAACGGGAAAGCTATAAGGTGAGCCAACGGCGTTCCATTACACCAGCGGCCTGGGGGGCGATCAATGGCTGGAGCCCTGACCCCTGGGGAGACCAGGGCCAGTAAGCCCTACCCCTGCAGGGGCTTGGAGGCTGCCCCCACCGCAGCCTCCAGGCCGGATAGCACCCACCCTCCCAGCAGAAAAAAGGGTAGCAGCAACAGCATGGCCAGGCGTTGATTACCGGTGACGGCACTGGTGACCCCAAACACCAGGGGTCCGGCCGTGGCGGAAATCTTTCCCACCAGGGCGTGGAACCCAAACAGTTCGGAGCTCTGTTGGGGTGGGACGATCTGGGCAAAGAGGCCGCGACAGAGGGATTGGGTTGATCCAGACACCAGACCGAGGCCGATGGCAATCAGCAGGGGGGTACTGGGGTGGCGGCCAAAGCCGATCAGCAGGACCAGGCCGACCCATAGGGCCACAATTAGGTTGAGTAATCTGAAGACTGAGTAGCGCTGACTCAGGTAGCCTACCCCCAGGGTGGCGGGAATGGCAATGGCGTTAAATAATAGGGTGAGCTTGAGAATGTCTGCCATCCCTAAACCAAATTGGGTTTGCAGATAAATGGCGATAAAGCTGACGATAGAAACCAACCCGTCGGACAGCAGGTAGTAACCGATCAGAAATTGAAAGATTGGTGGCCTTGCTTGCCATCCCCTCAGGGTCTGGAAAACCTGTTGGTAGGCCAGGGGGATCATCCGGGCCAGGGAGGGATGGGCGGTAGCCCTCTGGCGGGGCAGCCAGGCAAAGGCGGGGAGGGCAACCAGCAGGTAAAAGCCAGCAACCGCCACAAAGGTGAGGCGGTAGGCGGGCAGATTAGCCGCCGTCAGCCCCCCCTGCAGCCAGCCATAGCTCAGGGCAAAACATAGCAACCCCCCCAGATAACCCAGGCCCCAGCCCAGCCCCGATAGTTGCCCCAGGCGATGGGTTGGCTGCAGGGGGGGCAGGTAGGAGTCGTAGAGACTGGCGGAGCAGGCGTAGGCCACCTGGGCCAGGATAAAGCCCAGGCTGCCCCAGACCAGGGCTCCCGGTTGGACCCAGTAGAGGCTAGCGGTGGCGACACAACATAGCCCGGTGGTGAGGACAAAGATCCGGTAACGGAGATGGCCCAGATCGGCGATCGCCCCCAACAGGGGGGCCAGTAACCCGGCCAACAGCAGGGAGAGGGAGGTCACCGCCGCCCAGCGGGCATCACAGTCCTGGGTACCCCCGCACACCACCTGACGGTAGTAAACCGCATAGGCCACCGAGGGAATCAGCAGGGCGTAACCGGAACTGGCCACATCGTAGAGTAGCCAACCCAGGATTGATTTGGATGGTTGGCCGGAGGGAATCACCATACAACGGACTGAGGAGGGCGAATGGGTAGATTGAGCCTGGGACCCGCATCCCTGACCCCATTGAATCATAACCGGACCCCTCCCCCTGGAGAATGCTGGCTGCCCAGGGTTGTACAAACCGTCTCTGTTGGTCTATCAGGATGCCCTTGCATCCTGAGCTGCATACCAGGGTAAATCTGGCCCGGCGGGGATGATGCCGCCGGGGTTGAGGGGAAACAGGTTACCGTAGTAGTCTCGCTTCACCACCGCCAGATCACCGGTGGCGGCTATGCCGGGGAGGTGGTAGATACGGACCAGGTAGCGGCTCAGGGCAGCATAGTCCTGAAGGCGGCGGCGATTACACTTGAACAGGCCGTAGTACACCGCATCAAAGCGAAATAGGGTGGGAAACAACCGCACATCCGCCAGGGTGATGCTATCGCCGCAGAGGTAGGGTTGCTGGCTCAGGGTGGTTTCCAGTTGATCGAGGGTAGTAAACAGATCGGCGCAGGCCCGATCGTAGGCCACCTGGGTTTGGGCAAAGCCACAGCGGTAGACGCCGTTGTTGACCGTCTCGTAGAGGCGATCGCTCCAGTCATCAATGGCGCTCCTGAGGTGGGGGGGGTAGAGGTCCAGCTCCGGGTACCGGGCGAAGTCATTCCAGCTTTCATTCAACAGCTCGATGATGTCAGCGCTCTCGTTATTCACCAGGGCGGCCCGCTGCCGGTCCCACAACACTGGCACCGTGGCCCGACCGGTGTAGCCCGGCTGGGCCTGGCGGTACAGCTCCGGCAGGGTGCCACAGCCCCGGAAGGGGGTGACAAAGGCCCAACTGCCCTGATCGGGGCAGGGTTCTACCACCACCAGGGAGATCACCTCCTCCAACCCCTTCAGGGCTCGAACCAGCAGGGTGCGGTGGGCCCAGGGGCAGCCATAGCCCAGGATCAGGCTGTAGCGATGGGGGGCAGGGGCATGGGGGCCAGCGGCGGTGAGGCGGTGGCGAAACTGACTACTGGGGCGCTGGTAGTCTCCGGTTTGCGATCGGGGCGCCATCTGGGCCATCATCCGCTGCCACAGGCTGGTCCACAGCCCCTTGGCGGAACGAATCATTAAGCCGGGGGGGAGGGAGGCCTTGGGGGGAGTCATGGCGGGCGGGGTGGGGTGAGAGATAGGGGGAAATCCCATGGCAAGTGCCCCTTTCACTTTACCGAGTCCTATCCCAGGTTGTTAGACGGGTTTTAGAGGTTGTTTGAAAAGGGCTCAGGTACAGTACCCACATATCATCAGATGTCAAGGATGATCGTCATTGGCTAGGGTTAGGTAGATGAGCACTAGGCCCACAGAGCTGAGGAAACGAAAGGCGGGGGCTTGCCCATTCCACTCTGGGGATTGCCACATGGTGAACCATTCTCCGCCAATCACCATGAAGCCAAGGAACCAGAACAGAAACCCCAGGGTTAACCCATAGATGGCGATCGCCTTAGCCGATTGAAACACCTCTGTGGTCTGGCGGATCACCACCGCCAGACGCAGCGAGCCCACCAGGCACAGCAGGGCGATCGCCCCCTCCGTAGCGATCATGGCCCTATAGATCAGGTGGTGCCAGTCCGGCGATCGCAGGGCTCGCCAGGTCAGCTGGCTATCGGCGAAAACCGTATCCATACTCAGAACATGCTGGACGTAGCGAAGGTTAGCACCGTAGTCGCTGATGTTATTCATAGCCATGACCAGCATCAGCAGCCCCACCGCCGCCACCAGGAGAATCTTAGACCAACGAACCGCCATAGATGTGCCAGGAAAAATATGCCAGGAAACCAACAGCCTCACCACCAACCCCTAGGATCATACCGGGGCGCTATGCTAGAAAGAAACAGGGCTAGACGAGTATGGAAAAAGTAGGCTGGTCGGCGATCGCTAACCCTGGGCTCTGGGGTGGCCTGACCGCCCTGGTTGTGGTTCTGCCCAACCCTGCCCCCACCCTGGCTCAGCCCGTCTCCGAGGAGGTGCCCGAGGAGGTACTGCGCACCGAAATCATTACCGCCGCCCGCTCTCCCCTCACCGGCGAGCCCCTGTCGGCGGCGGAGTACGCCGCCCTGGAGGAGGATCTGCAAAGCCAGCAGGGCCTGCCGGAAGCCGATCCAGCCGTGGCCAGGTTACTGCTGTTAATACAACTACGGCAACTGGCGGAACCGGTTTTTCCCTTTTTATTCTGAGGATAGTTTTGCCAGTAGCCGATCAAGATTAATAAATCTATCAAGATTAATAAATAAGTAGATCGCAAATCCTAGGTTGAGTCCTGACTTTGCCCCCTCTGAGCTACACCCTAAACGCCTCTGCCCAGCTTTGCAGAGGGAGGTTGATCCGATTCGACTGCCCTACTCCCAGTTTTGGGAGCAGGGGCTGGGGATGAGGACCAGGCGACGTTGCGATCTGCGGAAAACTTACTGGGAACGCCCCTAAGTTTGCTACTCTATTTCGCAGATAGTCAATCCTCAGCCGCTGGCCTGGGGATGGAACCTGGCCCACCCGGATGGATTAAGCCTGGTTTCATCAATCCCTTATCCCCTTGTCCCGATTCGAGCGATGATGGATAGGCGGGGAGGAAGCAACACACCTCAGTCGGCATAATCATCATCCGTGGAATCTAAACATGTCTGTAACCGTTGACCCTGAGCAAATTGACCGCATTGTCTGGAACCAGCACCATGACCCCTTTGAGGTGTTGGGTCCCCACATGGTGCAGCAGGATGGTCAAACCGTCTGGGCGGTGCGGGCCTACCTACCCCAGGCGCAACAGGCCTGGGTGGTGCTGCCAGAGGAGCATCGGGAAGTGGCCATGGAAGCCAACCATAACCCCCACTTCTTTGAATGCGTGCTGGAGGTTCAGGATCTGGCGAACTACCAGTTGAAGTACGTCAGCGATGGGCATGTCCACGTCATCTACGATCCCTACGGCTTTAAAACCCGCGCCATCACCGATTTCGACATCCACCTATTTGGGGAGGGCAACCACCACCGCATCTACGAAAAGCTTGGCGCCCACGTCACTGAGGTGGACGGGGTCAAGGGGGTTTATTTTGCCGTATGGGCCCCCAATGCCCGTAACGTTTCTGTCCTGGGAGACTTCAACCACTGGGATGGCCGCAACCATCAGATGCGTCGCCTCTCCAACGGCATCTGGGATCTATTTATCCCCGGGTTAACCGCAGGCGCCTCCTACAAGTACGAAATTAAAAACTACGAAGGCCATATCTACGAAAAGTCTGACCCCTACGGTTTTCAGCAGGAAATCCGGCCCAAAACCGCCTCCATTGTCACCGACCTAGACCACTACCCCTGGCAAGACCAGGCCTGGATGGAGCAACGCCGCCAAACCGAACCCCTCACCCAACCGATCTCTATCTACGAGGCGCACCTGGGGTCCTGGCTGCACGAATCCTCGGCTAACCCGGCCCGTCGACCCGATGGCAGCGAGGAGCCGGTGGTGACAGTGGCGGAGCTCAAGCCCGGGGCCCGCTTCCTCACCTACCGGGAACTGGCCGATCGCCTGATTCCCTACGTTAAGGAGTTGGGCTTCACCCACATCGAACTGTTGCCGGTGGCCGAGCATCCCTTTGACGGGTCCTGGGGCTACCAGGTGACGGGCTACTACGCCGTCACCTCCCGCTACGGCAGCCCGGAGGACTTTATGTTCTTCGTGGATCAGTGTCACCAGAATGGCATTGGGGTGCTGGTGGACTGGGTGCCGGGTCACTTTCCGAAGGATGGCCACGGCCTGGCTTTCTTTGACGGCACCCACCTCTACGAACACGCCGACCCCCGCAAAGGCGAGCATAAGGAATGGGGCACCCTGGTGTTTAACTATGGCCGCAACGAGGTACGCAACTTCCTGGTGGCCAACGCGGTGTTTTGGTTTGAGAAGTACCACATCGACGGCATTCGGGTGGATGCGGTGGCCTCCATGCTCTACCTCAACTACTTCCGTAAGGATGGGGAATGGGTGGCTAACGAGTATGGCGGCCACGAACACATTGAGGCGGCGGACTTCCTCCGCCAGGTCAACCATGTGTTATTCAGCTACTTTCCTGGCGTCCTCTCCATCGCTGAGGAATCCACCGCCTGGCCCATGGTGTCCTGGCCCACCTACGTGGGGGGGCTGGGCTTTAACCTGAAATGGAACATGGGCTGGATGCACGACATGCTGGACTACTTCCACATGGACCCCTGGTTCCGGCAGTTCCACCAAAACAACGTCACCTTCAGCATCTGGTATGCCTTTACGGAAAACTTCATGCTGGCCCTCTCCCACGATGAGGTGGTGCACGGCAAGAGCAATATGCTAGGCAAGATGCCGGGGGATGAGTGGCAGAAATTTGCCAACCTGCGCTGTCTCTATACCTACATGTTTATGCACCCGGGCAAGAAAACCCTATTCATGAGCATGGAGTTTGGCCAGTGGAGCGAGTGGAACGTCTGGGGTGACCTGGAGTGGCACCTGCTACAGTACCAGCCCCACCAAGGGCTGAAGCACTTTATGGCCGCCCTCAACCAGGTTTATCGCAGCGAACCCGCCCTCTTCACCCAGGACTTTGATCAGGCTGGCTTCGAGTGGATTGACTGTAACGATAATCGTCACAGCGTTGTGTCCTTTATCCGGCGGGCCAAGGACAGCGATGAGTTCCTGGTGGTAGTGTGCAATTTCACCCCCCAACCCCACAGCCATTACCGCATTGGGGTACCCGAAAAGGGCTACTACAAGGAGGTATTTAATAGCGATGCTCGGGAGTTTGGCGGTAGTAACATGGGCAACCTGGGGGGTAAGTGGTCCGATGACTGGGCCTTCCACAACCGGCCCTTCTCCCTAGATTTGACCCTACCACCCCTGGGGGTGATCCTACTCAAAATGGATCGGGAGGGCACCCAGAAAGCTCTGGCGGGGCAATAGAGTACGGTACATCCCCTCAGCAGCCCCTTCCCTGGATAATCGAGCCGCCCTTTGCCCTGAGCGCCATGGCTACCTGGCCCAGGGACAGCACTATTCAGGATTTGCAGATGGTTAACGGTACAGAGCAGGACTTCCCCCTGGCCTATCCCCCCACCTCCCCGATCGATAGGGGCGAGGGGTTGTTGGTTTTCCATAACCTCTCCGTCACCTATCCTGGCCAGGGGCAGCCCGCCGTTGATCGGGTATCCCTGGCCCTGGGGCCGGGGGAACGGCTGGGGCTGGTGGGGGAATCGGGCTGCGGTAAATCTACCCTGGGGCGGGCGGTGCTGCGCCTGTTACCCGCCGCCACCACCTTAACCGGGGATATCTGGTTTGAGGGCGAGGCGGTAGGGCAATTTTCCAAGAGTCGGCTACGGCGGTTTCGAGGCGAGGCGATCGCCCTGGTTTTTCAAGACCCCATGACCCGCCTGAACCCCCTGATGACCATCGGTGACCACTGCCTGGAAACCCTGCGGGCCCACCGTCCCCACCTGTCGGCCCAGGTCGCCAAACAGCGGGTGGTGACGGTGCTAGAGCAGGTGAATATTTCCGCCAGCCGGTTCCACCAGTATCCCCACGAGTTTAGCGGCGGTATGCGGCAGCGGGTGGCGATCGCCCTGGCGATGCTGTTGGAGCCCAAATTAATCGTGGCGGATGAGCCCACCACCAGCCTGGATGTCACCGTATCGGCCCAAATCCTGCAGGAGCTAACTCGCCTCTGTGACCAACTGGGCACGGCCCTGGTGCTGATTTCCCATGACCTCTCCCTGGTGGCGGAGTACTGCGATCGGGTGGCGGTGATGTACCAGGGCCAGGTGGTGGAAACTGGCCCGGCCCAGACCGTGTTTAGCCAACCCCAGGCGGATTACACCCGCAGGCTGGTGGCCTCCGCTCTGCAACTACAGCAGGCGGAGGGCCTGGCCTACCCCGGCGCCACCCCTAGTCCGCTGCTGCGCCTGGTGGGGGTAAAGCAGTACTACAGCCTGGCCCCTAACCCCCTAGCCCGGTTATGGGGCCAGGCCAGGCCAGAGGTGATTAGGGCGGTGGATGATCTGTCTCTGGAGATTTACCCCGGTGAAATTTTGGGCCTGGTGGGGGAATCGGGCTGTGGTAAAAGCACCCTATGCCGCACTATTTTGCAGTTAATTAGACCGACGGCGGGTCGGGTGGAATTTAACGGCACCGATCTCACCACCCTGGCTGGGGCTCAGTTGCGATCGCAGCGTCGCCACCTGCAAATGGTATTTCAGGACCCCCATGCCTGCCTCAACCCTAGGATGACGGTTGGGCGTAGCATCATGGATCCCCTACTGATCCACAACCTGGCCCGGGGCAAGCAGGCGGAACAGCAGACCCATGCCCTGCTGGAACGGGTCGGGCTGAGCCCCAGTCAAGACTACTTTCACCGACTTCCTGGTGATCTGTCGGGGGGCCAGCAACAGCGGGTTGCCATGGCCCGGGCCCTGATTACCAGACCCCAACTGATTATTTGCGATGAGCCGGTGAGCATGCTGGATGCGACAGTACAAACCCAGGTGCTAGACCTGATGCTGGAGCTGCGGCAGGAGTTTAATCTCACCTACCTGTTTATTACCCATGACCTCTGGGTGGCGCGATTTCTCTGCGATCGCATCGCCGTCATGCAGGCGGGTAAACTAGTAGAACTGGCGCTGACGAAGACGTTATTCACCTCACCCCAGCACCCCTACAGCCGCCGGTTATTGCAGGCGGCCTCTGTCCTCAACCGCCGGGCCAGCTGACCCGGCTCACCTGAAGCCCTCAACACCCCACCCTCCTATGCGCATCCAGGAAGAAACCAGGGCAGTCGTCAGTGAACTCAAACAGCAATTTAGGCTGTTGGGGGGGCTGGTGGCGATTATGTGGATAGCGGAAATCCTTGATCAATGGGTGCTGGGGGGGCAACTGGATCGGTTTGGCATCATCCCCCGCACCCTGATCGGCCTGCGGGGCATCCCCCTGGCCCCCTTCCTGCACGGTAATTTTGCCCACCTGGCGGGCAATACCCTGCCATTTTTAGTGCTGGGGTGGCTGATCATGCTGCGAGATACCCAGGACTTTCTTCGGGTCACCCTGGTGGTGGGGCTGGCCAGTGGTTTAGGCACCTGGTTATTCGGCTCCCCAGGCAGTCATATTGGGGCCAGTGGGGTGATCTTTGGCTACCTGGGCTACCTGCTGCTGCGGGGCTTGTTTGAACGGCGCCTGGGGTCGATTAGCCTTTCCCTCCTGGTGGGCACCCTCTACGGCAGCATGATTTGGGGTATCCTACCCCTGCAGCAAGGCATCTCCTGGGAGGGTCATCTATTCGGCTTTTTGGGCGGAGTCCTGGCTGCCCGTCTGCTGGTTGCCCATAGCAAGGGTAATAGTTGATAAATAATCCCTTAAATGTGATACCGGTTAAGCACCATCAGGGTTAGGGGGCTGCCTGTACACTCAACTGGCTGACCGCTGAGCCTAGGACTCGATGACACCGACAGATCGTTAGATCGATAGCCTACTGGTGGGTTGTTCATTATCACTGCCTAAATGCTCCTGTTACAAGAACCAAACCTTGGATGGGCCAAACCCTAAGTAACTAAAGATAAAAGGCATCTATACAAAGTGTAACGGTCAAAAAAGATTCCCCCCGGGAGAGGACCGGGGGTGAGAGGGCAGAACTACGGGCCTCAACGTGAACCTGGTTTAATACAAATATCTCTTACGGGGAGGATTCTTTACCCAAACCAGCCAGAACAGGAGCATGGCAGCAGCGAAGGCGGAAACTAAATTAATTTCCGTGACACCCTGCTGTTGAAGGGCCACCATCACCAATCCCCAGATCACCCCGACAGTAAACAGTGTATCCCTGTAGGTAACAATAAACCAGGCGGAAAACAACGCCAGGGCAATAATTACAATTACACCCCAATCAGCAGCGCCAACCTGCCACCCAGCATGGTGTAAGCCTGTAGCTACGGTAATCACCGTCAAAAACGTGGCCCAGCCCAGGTAGAGGCTGATGGGAGCATGGCATAACCAACGCCGCCGCCGGGAGGCCCGAGTCACACTAATACCTAGGATTCGATAAATTCTAACCAAAAACGTCACAACCCCGGCCATGGCCAGACTCGCCAGGACCGCCTGGTGAGCGGCAAATAAACCGGCCCACAAGGCCTGACACAGCACGGCACCAATTAGAAATCGGTTGGTCCGCTGAAACTCAGGCTCATGCCAGTACTGATGACTGCGGGGAAATTCATGGCCAAACCCAAACTGGTAAGCCATCAGCATGAATAGCCCCAGGTAAATCCCTCCCCAAATGGCGAGGACATAGAAGGCCGGGGCAATGGCCATTTCTTCCAGCCCAGTTGATAACTGTTGGTGAAGGCTGGTGCCCATCCAATTACCGAAGGTGAACCTAAAATTGAAGGCCAGGCTAATCAAAATAGCCAGAATGGTTATTGCAGGAATAAATTTGGGAATTCTAGGGAAAACTACGGGGTCTGAAATAGAAGATTTAATGGAATTCATCGCTAACGACAGTCATCAACAGGGTAAATGCAGCCAAATCGAACTCTTTCATAGAGTCTAAACCAAGCCCAGGTTGAGAACCGTAGTTCTACCCCCTCTGGCTGAGATCAAAGGTTATCTCCTGATTGACTGACAAAACATTGGCTGACGGCAGTTCAAACCGCTGCTATACAGACGAAGTCGGCCTTCGCCGACTGATCCATAACCCGCGTAGGCGGGTTTTGTCTGTCTAGGCACGGCTTCTAGCCGCCAGCGTTGAGAGTTTTGTCAGTCAACCCAGGGTAATCGCATCTTAATTGGCTAATTACGATACAGACAGATTGCTCACTTTCTAAGACAAAAGCAGATTTACTGGTTCTTCACCCGTGATCACGGCTAATCTCATACTGATACTGCATTTTGGGTTATATGAGACAT
>JBEIGU010000035.1:0-30831 GCA_040381765.1 Leptolyngbya sp.
GCGATTCGCTACGGTTTTTGGCCTCGTTACTCAAGTCGTCGCCAACACTGGGACGTTGATACTGAGCGTCTGTTGCAGTTGACTCATCGGGGGCCAAGTCACTGCCTACTGGTAGGCCTCATGAATAATGCAGGCTAAGAGGGTTCTGGCCAAAGCTATACTATCAACACAGGTTTTTAACGCCGGGCAGGAGAGGAGGTTAGGGTTGTGGCTAACGGCTTAAATGTTGCAGTTTTGGGTGCCACTGGGGCAGTGGGAACAGAAATTCTCACCCTACTAGAACAACGGTCATTTCCGATAAAAACTTTAAAGTTGTTGGCTTCCCATCGTTCCGCCGGCAGTTTTCTAACTTTTAATGGTGAAAGTGTGCCAGTGGAGGCTCTGGATGAATCAGCCTTCCAAGGCATTGATCTGGTGCTGGCCTCAGCGGGGGGGGCAATTTCCCAGGAGTGGTTACCTCGGGCGGTGGCGGCGGGGGCGATCGCCGTTGACAACTCCAGTGCCTTTCGAATGGATCCGACTGTTCCCCTAGTGATTCCTGAGGTTAATCCAGCCGCCGCCCACCAGCATCAGGGGATTATTGCCAACCCCAACTGCACTACCATTTTGATGGCTTTAGCGGTTTGGCCCTTACACCAGGTGCAGCCGGTTAAGCGCCTGATCATCGCCACCTATCAATCCGCCAGTGGGGCCGGGGCCCGGGCCATGGAGGAAGTTAAGCAG
Organism: Leptolyngbya sp.; assembly: GCA_040381765.1. Lineage (GTDB taxonomy): Bacteria > Cyanobacteriota > Cyanobacteriia > Phormidesmidales > Phormidesmidaceae > Nodosilinea. Next base: position 724 of record JBEIGU010000035.1, read on the forward strand.
CAGGCCCAGGCCATTCTGGCGGGAGAGCCCCCCATTGCCCAGGCCTTCCCCTATCCCCTGGCTTTCAACCTATTTCCCCACAATTCTGCTTTGAATGAATTGGGGTATTGCCAGGAAGAGATGAAAATGGTGAATGAGACCCGGAAGATTTTTAACGATCCTAGCCTACAGATTTCCGCCACCTGCGTCCGAGTGCCGGTGCTGCGGGCCCACTCTGAAGCCATCAACATCGAGTTTCACCAACCCCTTGCTGCGACGACGGCTAAGGCCATCCTCAGTCAAGCTCCTGGGGTTAAGCTAGTAGAGGATTGGGCCCGTAACTACTTCCCGATGCCGATGGAGGCAAGTGGTCAAGATGATGTGCTGGTGGGGCGGATTCGTCAAGATATTTCCAACGATCATGCCCTAGAGCTCTGGCTGAGTGGGGACCAAATTCGTAAGGGGGCCGCCCTTAATGCGGTGCAAATTGGAGAATTACTGACCAGCAAACCGTTAGAATTGGTATAATTATGAGCAATTACCTTCGGACCTAAGTCAATCCTAATCCCCTCGTCTTTAGAGTTTCGTTATTTGAGGACATTGCCGTCGAGTGATCTATTTTGGCAAGGTGCTGACAGCCATGGTGACACCATTCTCCCAAGATGGTGAGGTTGACTATGGGGTTGCTGAGGCCCTAGCCAATCACCTGGTTAGCCACGGCAGTGATGGTTTAGTCATTTGTGGCACTACCGGCGAATCTCCTACCCTCACGTGGGAGGAGGAGTATCAACTGTTCAAGTGTGTTCAGCAAGCCGTGGCGGGGCGCGCTCAAGTACTAGCGGGGACCGGATCTAACTCAACCGAAGAAGCGATCTCAGCCACTCGCAAGGCCTACCAACTTAGGTTAGACGGCACCCTACAGGTTGTCCCTTACTACAACAGGCCGCCTCAGGAGGGCCTATTTCAACACTTTAAACAGATTGCTCAGGCGGTACCTGATCTTCCCCTGATGCTTTATAACATCCCTGGGCGGACTGGCTGTAACCTGGAAGTCGAGACTATTGTTCGCCTTGCTGATATTCCTAATATCGTGGCGATTAAGGAGGCCAGCGGCAGTTTAGATCAGGCTAGTCAAATTCGTTCCCAAACCGCCCCCGAATTTGGCATTTACTCCGGCGACGACTCCCTTACCCTGCCCATGCTATCCATTGGTGGCTCCGGTGTTGTCAGTGTGGCCAGTCATCTGGTCGGAGATCAGATTCAGGCTATGGTAAAAGCCTATGAAACAGGCCAACCCCACCTGGCTACTGAAATTCACCTTAAGCTCTTGCCCCTGTTCAAAGCTTTGTTTCTCACTACCAACCCCATTCCCGTGAAGCTGGCCCTTGCCCTGCAGGGATGGGCTGTTGGCACAGTCCGTTTACCCCTGTGTTATCCTGATGACTTAATACGACAGCGGTTAGAGGCGGTGTTAACAGAGACTGGTCTCCTTGCTGTTGTAGTTTAGTCCTCCATTGAACACCCTTAACCACTCTTCACCAACCGGGCTTCTAAATAGCTTGGCAAAACCGAATAATTTCTATCTTTTTAGACCCAACCTGTGGGCTTTCCTGCGCATCTTTACTGAGCGTTTCTTCCCCTGGCGGTTTGTCACCCTGCACCATCCCATGACCTAACCTAGTTCTGGTCTGCCTGGCTGACCCCCATAACTCCCACCAAAATTCTTCAGATTCTTTCCACTCAAATTTCCCATCCACGAGACAATTTTATATGGCTAATAACAACTCCGGTCAAGCTTTGAAAATTATCCCCCTGGGGGGGCTGCATGAAATAGGAAAAAACACCTGCGTTTTCGAGATTAACGATGAAATCATGCTATTAGACGCCGGCTTAGCCTTTCCGACCGATGGCATGCATGGGGTCAATATTGTATTGCCAGATATTACTTACTTGCTCGAAAATCGTCACAAGATCAAGGGGATGATTGTTACCCACGGTCATGAAGACCATATTGGCGGCATTGCCTTCCATCTCAAGCAATTTGATATTCCTGTTATCTATGGGCCCTGTCTGGCGATGGCCCTGCTAGAAGATAAGCTAGAAGAAGCCGGCGTGGCCGATCGCACCGAACTGCGCCAGGTTCGCCCGAGGGAAACGGTGCGGGTGGGTAATTCCTTTCTGGTGGAGTACGTGCGCAACACCCACTCCATTGCCGATAGCTGTTCGGTGATTATCCATACCCCAGTAGGCATAGTTGTGCATACCGGTGACTTTAAGTTTGACTTCACCCCTGTAGACGGGGAAAAGTTTGATATTCAGCGACTGGCGGCGGCCGGAGAACGGGGCGTACTGTGTTTAATTAGCGATTCCACCAATGCCGAATTGCCGGGGCACACTCCCTCCGAGCGATCGGTCTTTCCTAATCTAGATCGAGAATTCTTTAAGGCGCCGGGTCGGTTGATTGTCACCACCTTCTCCTCATCGGTACATCGGGTCAATATGATTCTGGAACTTGCCCAAAAGTACAACCGGAAGGTCTTTGTGGTGGGGCGTTCAATGCTGAATGTTATTGCCCATGCCCGTGACCTGGGTTATATCAAATGTCCAGAAAGCCTCTTCCAACCCCTACGAAACTTAGGACAAACCGCCGATGAAAATGTGTTGATCCTAACTACTGGGTCCCAGGGGGAACCTATGGCGGCCCTGACTCAAATCGCTCAGGATAGTCATCGACAGATAAAAATTAAATCTGGCGATACCGTCATCTTTTCTGCCAATCCGATCCCCGGCAATACCATTGCTGTTGTCAATACCATTGATAAATTAATGATGCGGGGCGCCCGGGTGGTCTACGGCAAGGACAAGGGTATTCACGTCTCTGGCCATGGTTGTCAGGAAGATCAGAAACTGATGCTGGCTTTGACCCGTCCGCAGTACTTTTTACCTGTTCACGGTGAACATCGCATGTTGGTGTGCCATGCGGAAACCGCTCAAAGTATGGGAGTACCTGCGGATCATATGGTGATTATTCAAAACGGAGATATCGTCGAGGTTAACCCTGCTGGTATTCGGACTGCGGGTAAAGTCCCCTCAGGCGTTGCTCTGGTTGACTCCTCTCGAGTCAGTGTAGTCGGTCGGGATATTCTAAAGGATCGTCAACAACTGGCGGAAGACGGAGTTATTACCGTAGCCATTACCTTAGGCGCCGACGGCAAACTAGCCACTGATCCCACGATCCAATTGCGGGGGGTAGCCCATTCCATCAATCTTAGTCGTTTCCAACAGTCGGCAAAACAGGTGGTCGGCAACGTCTTGACAGCGCAGGGATCAGAACTGATCCTGAATAATCGTAGTGGGCAGTCCACCATCGACTGGGATGGGCTTAAAACGATCATGGATCGGGAGCTACGGCGTCTGATCCGTCGAGAGTTTGATCGCCGTGACCCAATGCTGATTGTGCTCTTTCAAGGTGTTAGCCTGCCCTCTGTCCCGATGGAGATTATACCTGTTCCAGCAGTTTCCGCTTCCTAGACCTTGAGTCTAATATAGCCGTAACCCAGCGGAGGTTACGGCGACGGCTTAGTCCTAGGCAACAAACCACAAGACTTCTCCAGCCCTGGCTCTTGTCGATCACTGGTGCTCATGGGTTCTGGCTAAATTCTCTACGGATTAGAGTTTAGAGTCGGCAGCCTCCCATCCCCTCAGTTTCAAGATCCTCTGGCTTTTAATGGTTAGGTGACAAATTTAGTCGACTATATGCTATGTTTCGGGCTTGGCGCTATAATGCATCCAAGTAGGATTGATGTTCCTAGCGAATTTCATTCCAGCCCTTTCCCTCCATTACTTGGGCTTGCTGTCGTCAGACTATCCCAGGTTTTGGTCTAAGTTTAGATGAGAGTATTGGGGATTGATTAGAGAGTCTATCCCTACAAGGTTGGGTTATCTAAGTCAGAGAGTTTTGGGAAGGTTCACGGCTAGTTCTCCATATCAATACTCTGAAGCTGCTTTGAGTTCTTGAGCTGCAATGTACTTCAGGATAGTTGAGTTACCCGTGAGTAGATTCCTAAAAATAGTTTCTCAGTCAATCTGAGATTATTTATTGTTCAGATCGTTACCTTTGAAAGTCTTCATCGCTAGCACGGCTTAAGTGTTTCACTCCGTTATCTGTGCTTGTCATTGCTAACTTCTTCGGAGTTATGTTTTGCTAATCGCCAGACTGATCAATGGGGTTCAGTTAGTTAAGCCTTAAATATTGGCTTGTAAAATAAGCGATGATGGGTTTGCTACCTATGGTTTTGAAGGCAAAACAACAAAAAAGGTGCGTTCTCTCTGACTGGTTGAGATTTTAGCTCTCTCCGCGGGAGCTAGAGTTCCCCAGGTTTGTGTATTCATCTCATCCGCCTACGGTGAATGTTGTATGAGGACTTTGAATGCCGAAGCAGATTGTTATTGCTGAGCAGCATCGGATCGCTGCGGTTTTTTCGGAAGATCAAATTGAAGAATTGATTGTGGCTACCGGTAGTCACCAGGTTAGTGATATTTATCTGGGCACGGTAGAAAATGTTTTGCCCGGTATTGACGCTGCCTTCGTCAATATTGGCGACAGCGAGCGGAATGGATTTATGCACGTTTCCGATCTGGGACCTCTGAGGTTAAAGCGGATGGCGGGCTCGATCACTGAACTGGTGGCTCCCCAGCAGAAGGTCTTGGTGCAGGTCATGAAGGAGCCAACCGGGAATAAGGGCCCGCGTCTAACCGGAAATATTACTTTGCCTGGCCGATACCTGGTGCTGATGCCCTATGGTCGAGGGGTCAACCTTTCCCGACGCATTCGCAACGAAAATGAGCGTAATCGCCTGCGAGCCCTGGCAATTTTAATTAAGCCCGCCGGCATGGGATTGCTAGTGCGAACTGAAGCGGAGGGCATTAGTGAAAATGCCATTATCGAGGATCTGGAGGTTCTCCAGAGGCAGTGGGAGAGTATTCAACAGCAGGCCCTTGCTACCCGTCCCCCCGCTCTCCTCAATCGGGATGACGACTTTATCCAGCGCGTGCTTCGGGATGTCTACAGTGCAGACGTTAACCGGATTGTGACGGACTCAAGTACGGGCTTGAAACGGGTTAAACAACACCTGGCTAACTGGAGCGGAGGGCAGGTGCCGGGAGGGGTGCTGATCGATCAACATCGAGACCGGGTCTCTATCCTAGAATACTTCCGTGTCAATGCGGCTATTCGAGAAGCTCTCAAACCTCGGGTGGATCTACCGTCTGGTGGTTATATCATTATTGAACGGACTGAAGCCCTAACCGTAATTGACGTTAATTCTGGTTCTTTTACCCGCTCCGCCACCGCTCGAGAAACCGTACTCTGGACAAATTGCGAGGCAGCTACTGAGATTGCCCGCCAACTGCGGCTACGGAATATTGCTGGAGTGATTATTGTCGACTTTATCGACATGGATTCTCGTCGGGACAAATTGCAGGTTCTAGAGCACTTTAGCAAGGCCCTACGATCTGACAAAGCCCGTCCTCAAATTTCCCAGCTCTCTGAGCTGGGATTAGTAGAACTGACTCGCAAACGTCAGGGTCAGAATATTTACGAGCTCTTTGGTCGTCCCTGTCCCACCTGCGGTGGTCTGGGCCACCTGGCCTACTTACCCACAGATGGTGGGTCAACTGAGGCACCATCCGTAGCTAAAAGTTTGGTGGCTTTCCCCTCGGTGTCAGAGCCTATCCATAGCACGCCTGCCCTGCGGGAAACACCTCTGGCTGGTCTGGAACTACAACCTGATCTACAGGAACTGGATCTGATTAACCACCCTAGTTATCAAGACAAGTCCGGCAAGACTAATCGGCGACGGCGACGGCGAGATACCCTGCCCTCCCGCAGTAATGGTCGAGAGGCCCCCATCCCTAGGGAAGGGACTTTGACACGGGAGATACCTCCGCCACCCGCAGAAGAACCGGTTCTCGAACTCGCTAAGGATAACGACAAGTCCCCTAGTCGACTGGGACGCGGCCGTTCGGCCAGTCGCTCTGAGAAAAAATCAGCTACCCCAGTCCCAGTGATTACGGTGGAAATGACTCCTGATGAGCAGCGAGTCTACGCCCTGATGGGGGTTTCTCCTCTGGTCCTAGCGCCAGCTCAGAAAACCCAGGATTTGCCCCGCAACCTGGTCATTTCTGTGGTTACGCCGGGTCAATCAGTCCCTGGGCAGACAGGCTGGGGAGCTAACCTGCCGGCTGCTCAGCCCGCGCTGTCTCTTACCATCACTGACCAACAGGATCTCTATGGAGATACCCTTCCCCTGGCCAATCCTAACCTGGGGACGCTGTCGTCCATTGTTGCAGGACAACTACCTCTCGAGGATCTTTTAGCCGCCACCGCCCTAGAGCCGGAGGCTGATGCCCTGGTGCGCCGCCGCCGCCGCCGCCGCACATCATCGGATACCGAGGAAACCAGTGGTTAAAATCTCCCTATGGTTACACTGGTTGCCGGAGTCGACGAAGTTGGTCGAGGGGCTTTATTCGGTCCAGTGGTGGCCGCGGCCGTAGTACTATCGGATTCTGCCCATGGGTCCTTAAAAGCTTTGGGGGTAACCGACAGTAAAGCCCTCAGTGCCCTGCACCGTCAACGGCTGGTTCAACCGATCCAGAGTTTAGCAACTAGCTATGCTTTGGGTATGGCTTCGGTACAGGAGATCGAGCGGCTGAATATCCTGCAGGCCACATTGTTAGCTATGGCTCGAGCTATGGAGCGTCTCTCCCTGCGACCCGACCTTTGCCTGGTTGATGGTATCCAGCCTATCCCCCATCTGGATGTGGTCCAAAAAACTGTCCTTCAGGGAGACCAGCACCATCTTGAAATTGCCGCTGCCAGTATCCTCGCTAAGGTCTGGCGAGACCAATTAATGGTGCGATTGGATCGCCGCTATCCTGGCTATGGCCTGGCGACTAATAAGGGCTACGGCAGCGCCTACCATCGTCAGGCTTTAAAGACCCTCGGGCCATCTCCCCAGCATCGTCGATCCTTTAAGGGCTGTCAGGGTATATGAAGGAAATAACCAAGTTACTCTGGTTTAAGTTCCGGCTCTTTCATAACCAAGGGGCAAGCACTACCGTCGTTAGTCTCTGGTGGAATTAAGGCTACTACATGGGGCACAGGGCGGGGTTCGTAACCTACTAAAGACTCGCCTGCATAGGTGAGGGAGGTGCTGGCACCGGAGTCAAGCATTACCGCCTGCTGTAGTCCGACCTGGTGAAGTAACTGGCCCAATGTTACGGAGTCAACCATGGTGTGGCTAACCCCTACCACAGGTTGCCCAGCCTGGTTAGTGCCCCAAAAGGCCCGATGGCGTTTAGCATCAAAGTCAAAAAGGCTACCAAAGCTACTAGCGGGTTGGGGCAGACCATCCTTAACCAACCAGGCTGCCGCCACAAAGGCGTCGGTTACCCCTGGCAAGGTCTGATGAAGTCCCGCTAGGGTATTGTGACGAATTGGATGAAAAGGAATAAATTGTACTCGATCAGGAGCGATTAGGACCAAGGGTCGACCCTTCAAGCGGGGATTTTCACTGGCATTGCCTGGGATAAACTGTCGGGTACTTTGGCTGAGTACGGGCCCAATCATCACGTTGGAGTCCAAATACTCAAGGGAAAAGAAGCCCCCGTCAACCGCCCCAATGGCATTGGTGCCGTCCAGAATTGTGGGTAGTTGATAACGGCTATCGGCATGGATAGTCACTGGCCGCCCCCCCTGGATTAGGGTAAGGGACTGGTCATCCAAGTCATGCTTTTTTACTGTCACCGGGGTATGAAAATCAAACTGACTACCCCCGGAGGAGGACAGTCGCTGGATAGGCATTGTGGGGGTGTCTGTAGCGCTGATGGATTCTCCACCCCACGCTTGATGTAACACACCTTCTAAGCTGGACTGACCAAATCGCTCGATCGCCAGTAGAGATTCCGATGCTCCGGCAAACTGCTCTGTGTTCTGCCGCATCGTAAAAGCTGCTAAATAACCCGCCTTCGCCACCGCTTGACTAACCCGCTCATCGTAGTATCCGGTCGGATAGCTAAAATAACGAATGGGAACCCCAAGTTCTTCCTCCAGCCGTCGTTTTGATTCCGTAACTTCATAGGCCAGGGCTTGATCGTCAAGGGTGCGCAGGTCAGTTGGGTGGGTAACGCTATGGGAGGCAATGGTAATCAAGGGATCAGCGGCCATGGTTTTTAGCTGCTCCCAGGACAACGTGGATCGGCCGACGATTTTGCCGTCTACCTTGCCTGGAAACACAAAAAATACTGCCGGCATCCGATACTTTTTGAGTAAGGGGTAGACATGGGTATAGTGACCGGCATAGCCATCGTCGAAACTAAGGAGGACAGGTTTTTCCGGCAGGGGCGAACCAGTGCGTAGGTGATGGACCAATTGATCGGGGCTGATGGGGGTTAGACCGTTTTCTAACAGAGTTTTCAGATGACGCTCAAAGTCCTCCGGCTGGAGGTCAAAGAAAACCTCGGATTTCTCCAGGACGTCATGGTACATCAATATCGGCACCCGGGCTTGCCTGGTCTGGGGGTGTAGGTTAGGCCAGGGGGCTACGGCCAGGTCCTGAACCCTAGCCCGCTGCAAGATTAGGCCTGTCTGGTCTAGAGATGCCGACTGAAATAGCGGTGAATTTGCTTCTTCCCCAGTCGGGGCCTCTGATAAAATGGAATTCAGGCGACAAAATTTGTCGTTACTGGTTGGGGCAGGAAAAGCCTCTAGACCCGGAGCTGTAGCTAGGGGGAATAAAAATCGGTCGAAGGACCGGGGAGGATGATCGGATTGAATTGCCCACGCACCCACCAATGGAGCGGCGATGCCCAGCAAAAAGGCACCTGAGCCAGTGGCCAGAAGCATGGTGAGATAGTTTGATCGAGCTTTATCTAAAAAAACCTTAAGCCTGGCCCCACCGCCCATGGTTACCCTTCCCCTAGGATTGCCTGTGTATTATCTCTTGTTTTAACGGACCCCCAGCCCCATTGGACTAAGGAAAATCCTTAAACATTCTACTGGCAAGCCTGCTGTTAAACTAAAAGACTACGCCTAAACTGGATTAAGCTTTGGTTAATGGTCGTTGTCAGTCCATCTAGCATTTTACCCGACAGGCATTGGTCTCCATCTAAGATTCCGCCTATGACCGTAACCCTTGCCTACCTGGGCCCCGATGGCACTTTTTCCCAACTTGCTGCCTTGGTCTATAGCCTTAAGATTGAACAACAGCTCGGATCCCCGGTAGCCCTACAAGGATTCCCCACCATTCCCCGCACCATAGGAGCCACCGCCAGGGGCATTACTAACCTGAGTATTGTACCAGTGGAAAACTCTATTGAGGGTGGGGTCACGCCTACCCTCGATACCCTCTGGCAGTTCAACCAGTTACAAATCCAGCGGGCTATGGTTATGGCTATTCGCCACGGGTTGTTGTCCTACGCGACCAATTTGGCGGCGGTTCAGGTGGTGTACTCCCATCCCCAGGCCCTGTCGCAATGTCAGCTTTGGTTAGAGAAGTGGCTCCCCTGGGCCACTTTGGTGCCCACCCGGTCGACCGCAGAACCCCTGCAACACCTGTCGGATAACCCAACGGTAGCGGCGATCGCCTCGGAATGGGCGGCAGAGCTCTATAACTTACCGGTTTTGGCCCACCAGATCAACGACCACAGTGAAAACTGCACCAAATTTTGGGTTCTGAGTCCCGCCCAAACCGCCTCACCAACTAACTCTGGAGCCTACACATCCCTAGCCTTTAGTTTGCCAGTGAATGCTCCGGGAGCTCTGCTAAAGCCCCTGCAGGTATTTGCTGACCATGCCATCAACCTGAGCCGAATTGAATCTCGTCCTGCCAAGCGTGCGCTAGGGGAATACGTCTTTTTTGTGGACCTGGAGGCTGACGGTCACGAGCCCAGAGGTCAAGATGCCATGCTTGCCCTGCAGGGCTGCACCGAACGGTTAATTAACTTTGGTAGTTATGACTTGATTACTGCCGCCGAAAACCTGGCGGCGGCTAAGCTCAAGTATCGCCAGTTGCAGGAACCCCATTCACTCTAAAACCTCTTTGAGGGCGGTGCGAGCCGCCAGGTGGTTGCGGGTAGAGGTAAGAATTTCTACCTCTCGCTCTAGCCGACTACCCGTATCATCCATTTCCAGTAGGGATTGTTGCTCTAGAGCCACGCCGTAGAGGTTACTGGCAACCCAGTAGGATAACTCCATGGGCACCTCAGGAATATTTTCAGGAACTTCAATTTCTTGACTAGTCAGCTTAGCCGATAGTCGCACCACGTCCCGCAGTAGCCGATCCACATCGGCGGCTAGGGGAGCGAGGTCCCGATCGCTGGGCCTGTCCTCTAACCACTCCACCAAACCAACTCGATAGGGCTTTTCCCGCACATAGCTGAGTATCCGAAAGCGCTGTTGACCGAGGGTAAGGATCTTCAAGCGATCGTCCGGTAGGCGCTGATAGTGTAAAATTTCGGCACAGCAACCTACCTGGGCCCGTTCTCCGGTGGTTGGGTCTAACATCAACACTCCAAAGCGACGATCACCCTGAAGAATAGTGTTCACCATAATTCGGTAGCGGAACTCAAAAATGTGAAGAGGTAAATGCCTACCCGGAAACAGAACCAGCTCTGGCAGGGGAAAAATTGGTAACTCCCTTACGGAGATAGAGTCGGAGAATGCCATGGTTGCCTCTAGGAAGCCGGGTTGAGCCAGGCCTACGGATGGAATTGTAATACTTGTTAACAGAATATTATTTTAACCCAATTGCCCACCGCATTAGACTAGGCCCAACTCCAGACCCTCTAACTTCAGCCAAAGTATGGCCATCACAACTGTCTAGCCGACCAAACACCCCAAGACACTACCCTGTTGGTACGTCTAAACCCTTTCCAGGGGAGCATCTGACCTAGGGTAAATGCTTGAAGCTGAGCATCGGCGCAACCAGAGTCTATAGTTTGACTTCGATATCGACCCCTGCCGGCAAGTCCAATTTCATCAACGCATCAATAGTTTTGGAAGAGGGTTGATAAATGTCAATGATACGGCGGTGGGTACGGCTTTCAAAATGCTCCCGCGAGTCCTTATCGACGTGGGGCGATCTCAACACACAATAAATTCGCCGCTTTGTGGGCAAGGGGATAGGGCCAATCGCCGTAGCATTAGTGCGATTAGCCGTGTCAACAATTTTTTCGCAGGAGGTATCCAACAAACGACGATCAAAAGCCTTCAAGCGAATCCGAATTTTCTGCTGCTGAATGGTAGCCATATCAAGTACCCAATTAGATTTTCAAGGTTCAAAAAAAGTTAAAAAAAGACATTAAGGGGTAACCTGACCTGCAGTTACCCCGATAAGCCCTTAGTCAGAGCCTACTTTTTAGTCTTTTTGGCTTCGGTCTTTTTAGCACCATCGGCGGTAGGCGCATCGGCCAGAATTTTAGCCACAACGCCTGCCCCGACGGTACGGCCCCCTTCGCGAATAGCAAAGCGCATACCCTGTTCAATAGCGATGGGGTTAATCAGCTCTACGGTCATTTTAATGCGATCGCCGGGCATCACCATCTCAGCCTCATCACCCTCATCGGAGGTAAAGGCCTTAATTTCACCGGTTACATCCGTAGTCCGGACGTAGAACTGAGGCTTGTATCCTGGAAAGAAGGGCGTTTTGCGACCACCTTCCTTTTCGGTCAAAATATAAACTTCGCCCTCAAAGCTAGTGTGAGGGGTGATACTACCAGGCTTAGCCAATACCATGCCCCGCAGGATGTCCTCTTTTTGAATACCCCGCAAGAGTATGCCAGCATTATCTCCCGCCATACCTTCGTCGAGGCTTTTCTTAAACATTTCGATACCGGTGACCACCAGGCTACGGGTGTCCCTAATGCCGACCAGTTCAACAGTATCACCCACCTTCACCTTACCCCGCTCGATCCGACCGGTGGCCACCGTACCCCGACCGGTGATGGAGAATACATCTTCTACTGCCATCAGGAAGTCTTTGTCCACTGCCCGCTCAGGGGTAGGAATGTACTCATCAACGGTGTCCATCAGGGCATGAATTTTATCTACCCACTCATCTTCGCCACGCTTAATTTTCGGATTCTTGGTCAACGCTTCTACTGCTTGCAGAGCAGAACCGGGGGTGATGGGAATATCGTCACCAGGAAAGTCGTAGGAATCTAGCAGCTCCCGTACTTCCAGTTCCACCAGCTCTAGCAATTCCTCGTCGTCTACCATATCCTGCTTGTTGAGGAAGACCACCAGGCTGGGTACCCCCACCTGGCGGGCCAGCAGGATATGTTCCCGGGTCTGGGGCATGGGGCCATCCGCTGCAGAACAAACCAGGATAGCGCCATCCATCTGGGCAGCACCGGTAATCATGTTTTTAACGTAGTCAGCGTGACCGGGACAATCCACGTGGGCATAGTGACGAGTCTCTGTCTCATACTCCACGTGAGCGGTGTTAATAGTAATACCCCGAGCCTTTTCCTCAGGGGCGGCATCGATGTCTTCGTATTTCTTTGCTTCAGCCGAACCCCCCGCAGCTAAAGTCATGGTAATCGCCGCCGTGAGGGTGGTTTTACCATGGTCAACGTGACCAATGGTACCAATGTTGACGTGTGGTTTAGTCCGTTCAAACTTACTGCGTGCCATTTACGTTACGTGTCCTTTCCTTTTCTAAGCGTTCCCACTGTTTTTAGAGATGATGGCCTCAGCCACATTGCGAGGAACCTCGCCATAGTGACTGAATTCCATCGAAAATATGCCCCGACCCTGCGTTTTAGAGCGGATGTCGGTAGCATAACCAAACATCTCAGCTAAGGGAACATTAGCGGTCACCTTTGCAACACTTGCCTCTGTTCCCATGCCCTCGATCTGACCACGTCGGGAGTTCAAGTCTCCCATGACATCACCCAGAAAGTCTTCCGGAACTTCAACCTCGACCTTCATAATGGGCTCAAGAAGGACGGGAGATGCCTTCAGGACGGCTTCTTTCATCGCCATGGACCCAGCAATCTTAAAGGCCATTTCCGAAGAATCTACCTCATGGTAAGAGCCGTCGGTCAAGGTAACCTTTAAATCAATCACAGGGTACCCAGCTAGGATACCAGATTCGCAGGCTTCTTTCATGCCCTGTTGGGCGGAAGGAATATATTCTTTGGGAATAACCCCTCCCACAATTTTAGACACGAATTCAAAACCAGAACCGGCAAGAGTGGGTTCTACCTGCACCACCACATGACCGTACTGACCCTTGCCACCACTCTGGCGGATAAATCGTCCTTCAGCGGTGGTAGCTTGGCGAATAGTTTCCCGGTAGGCTACCTGGGGCGCACCAATATTGGCCTCCACCCTAAACTCCCGCAGCATGCGGTCTACCAGAATATCCAGGTGGAGTTCTCCCATGCCTGCAATCACGGTTTGATTGGTTTCAGGATTAATGCTGACTTTAAAGGTGGGATCTTCCTCCGACAGCGACTGCAGGGCCTTGCCCAACTTATCCATGTCCTGCTTTGTTTTAGGCTCAACCGCCACGGAAATCACCGGCTCAGGAACAAAGAGGGACTCCAGCACGATAGGATGCTGAGGATCGCAAATGGTGTCTCCAGTAAAGGTGTCCTTAAGACCAATCACGGCCCCCAGATCTCCGGCGCGTAATTCATCAACCTCAATGCGGTCATCGGCCTTTAAAACGATCAGTCGAGAAATGCGCTCCTTTTTATCCTTAGTGGCGTTATAAACGTAGCTGCCTTTGTTAAGTACGCCAGAGTAGATGCGAACAAAGGTGAGACGACCGTAGGGATCGGCCATGATCTTAAAGGCCAGGGCAGCTAAGGGGGCCTCGTCACTGGCCTGACGTTCCGCCACGTCACCCCCCGGCAGATGACCCTGAATGGGAGGAACATCCATGGGGGCAGGAAGGTAATCCACTACGGCGTCAAGTAGGAGCTGAACACCGCGATTTTTAAAGGCAGAGCCACATAGTACGGGAACCAGAGTCCCGGCGATGGTGCCCCGGCGTAGAGACTGGATGATTTCAGTGGTGGAAATTGACTCCCCCTCCAGATATTTTTCCATCAGGGTATCGTCGGTTTCAGCGATCGCTTCAAGCAGTTTTGTCCGATACTCCTCCACCACCGCCTCCATTACCGGCGGGATTTCAGCGTCCTCAATTTTCTCCCCCAGATCGTCGTGGTAGATACGGGCTCTCAGGCTGACCAGGTCCACGACTCCCTGAAAATCTGCCTCGGCCCCGATCGGTAGCTGGATAGCCACAGCGTTAGCCCCCAGACGATCTCGGAGTTGCTGATAAACCTTAAAAAAATTAGCGCCAGTACGATCCATTTTGTTAACAAAGGCAATCCGGGGCACCTGGTAGCGATTAGCCTGCCGCCATACGGTTTCGGACTGGGGTTGGACCCCCCCCACCGAACAAAACACCGCGATCACTCCGTCTAGTACCCGCATCGATCGCTCCACCTCAATGGTGAAGTCAACGTGGCCCGGGGTATCAATAATGTTGATCTGATGATCCCGCCAACTGGTGCTGATGGCGGCAGCGGTGATGGTAATACCCCGCTCCCGCTCCTGTTCCATCCAGTCGGTTACGGCCGTGCCTTCATGGACCTCCCCAATTTTGTGAACAATGCCAGAGTAGTACAGAATTCGTTCAGTGGTAGTAGTTTTACCCGCGTCAATATGGGCAGCAATACCAATGTTTCTAACCTGTTCAAGGGGAATTGTGCGGACCATATCGACCTCCTGATTACCCCCTAATCACTCGACCCTGACTAAAAGTGCTGTAAAAGTATTTCAGACCAGTTAGGCAACAGCTTAGATTTGGCCAGAGCGACTAGGCCAAGGTGGCTTGATTAACATAAATCCAGATAGATATCCTGACTGACCTGAGCAGAATTGCCCGCCGGGCGGGAAAGTTTATCCAACAGCAAACAATGGGCTCCTAGCAGGAGGGGCTAGTAGTTCAAAAACCAGCCCCAAGCAATGGCGTATCAATAACGATAGTGGGCGAAGGCCTTGTTAGCTTCGGCCATACGGTGGGTCTCCTCCCGTTTACGGACGGCCCCCCCGGTTTCATTGGCAGCATCCATGAGCTCGTTAGCCAACTTAATGGCCATGGACTTGCCCGCCCGTTGTCGAGCAAATTGGGTGAGCCAACGTAGGGAAAGGGCTACACCGCGATCGCTGCGCACTTCCATAGGAACCTGGTAGGTAGCACCACCGACCCGACGAGCCTTAACCTCCACGAGGGGGGTAGTATTCCGTACGGCTCGCTCAAATACATCCAGGGGATCACCACCGCTACGATCCTTAATCAGGGCAAAGGCATCATAAACCAAGCGACTGGCCAGAGAACGTTTACCACTGGTCATCAATCGACGACTCATCATAGTAATCAATCGACTATTGTAAACTGAGTCGGCAGGGATGGGACGCTTTTGGATGACAGTACGACGAGACATGATCAGGCTTCCACAAACAACTACATGGGACCAAGGGCTTAATTACAGAAATGAGGCGAGGTAAGGAGTTTTGCCAACTCTCCCCACAGTCCGTCCTACTACTTAGGTCGCTTTGTTCCATACTTAGATCGGCCTTGGCGGCGATCCTTAACTCCAGCGGTATCAAGGGTGCCCCGAATGATGTGATAGCGTACCCCAGGTAAATCCTTCACCCGACCTCCCCGAATCATCACTACGGAGTGCTCCTGCAGGTTATGACCAATCCCGGGAATATAGGCGGTGACCTCAAAGCCAGAGGTTAAACGCACCCGAGCCACTTTACGTAGAGCTGAGTTGGGCTTCTTGGGGGTAGTGGTATAAACACGAGTACAAACCCCCCGTCGCTGGGGGCAACTTTTGAGAGCCGGAGACTTGGTCTTTTTCTCAATCTTCTGGCGCTCACTCCGGATCAGTTGTTGAATCGTGGGCATATTAGGCGACTCTAGACGCGGTGGATAGGCAATGACTTAAACTTTTCATAAGTTTTGATTCTATCACTGCTAAAGCTCGTGAGTCAAATAGAATTTCCATGGTACAACAAGCGGGCAGTCATAATACGGCCTATGGCCTGAATACCTTCACCAGGTTGTGGCTATAGTCCTTAGCTTGATTGGTGTTAAGGGTCAGCTTAGCCATGTCAAGTATGGCCGAGCCTGATAAGGCTAGGGATCTTGGATTACCTGGCGGGTTCATTGAGGTAGACCAGCATGCTAGTAACGGTGAGGTCTAACACCGCCAGGTTGGGATCATCGCTGGGGAAGAGGCGATCGCCCATGACCGCCAGGTAGGCCTGGGGATGTTGGGCAATGGCAGATTTATCAGCGCTCAGGCGCAGGATTAACTCACCGTAGTAGGCCTCCAGGTGACTGCCCTGGAGGGAGACGCTGCCGCCGTAATCCCATTCAAAGCCGTAGACCTGAAATCGGCCTAGCACCTGCTGCAGGTCTGCATAGGTCATGCCCAACCCAATCCCCTCAGGGGTTTTCCAATCGGGGCCAAAATCTTTAGCCAGGAGGGGACGACGGCGCTGTTTATCCAGCCAAACAATGGTGAATTGCTGATCGGTACCAGGGCTGACAACGGTGCCGGGCTCTGTGAAGCCCTCCCCCACCGGTACCGACTCATCCCTAAGAGCGGATTCACCGTAGATTTGGGCGAGCTGAGTCCGGCTGGTGGTGGCGGTTACGGGGCCAACCCGCTGCCCTGGCACCAGGTTGTAGTCGGTCCTAGGATCGTTCGCCGCTGATGTTTCAGTGACAAAGGGCAAACTAGACCCGAAGAGATAATCAGCAATGGCTGCCCTGGGCAGACTAGATGGGGAGGTATCCATCCCCAGCCCCAGAACACTTAAGATCAGCAGGTGATGAAGAGGCGGCAACATGGGGGCAAGGGGGGAAACAAGGAGATCTGATTCTAATTTTATAGCGGTTAGCACATTTGAACGGGTTCATTTATCTTAGTAATGGCATGTTCGTTAAGCTATTGGAATCACCCTACGCCATGATTTTGCTGTCACCTCAAGGGATGGCCTCAGCGCCCACCATCGCGCCGGAAAAGACCAGCCAAACCACCCGGCGCCCTTACCCTAACTACAAAATTATTGTTCTCAACGATGATTTCAATACCTTCCAGCATGTGGCGGAATGCCTGATGAAGTATATTCCTGGCATGGCTAGCGATCGTGCCTGGAATCTCACTCACCAGATCCACAACGAAGGCCAGGCCATCGTTTGGACCGGTCCCCTAGAGCAAGCGGAGTTGTACCATAGCCAGCTTACCCGAGCTGGCTTGACGATGGCCCCCCTTGAGCAGGCATAATCCAAGCTAGATGATTAAGACTTCTTTTATAAATAGACGGTTTTTATGACGCAAACTTCCGATAGTCGCCTGGTTTGGAACCACTCTACCCATTTACCTGGTCTAATTCCGATTTTAGAAAAGTTGCTGGAGCAACCGGGCATTGGTACGGTGACCCCCGGCGTGATCGCTAACGTACGGGCCCACTCTCCGCAAATGCGGGTGAAGGTGTCGGTGCCGATTCGGGGTGGCTTTAAACTGATTGCCCGTCGGGGAAAAACGGTGCAGGAGGTGTTTGTTTTGACCGAACTGTCTAAGGTCGGCTTAGAATCGGCCCTGGCCCTGGCCATGGAGGCCCTCTAGGGAGGAGAACTGCCAGGCGGACCACTGATACTGTGCGCCAGGAAGGCCAGGTTAGCTTTAACCCAGGTTCCGCCTTTTACCGGGCTGAAAGTGCCATTGGCCGCGACCTGGCTGTTCTTTGCGCCTATGTTTATCGTCAAACCCGGGGCCAGTTGCGGGTGCTAGACACCATGACCGGGTCCGGGATCCGACCCCTGCGCTACATCCTGGAGGCCCAGGCTGATTGGGTTTGGGCCAACGAGGGTAATGCCGAGCTGGCCCCCACCCTGAGGGCTAACCTGGCGGGTTTGCCCCCCCATCGCTACCGGCTGACCCATGAGAATAGCCAGCGACTTTGCCTCCGTTGCCACCAGAATCGGGACTTTTACGACCTGGTGGACATCGATAACTTTGGCAACCCGGCAGTCCACATTGACACCGGCCTGGGGGCCACCCGCCTGGGGGGGCTCCTCTATTTGACCAACACCGACGGTCGCTCCACCAGTGGCCACGATCCCCAGGCTAGTCTACGCATCTATTCCGCCCATGCCCGCTGGCAGCCGGCGGTGCACGAACAGGGGCTGCGTCTGATGCTGGGCCGAGCCGCCCAGACCGCCGCCAGCCGCGGGTTAGGAGTAGAACCCCTGTTTAGTCTGTTTACCGGTCAAGTACACCGGGTGATGGTGCGCCTGGTACCTCAGGTCACCCTGGATCAGACAACCTACGGGTTTATTGCCTATTGCCATGGCTGTGGCCACCTGCAAACCCTCACCTGGCCCCAGCTGGGTCGGGTGTCCTGCCCTTGCCAGCTGGAGGGGGGCGAGGCCAGAGTGGTGGTGAGTGGCCCCCTGTGGATCGGCCCCCTCCATGACGATAATCAACTGCGGGCCATGGTCACCGTGGCCCAGGCGTGGGGATGGCGGGCCCAGGTTGACCTATTGGCGGTGATGGCGGCGGAGGCTCACCTACCGCCCTACTACTACCTGCTAGGGGAGATGGGTCGACGGGGACGGATGGATATCCCGAATCGAGATCGTCTGGTGGCGGCCCTACAATCGACGGGCTACCATGCCGCCCGACCCCATGCGGAACCTCAGGCGGTAAAAACCACCGCCAGCTTTAGCCACTGCCTGAGTATCGCCCGGGGGTTGGGCCGCAGTTGAGGGTTGGGGACAACCTGATTCCTAGGCTGACAACAGGCTACGCAGCATCCAGGCGGTTTTTTCGTGTACCTGCATCCGCTGAGTGAGCAGGTCGGCGGTGGGTTCATCGTGGGCCTTCTCCACCAGGGGAAATACGGAACGGGCGGTGCGCACCACCGCCTCCTGACCCGCCACCAGCTGGCGAATCATTTCCTCAGCGCTGGGAACCCCCTCCGCCTCGGCGATGGAGGAGAGCTCGGCAAAGGCCTGATAGGTGCCGGGGGCAGGAAAACCCAGGGCTCGAATGCGCTCGGCGATTAAATCTACCGCCAAGGCCAGCTCATTGTATTGAGCCTCAAACATCAAGTGCAGGGTCTGGAACATGGGCCCGGTGACGTTCCAGTGGAAGTTATGGGTTTTCAAGTAAAGAGTGTAGGTATCGGCCAGCAGTTTTGACAGACCGGCGGCAATCTCCTGGCGATCGGCGGCGCTAATGCCAATGTCAATGGCCATGGGGCCCATCTCTGCAGCGGTTTTTGTAGCCATGAAACCTCCTGGTGAGGATTAACAGGATAGGGAGCTGGATCGGTGTTCCCCTTAGAACTTAAGGTTGCAGTGACCCTTCGCCCGGAAAGGTCTCAGGATTAATGAGAAATATTCTCACTAACAAAGTTATTCTAGCCCTTTCTGGTGGCAATGACAATGGCCAGGCTGCCTTCGCCGCCGCTCTCCCTAGTCGGTAAAGGCCCTTGCAACTGGCCGGGCAGGGGGCTGCAGGCCCAGCCCCAGACGGTTGAGCAGCAGTTGCTGGGCGATTTCCATCTGGCCATAGGTAAAGCCGTAGGGCAGGCCGGCGGGTAGGCGATCGCGCAATTCCGCCAGGCCATAGGGGCTGCCATAGATCACCACCCCCCGCAGCAGATTGGCCGCTAGCAACCGATCAATCCAGGTGAACAGCAGATCGCCGGCGGTGGCTGAGCCCCGAAAGGGGTTGCCCCGGATGAAGGCCTGCACCAGGGTGGGGCGTAGCTGATCGGGCTGGGGCCCCTGCTGACAGCCCCGCTGGTCGATCAGCCGTAACTGGTAGTGGTGTTGAGCCGGCAGGCTGAGGGCGGGGCAGGTGGCATGGAGGTAGGGGGAGGCCAGCACATCATCCACCCAGATTAGATTATCGCCAGGGCTGGCCCCTGAGGACTGGGGAACCAGCCCCTGGTGGACCATGGCGGCCTCAAGGATCGCCGTGGCTAACGCCTGGGACTGGGGCTGGGCCAGGCGATCCAGACGGAGGGGGGGTGGGGGCTGGTGTTCCCAGGCATGGCTGGCGGCGGACTCCGGTGGCGGTGGCAAGGCCACCCGCTTAGCCCGCCAGATCCGCTCCAGGGAGGCCAGGATTCGCCCCCGGGATAAGCGGCCGGTTTTCACCGCCGCCACCACCGCCCGGATGCACCCCTCGGGGTCGCTGGGCATCAGTAGGATGTCCGCCCCCGCCTCCACC
The DNA here is from genome assembly GCA_040381765.1 of Leptolyngbya sp. GTDB lineage: Bacteria > Cyanobacteriota > Cyanobacteriia > Phormidesmidales > Phormidesmidaceae > Nodosilinea. The sequence goes on from JBEIGU010000035.1 coordinate 21,040, forward strand.
GCCAGCACCGCCGCTTCCTCGGGGCCGTAGGATTGGCTAATCGCCCCCATCACCAGGGCATCGGTGACAATCAGGCCGGCAAAGCCCAACTGCTGGCGCAGCAGGCCGGTTAGGGTGGGGTAGGAGAGGGTGGCGGGGTAGCTGGGGTCAAGGGCCGGGATCTGCAGGTGAGCGGTCATCACCGCATCCACCCCGGCGGCGATCGCCGCCTCAAAGGGGGGTAACTCCACCTGCCGTAGGCGCTCCAGGGAGTGGGGCAGGTGGGGCAGCTGCAGGTGGGAGTCAACCCGGGTGTCCCCGTGGCCAGGGAAGTGCTTAGCGGTGGTCAACACCGCCTCGCAGCGGGCCCCCCGCACAAAGGCGGAGGCCAGGGTGCTGACCCGGTCAGGGGTAGCCCCAAAGGCCCGCACGTTAATCACCGGATTGCTGGGATTATTGTTGACATCCACCACCGGGGCCAACAGCCAGTTAAGGCCAAGGGCCCGGGCCTCAAGGGCGGTCACCCGGCCCATGGCCTCTGCATAACGGCAGGCCGTCGGGTAGTCCTGCTCGGCGATGGCGGCCAGGGCCATGGGGGGAGGGAACTGGGTAGCCCCACTAAACCGTTGCCCCACGCCCTCCTCAATATCCGCCGCCAATAATAGGGGTAGGGCGGCCTGCTCCTGCAGGGCCTGGGTCCTGAGCCCCAGCTCCGCCGCACTGCCCCCCAACAAAATCACCCCCCCCACCCCCAGGTCCTGCAGGTAGTGGCTGAGGGTAGCCTGGTTCGCCTCCCAGGCCGGGTAGCGAATCTGGTGATCAAACAGGTGGCCGGAGGCCCGTACTACCACCATCTGGGCCGCCTGGGTCAGCAGGGAGAGCTGATCGATAGGGGGGAGGGCCGCTGTCACTAGGACGCCTCAGCCCTGATTGTCTAACGCCAGGGGCTCAACCTCGGTAGAGGCTAGACCCTCGGCGGGCAATGCCTCCCCCTCCCTGGCCTGCCGTTCCTGACTGAGTTGATTGATCAGGGAGAGCACCCGGGTGCCCCGCTCCACCGACCGATCCTCCCTGAACAGGATTTCTGGGGTACGGCGCAGTTGCAGGCGTTGGCCCAGTTCACTGCGCACGAAACCAGTGGCGGCCTTCAGGCCCGCCATGGTCTCCGCCTTGGCGGCATCACTGCCATAGATACTGACAAAAATCTTGGCATGCTGCAAATCCCCCGATACCTCCACATCGGTGACACTGACCATACCTGAACCCACCCGATCATCCTTGATGTCACTCACCAGCATTTGACTGACCTCCCGTTTAATCAGGGAGGCCACCCGTTCTACCCGTCGACTAGTGGCCATGATGGTTAACTCCTAAACTATGCAACTACTGGGGCAGCCCTCAGCCTTGAGCTCCCCTATCCATTCCCCAGGCCCAACATGGCCCGCAGGGTAAAGCTGAGAAAGAGGAACCCCGCCACCGTCGCCCCCACCAGGGCAATGGCAGTAAGCGGACGCCTGAGCAGGGGCAGGAGGGGCTGCAGGGCGCTATACAAAATCCCCAGGGTAAAGGAGATCAAATAACGGGGATAACGGGCGACGTTTTCAAAAAAGTCTTTCATGGCAGCCTGTCCAGGGAGAGGAAGGATTAGCTTAGTTTAGATGATTCCCCCAGGGTAATCCATGCCCCTACCCAACGGGGAGTGGTCCAGGGGTTTTTCCTTCCTCAAGGATTTATTCTGATTAATTATTACGATCCATTAAGGTTTATGGGGATGACGGCTAAGAGCTGAAAACTCTAGCTATAGACTGAATCATGATTAGGAAATTTTTACTTTATAGATCGTTTTGACAAGTCTTTAAGGCCTTCCTTAAAGCTGTCAAACGCCCTAGTGACCCGCATTGGAGTTTTGATTCAATGTCCCATTCTGTCAAAATCTACAATACCTGTATTGGCTGCACCCAGTGTGTACGCGCCTGCCCCCTTGACGTCCTGGAGATGGTTCCCTGGGATGGTTGTAAGGCTGGACAAATTGCCTCCTCGCCTCGAACCAAGGATTGTGTGGGTTGTAAGCGCTGTGAAACAGCCTGCCCCACCGACTTCCTTAGCATTCGGGTCTATTTGCGTGGCGAAACCACCAAAAGCATGGGCTTGGCCTACTAGGGTGACTTTCCCTGGGAGACCGTCCCATTCATTCTTCTGGCTTACCGCTGACTACGGTCAGCGGTTTTTTTATCCAGTAGCGTCTCCCTATGGCTAGCAGAGCCCCCTTACCCCAGTCTTGATTTGCCCAAAACTCGGGTAAAAAAGGATTTACAGTTGATAGCCCCTCTGCCAAGCCTGGCAGAGGGGCATAAGCAAGGACAATGTCAGGGCTCAAGATACCCTTGGGGACTGACCGAGGCTAAAAATTCTCTAGAATGCGCTGAACGATCTGCATGCCGGTGACCGCCTGCCAGCCAAACAAACCCACCAGGACTATATTGAGGCTGATATGGGTGATCCGGGCGGTTTGATTGCCCCGTTGCATAAAGGGCACCAGGGCAGCGGAGGTGGCAACTAAGCCGGTCATGCCCAGGCCCACCAGCAGGTGGGGACCGAAAAACAGCTTGCCATTATTAATATAGGTCACCGCCATACCGCCGATGCTGCCCAAAACCATCACCGCTAACAACAGGGAGCCCAGTTGATGGTGGCGCAGGGCAAACTTACCCTTGATCAGGGTTGGGCGGGTTTCGGCGTCCGCTAGGCGGGTTTTACGAGCCTGAATGCCCAAATAGAGGGCATAGAGGGTGGCGGCAAACAATAGCCACATCAGAATGGGGTGAAAGAAGTTTAGCCAGGGTTTAAGGGCATCTAGGCTCATGGCGCTTAGTAGTGGTGGACCTATCAAAAAGTATAACTTTGGCCAGAACCCTTAGGACACAGTTGATCGTGAAAGCTAATACTGGCCAAAGTGGGTTGGATAAGGCGAAGTTTGGGGGGAGGTTCACCCCCTTGTCAGCAGCTAGGGCGATCGCCTCAAACTCCTCTAGATTCAGGCCCTGAATTGACAGGAGCAAGCCAGGCATAGGACTTCCCATGCCCGGTTACGACCCTGGCCAATCAGCCCCTAGGCGCGTCGGCCCTGGAGCACCTTAGCAATCACCTGGCTGGGGTCTCCCGCCACCACTGCCCCCGGCGGCAAAATCAGATCGGCTACGGTCAGGGACTGGCCCACCTCTAGCCCCGACACATCCACATCAATACTTTCAGGAATGTCGATCGCCTTACACTTGACGGTGACTTCATTCACCTCGGTGTTGAGCATGCCACCCCCATCCTTCACCCCCAGGGGTTCCCCCAGGAAGTTTAGGGTTACCCCCACCTCCACGGCGTCCTGGGCTTTGACCGCAAAGAAGCTGAGGTGATAGACCGACCGATTCCAGGGGTGGGACTGCACCTCCCGCAGCAGGGCCTTACCCTGCCAGGGCAGGTCTGGAATATCCAGATCGATCATGGTGTTGTTGACCGCCGCCTTGCGCAGTAGAATCTCAGCCGCCTTTTGGTCAACGGTTAGGGATACGGACTCGGTGCCATTGTGGCCGTAGAGGACTGCTGGCAACAGCCCCTGACGTCGCAAAGCATTGGGTTTGGCGCTGGCGTCCCGGGCCTTACATGCAATTGTTAATTCCATAACAAACTTTCCCCCGTAGGTACACTACATATCAAAACACTGTTAGCCCACTGATGCCCTAGGCCACCTGAACATCCCCAGATTCACCATTCTCGTAGAGCAGAGCTCGTTTCGGGCCATGGATTGGATCCTCGACAATGATGGTTTGATCACGGCTGGCCCCCAGGGAAACGATGGCGATGGGCACCTCCATTAATTCCGCCAGGAACTTCAAGTAGTCCAGGGCCGCCTTTGGTAAGTCAGCCAGCGATCGGCAGTGATCGGTGGGCTGCTTCCAACCCGGTAGGGTTTTATAAATGGGGCGGCAGCGGCCAAAGGCCTGGGCACTGCCCGGCAGTTCCTCACAGCGACTGCCGTCTAGATCGTAGGCAACGCAAACTTGGATTTCGTCGACATCGTCCAGGACATCTAGCTTGGTAATGGCCAGGCAATCCAGGCCATTGATGCGCACCGCGTAGCGACCAATCACCGCATCAAACCAGCCGCAGCGGCGGCGGCGACCGGTGGTGGTGCCAAACTCTGCCCCTCGGTTGCAGAGCTGGTCGCCAACGTCGCAAACCAACTCGGTGGGGAAGGGCCCCTCCCCCACCCGGGTAGTATAGGCCTTAGCCACGCCGATCACCCGATCAATGACGGTGGGACCGATACCAGTGCCAATACAGGCCCCCCCCGCCACCGGGTTGGAGGAGGTGACGTAGGGGTAGGTGCCATGGTCGAGGTCGAGGAGAGTGCCCTGGGCCCCCTCAAAGAGAACATTCTTCCGTTGTTGAATAGCTCGATAGACGTGCAGTGAGCTATCGATGACGTGGGGTCGCAGACGCTCAGCGTACTGTTGGTATTCCTCCAGTACCGCCCTCGGGTCCAGGGGTTCGATATCGTAGAGTTTCTCTAGGATGGTGTTTTTGGACTCCACCACCCACTTGATCTGATCGGCCAGGTTGGCCTGATCTAGCAGATCAACTATCCGCAGGCCAGTGCGCTCCGACTTGTCGGCGTAGGTGGGGCCAATACCCCGCTTGGTGGTGCCAATTTTTTTGTTGCCTCGTTTTTCCTCGGCGGCCTGATCGATCAGCCGATGGTGGGGCATGGTAACGTGAGCGGCGCTGGAAATAAATAGATTTTTAGAGGAAATCCCCAGCTCGTCGAGCTTGTCCAGCTCCTTAATCAGGGCGCCCGGGTCGATCACCGTACCACTGCCAATGACGCACTCGGTGTCGGGGTAGAGGATACCGGAAGGAATTAGATGGAGCTTAAAGGTTCTGTCCTTAACGACCACCGTATGACCGGCATTTACACCCCCCTGATAGCGAACGACTACATCCGCTGAACCGCTTAACAGGTCAGTGATTTTGCCCTTTCCTTCGTCGCCCCACTGGGCTCCAATGACTACAACGTTTGCCAAGGGAATTCAAACTCTCAAGATTTACACAAATTACCATTATCCCCAAGGAGTTGTTCCGGTGTCAACTCTCTGAAGCAGGGTTTGGCTACCCATCCCATCTCTGGCCATTGCAGTGCGGCCCTCAGCTAAATTCCGTAGGCAGATTGCAGGGTTGTGGTTTTATCCGCCCCCTTGGGCTTGCTAAGACCGTAGCCTGCAGCACCGGAGGTGGCAAATGGCTGGGACTGGGAACGGGTTGATGGCCAGAGGGGTGGCCTGGTGGGGGGCTGGAGCCTACTGCCTGGGCTTGTTAGTGGTGAGTCTGGTGGTCCGTCATGGGGGGGTAGCAGTAGGGATGGCGGTGGCCCTGACCGCAGGGTTGATGGCCCTGGGGGCCGTTTTAGCTGCCCTGACCCTACCCCGGCACTGGCCTGGGGGCCCAGGTGCCAGGGTCTGGCTGGTGACCGGGGCGATCGCCATCCTGGCCATCGGCAACTACGGCTGGCGCTACCCTACCCCCTCCGCCCAGGATATCAGTCACCAGCTCCGCCGCCCCGAGGTGGCGGTAGAGCAGGAGATTTGGGGGCAGGTGGAAACGATGCCACGGTTGAATCGCAGTGGCAAGGGGCAGATCTGGCTGCGATCGCAGTTAGCTCGCCCCCTAGACGACCAGGGCATACCCCTAGGGCCTCCCCAACCGGTGCAGGGCAAACTCTACGTTACCCTGCCGGCGGCGGCGATCGCCGATCTGCACCCCGGTCAGACCCTCAAGATCCAGGGCCGACTCTACGTCCCTAGCCCACCCAAAAACCCCTACGGCTTTGACTTTCCCCAATACCTGGCCAGCCAGGGTTGCTATGCTGGCCTCAGTGCCCGTCGGGTGCAGCTGTCCGCCGATGGCCCCAGTTGGGGGCTCTGGCGTCTGCGCCAGCGCATCGCCCGGGCCCACGCCACGGGTCTCGGGGAGCGGGCTGGCCCCCTGGTCAGTGCCATGGCCCTGGATCGCCGGGCGGTAAATGTTCCCTACGATCTGCAGGATAGCTTTATTCAGGCGGGGCTGGCCCATACCCTGGCGGCCTCTGGCTTCCATGTCTCCCTTCTACTAGGGGTGGTGCTAGGGATCATGGGCCATCCGGCCATAGCCAAATGCTTTCCCCAGCCGGGCTGGGCTAAGTTAGGGGTGGGTGGCGCTACCCTGGGGGTTTACCTGCTGATGACCGGTGGTCAACCCAGTATTATGCGGGCGGCGGTCATGGGCTTGGGGGCGTTGGTGGGCCTGGCCCTGGAGCGTCAGATCAGGCCCCTGGGTAGCCTGCTGCTGGCGGTCACCCTATTGTTACTATGGCAGCCTGGCTGGATTGAGGACATTGGCTTCCGGCTGAGTGCCATGGCCACCCTGGGTTTAATGCTGGGGGTTAGCCCCCTGACCCGCTGGCTGCACTGGCTACCGCCCACCCTGGCCACGGCGATCGCCGTGCCCCTGGCTGCCTACTTTTGGACCATTCCCCTTTCCCTATTTCACTTTAATACCCTCACCACCTACAGTCTGCTGCTGAACATGGTGGTGACTCCCCTGGTCACCGTGATCAGTTTAGGGGGCATTTTTAGTGGCCTGGTGGCGCTACTGTCCCCCGATCTGGGGGGGATGGTGGCCTGGTTATTGTGGTTACCCACCCATCTGCTAATCGCCTTAGTGGAATGGGAGACCCGTCTGCCTGGTAGCGCCCTGGCTACGGGTCAGATTAGCCTGGCCCAACTCCTTGGTCTTTATGCTCTCTACGCTATGGCTTGCCAATCCTGGAGTCGCCGCCACCGGGCTATCCTCTCTCTGGCAATGCTGCTAGTGGCCCTGGGGCCACTCTGGTATCGCAGCGCCACCCTTACCCAGGTGACGGTGTTAGCCGCCGCTAAGGACCCGGTACTGGTATTACAAGACCACCAGTCTAGCCTGCTGGTCAACAGCGGCACCGATCGCACCGGTTTCTATACCGTTCTTCCCTTTTTGCGCCAGGCCGGCATTAACCGTCTGGACTACGGCGTTACCGCCGGCCACAGCGACCTGGAGAACTGGCGCACCATTGCCAGCAAAACCCCCGTAGACCGCATATATCAGATGGGCGACGGGCCAGTTGAGGGCCTGCCGGTACAGCGCCTATCCGTGCACCAGCCCCAACCCCTGGGGCGACAGCAGGTCACGGCCCTGGCCAGCCCGGCTACGGCCCTGCAGTTCACCTTTTGGGCAAACCATTCCTGGTTGCTGCTTAGCGGTTTGAACCCAACCCAGCAAGAGCAGCTGCTCACCGCCCCCACCACCCTGGCCAGCGAGGTACTGTGGTGGGATGGTTCCCCCTTGTCTCCGGCCTTGCTGGCGGCGGTACAGCCCCGGGTGGCCATCGCCGCCACCCGGCAGCTCTCTACCGAACTGGAGCAAAGTCTGAAAGACAAAGGGATCCAGGTATTTTGTCCAGAACGGGACGGGGCCATCAGCTGGCATCCCCAGCGGGGCTATCGAGCCTACCTGGCCCACCAGTTCGCCGCCAGTCAGCCCCTAGACTAGGGCAGCTATGGTTGTAGCCCTCTGCAACGGAGCAAAGGGAAGCTAGAGAGCCTACCCAGGCTGTGCTAGCCAATCCAACTAACCAGGGGGCTAAGGCTCCGCCATACCGGCCACAAAATCAGCCGGGTCCTGGGCGACCCAACCCATGGCAGAGTTTAACCGCACTTCAAAGTAGAGAAAGGTAGGCTGGTCATTGGCACTGGGAGCCACCAGGGCCAGGCGATCGCCCTGGCGCAGGCGTTGCCCCGACTTAACCCTTAGGTTAGCGATACTGGCATAGCGGCTTTGCAGCCCCTGGGCATGGTTGACCACCACTAAGGGCCCGTAGACGGGGTCCGTCCCGGCAAAGGCGACGGTGCCATCAGCGACCGCAAGCACTGCCGTGCCCGCCGGACTGGCAAGGGCCACCCCCGTGTTAAACACCACCTTGTTCTGGGTTGCATCCGGTTGCCAGCCGTAGGGCCGTAGTAGGGGGGCGGGGGTCGGTAGGGGATAGCCCCCCAGAGAGCGGCGAGGTGACGGGCTGGGGTTAGCCGCTATCCCTGGGAACCAGTTAACCCCTGGCACAAAAATAATCGCTGGAACAGTGCTGATGCAGCCATTGGCCTCAAACAGCAGATCCGCCCGAGTGCTATAGACCTCTGCTACCTGGGCCCAGGTCTGGCCAGCATTAACCCGCACCTGAATACCGTTGTAGGGGGGAATCACTAGCTCCTGGCCAACTCGAATACCAGCGGACTGCAGACTAGGATTAAGGCCAATGATGGTACCTGCCATCAGGTTATAGGCTTCGGCAATAGTGGCCAGGGTTTCCCCCCTGGCCACCCGATGGCGAATCAAGCGAGATAATACCGGTGCTGGACAGGAGGAGGCCCGAGGCTCCGCCGCCTGCCCCAGGCCCAGCAATCCCCAGCCTGGAGTGATCAATCCCGCCAGGGTAATCACCAGGCTGAGGCCAGTCGTGCTTAGTCGAGTCATCTATCTCCACTCTTCCTAACCCGATCAAATCCCAGGGCTAGGGCCTGACCTAATTACCATCATAGACAATCAGGCCGGTCTCACCTATCCAGGGTCACTCTTTATTCACCGATCTGCAGATAGTTCAGAATGCCGGTGGCAATGGCCTGGGCCATCACCTCCTGCCAGGCTGGGTCTGCCAGCCGGGGGGCGTCCTCAGCGCCGGTAACGAAGCCTACCTCCACCAGGGCGGCGGGCATGGCGGTACGGCGCAGCACGTAAAACCGGGATTGTTTCACCCCTCGATTATTCATCCCGGTTGCCGCCAGCATACTGGCTTGCAGGGTGGCGGCCAGGCGTTGGCCACTGGCGCCAGCGTAGTAGGTCTCAATACCATTCACATCGGGGCGACTGAGGTTAATAGCATTGGCATGAATACTGACAAACACGGTTGCCCTGGCCCGGTTGGCAATATCTACCCGGCTTTGCAAGTCTAGACTGATGTCCTGGCGACGGGTGAGAAGAACGGTTAACCCTTGACCCTCGAGTAACTCTGCTACCCGCAGCGAGATTGGGAAGATCACCCGTTTTTCCTGCAGGCCGCCGATGCCCACAGCCCCGGGATCACGACCACCGTGGCCAGGATCAATCACCACCGTGGGGCGTGACTGGGATGGCGGCAAAGCGGGGGATGGGGGGGGGGGCTGGGAGGGGATCTCAGCAATCGGTGCAGCTGGGGTAACCGACGCTGCTCCCGCGTTAGTGGGCTGGTCGGGGCCAGCCGATGGCGACTCCAGAGAGACGCCGATGGGGGGCAGGAGGATGACACCGCTCTGGTTAGGCAGTAGACGCCATGGCGGACTACCCGGGGCTAACCGTAGAATCAATCGGGTCAAGTCTGGCGAGGGGTTAGCCGAGCTGACTTGCCAACTGATCACCCCGTAGCGGTTTCTGGGAAAGTCCTCAGGTTGCAGGTCCGGGGCCACGATGGTACCGGGTAGATCAAGAATCGCCAGGGGAGCCTCTGGGCCATCATCGATGAACTGAAGGGAGGGGGATCTGGCGGCTCCGGTGATTTTGATTAAAAACCCATCACCGGTAGCCACCACCCCCTGCAGGATGGCGGGACTGGATCGGTCCTCCTTTGTCTGTTGCCGGGGTGGGGTCGGGGGGGCCATGACCAGGGGTAATAGGGCCCCAGGGGGAGTTGGACCGGAGGTAGGGCTGGCACTGACGGGTATGGCC
>JBEIGU010000036.1:0-30575 GCA_040381765.1 Leptolyngbya sp.
CTCCCCGAGGGCAATGACGGTGCCCTGGGTGACCAGGTGAGGCGCATCGAGTTCCGTCAGCACCAGGGTAGCCACTGCCTGCAGCAGGGCATCGGGATCTTGGGGGTTAAGACTACTGGGCAAATCGGCATAGGCAAACCCGTAGCGATCGCCCGGCGCGTAGAGGTTGTAGCCCACATACTGCCACCAGTCCAGGGTGGTGCCCTGGTAGGTGACCTGCTGGGGCGTGAAGACCGGAGCCATGGGCAGATCGACCGAAAACTGACCCGCTTCACTCACAAAGGGCCGCCACAGATCGTCAATGGCGAAGGAGGCGACGAACTGGTTAGCACTGTGAAGATCCGTGGCCGAAGCCATGACCGCGTAGAGGCGACGATTGGCCAAAAAGAACTGCACCACCGAGGTTCTCCCCTCGGCTAGGTGGACAAATTCAATCCCCGGCAAGTCACCCAGGCTGACCCGCTGGCCCCGATTGCCAAGGGCCTCCCAGTCAAACTCTGCCCAGAAGGGGCGGGCCTTGAGACTCTCAATCACCGCCTCTCGCCCCATCGCCAGCACCTCTAGGGGGAGGTCTGTGTAGGCGACCCCGTAGACGGTGTCCCCCTGGCGAGCGGTAGACACCGTCCAGGTTAGGGTCTGACCGTTCACCGTCGTGGGTCTGGTCGCTTGGGTGCCCAGGGGTACCAGCACCGAGTAGCGCCCGGATTCCGACTGGAATCTCTGCCCTAGGCTAGGTGCCGAGGCGGCCTGGGCCAGGAACAGATCAGTCCCCACCCCATCGGGTTCAGCGGCTGGGCCTGCCGTCCCCAGGCCCAAGCCCGCCAAACCCGCCAGCATGATGGTAACGATTCGAGATGATTTGACCATACAGAGGTTCTTCACAACTATAGGTAAGAGGGAGGTAAGAGGGCCTAAGTGGAGGTTTGATCGCCATGGCGATGATTGAACGTCATGGCGATCACGCGCCTCAGGATAGGCCCAATCCTGGGGTATTTCCGGGAGTATTTCCGGGGGCCAGACAGCGTAAAAACCAGGCCATGGCCTGGTCAAGACGAGTAGTGTATTACACAATTTAAGGTAAAGTCATAAGACAAAGATAAGAGCGATCGCCCTAGGCCGAACAGCACCCCAAAATACCCTTTTCAAACATCCCCTCACTATGAGGGCCATTGGGAGCCAACGGGTTCACCACGATTCACCTTTAACATCTGATGGCCACCCCGCTGAAACTCGTAGGCAACGGATTGTACCCGCGCCTCAAACCCATCCCGGTGCAGCGCCTTAAGGATGATCTCCAGGTATGGGCAGGGTTCTCCACCCAGGGTGAGCAACGGAAAAATTCGCACCTCCGCAGCGACTCGCAGCAGTTCCGCGATCGCCGCCAGATGAAACTCTAGAGAGAGCTGCTCTGCATATAAAAAAAGCAGGTGCGAGCACAGACACAACTCAAATTGATGGTCAGCCAAACCCAAGTTTGGCAGCACTTGACAGCGGTAACGTTCTTCGCTCAGACCCGCTTCGTAGTCCAGCAAAAACCGCTCCATGGCCGCGAGGCGGGCCTGCCCCAGTTGATCGGCATCGTGAAAGGTATGCCAACGGTAGCGGTGCGAATTTTGTCTGACCTGGGAGATGATCGGATCATAGGTAGCTTGCACCCGCTGCCTAATCTGGTCAGCGGAAAATTGATAGATCGGATCGACGGAAACTACGGTATGCCCCAGGGCTTTCATTTCAGCATTGAAGCTGGCCGGCCCATCCCCACAACCCAAAATTTGAGTCTCTAGATCGACGTTAGTCAGATCAAACATGAGCTGGTATTCTGCCAAGGTTCTGCCCCAGGGGACAACATGATCCAGTTTCATGGGATGTCAGGTAAACAGCATGATCACGCGCACTCCTCTCAATCCCCCATCCTCTACCCATCCTCTAAATTGCGATCACCGCTGCGATCGCAAGGAGATTTCCAGGCAAGAAGATTTCAGCTTTTATCCAGTGACTGTAGCCGTTGTAGGGCACGGCCCACCATCGGGGAACCTATTTTCCAGGAGTCACCCAAGGTTATAACCTCCTTATCTTTCTGGCCTACACTACACTTTGTTAAGCATCACCAGGCCAGTCTAGGTCATGGAACGCTTGGGGCCAGCGGGTCTGTGGGATGCGCCCCATCGGTCAAGCAACGCCGATCGCTATCAAAAGGAGTTCACTGATGCCAGTCCCCCACCGTCTCACCCCGGCCTATGCTGGGCTAGGTCTGGCAGCGTTGGCCAGCATCTGGTCTACACCGATGGCGGCCCAGACCCCGCCCGGCTTGCCCCAGAGTATGCCGCTGGCGCAGCCCACGGCCCCCATGGTCACAGCCCCTAGCGGCCCTGGCACCCCGAACGCCCCAAACAATCGCGCCGCCCAGTCCGATGTCCCCCCAGACCTGGGTCTGGGGAACCTGACCCCCGATCAGGTGGCCCAGCTAGACGCCATTTTTGCCACCTACCAGCCTCAAATTGAAGCCGCCACGATCGCCTACGGTGAAGCCCTGACCGTTCTCAACGATCGGCTGGTGCCCTCGACGACCAATGACGCCCTGACCCAAGCCCGCAACCAGGCCGTCGCCGCTCGACGCACCCTTGACGACCTGGTCTATGCCCGCAATCTGGCCCTTCGATCCGTGCTGACCCTGGAGCAGCGCCAGGCGATCAACGACTCCCTGCGGGCCTGGTTAGGGCTCGAACCGGTCAACCCCGTGGCGGTGTTTCCGCAAACCCTGGTGGGCATGCCGGTGGAGGCGGCGATCGCCCAGCTCCAGGCCGACGGCTGGAGTCTGGTGGTGGAGACCCCCGGTCTAATGGGGCTCGATCGCAACAACCAGCAGCTCGATCTCGATGTGGGCCGCAACGGCCAAATTGCCACCGCTACCCTGAGATAGCGTTCTATTGCTAGGCTTACCTATAGCCTTCACTAGCCAGTCTTTAAGGAAGCCGCACAGGCCAGAAACAGAGGCCAGAAATAGAGGAAAGCACCACCATGGGCACTTGGATTAAAGAAACCGACCAGGCCATCTACCTGATGGAAGACAATGCCTACATTGCCTCGGTGATCAAACGCCCCTCCCAGACCAACCCCCAAGAGCAGGTGGTGGATATCAAGACCGTAAAGTCTTGGTTTGGCCGAGACGATAAACCCAGACGCATGACCGTAGCCGTCGGTACCGGGGCCCCTGAACCCGAACCGGCCAGCTCAACGCCAGCCCTGCCCGAACGGCCCGAACGGCCCGGCGACGGCACTGAGACCGTGGCCCCCCCCAACCACAGCGGGGCCCAGCTCAAGGTGATCAGCGACACCTACTTCAAGCTCAGCCCCAAATCATCCAGCGAACTGACCGACGCCCAAAAGGTACTGGTGAAAAAGGGCTCCAGTTTCAACATCCAGTCCTACACCGACGTGGGCAATAGCCACTGGCTGGTGGAACTGCTCGAGCCCACCCTGGGCGATCAAAAAACCACCGGTTGGTACCTGTACTTCCCCGATACCGAACTGGTGGTCGACATTACCCTGACGGTGATCAGCGACACCTATTTCAAACTGGAACCCAAGCAGTCGTCGGAGCTGCCTGCGACCGCTAAGGTCTTTGTTAGCAACGCAACCCAGCTCAAATTGATCCATTCCCTACCCGCCGCTAACCAGCACACCCAAGTTGAACTGGCGGAGGCCACCCTGGGCTCCGGGCAAGAGACCACCTGGTACGTTTACACCCCAGACATCCAGATTTCCGGTCAACAGCAAACCCTGGAAACTATTGGCGATACGGTGTTTAAGGCATCTCCAGCGATGTCTTCAGAGCTGTCTGCCGACGAAAAGGTTCTAGTCAAAAAGAAGACCGTCTTTTTAGTCAACTCCTATGACCAGCCGGAGAAAAACCATGTCAAGGTGGCTCTCCAGGGGGCCTATTTAGGGCCGAAAAAGCGCAACACCTGGTACTGTTTTGTGCCAGATATTAAAATTTCGGGCACTGAAATTGGCAACCAGCCCGACGACAGCAACAGCAGCAGCACCGGCCAACCCGCCAACCCAGCCGACCGGGGCATGGCCCTGACGTTTCCTGGATTTTCGGGCACCTACTACGCCAACGACCCCATCTATCCCCAGACCCAGTACGGTGAACGGGGCCACTTTACCTGGGGAGAATCCGTCCACGCTGACCCCTCCACCGGCTACTACCGCAAGCCCGAAAATTCTGGCATTGTCTACGGCATTTTGAATGTGGCTAAGGTAATGGAAGACGTTCGCCGCCGCTACGGCGGTGTCCCCATTCAAGTGAATTCCTGGTATCGAGACCCGGCCACCAATGCGGCGGTGGGGGGAGCCTCCCAGTCTCGCCACATGTCTGGGGATGCGGTTGACTTTGTCGTGCCGGGCAAACACCCCTACGATGTCTACGCTGACCTCGATGCCTGGTGGGGCAACAAAGGCGGCCTAGCCAGCTCAACGGTGTTCACCCACATTGACACCCGAGGCTACAACGCCCGGTGGGATTACGGTTACTAAGGGAAAGCAGACCATGGGCACCTGGATTAAAGAAACGGACAACGCCATCTATCTGATGCAGGGAAACACCTGGCTGTCTCGCATCACCAAATATCCTTCTACCAGCAATCCCCAGGAGCAGACCATCGACGTGACCGGTATGGAGGCCTGGTTTTTGCGACCCGACGCCCCCAGCGCCATGACCATTGCCCTGGGTACCGGTGCCCCGGAGCCCGAGCAGTGGGTGGCCCCGCCGCCGCCCCCGCCGCCCCCGCCCTCAGCAAACTCCGGCAAAACCAACGACGCCGGTATTGAAATCATTAAATCCTTCGAAGGGCTCCGCACCACCGCCTACCAAGATTCTGTGGGGGTATGGACGATCGGCTACGGCCACACCTCCATGGCGGGGTCGCCGACGGTCTATGCTGGCATGACCATCACCACGGCGGAAGCCGAAACCATTCTGCGGCAGGATCTCAATGTTTTTGAAGCCGGGGTCACCCAGGCTGTGACCACTACCACCACCTCAGACCAATTCTCGGCCATGGTGTCGTTTTCCTTCAATGTCGGCCTGGGGGCCTACCAAGACTCGACCCTGCTCAAAAAACACAACGGCAGAGATTTTGCCGGGGCCGCCGATGAGTTTTTGCGCTGGGTCTATGCGGGCGGCGAAGTGCTGCCGGGTCTAGAGCGGCGGCGCAAGGCCGAGCGGGCGTTGTACCTAAGCCAAGACTACAGCCAGTATTTGTAGAAGCCATAGCCACGGCTGATCCGAGAAAATACTGGGCATGGTAAAAATACAGGTCAAAAATACGGACGGCTTCGACGCGTTGCTGGAGAAGAAAGCCCTTAGAATTGACACGGTCAAGGGGGGTAGCGCGATCGCTGACCTAAAACCCCACCAGATCCCATCGGCCATAGCGTTGAGCATTACTCCGCTGACAGGGATCCTCAACCCCCTCCACCACTCGATTCAGGTAGCTCAGCATGAGCGCAAAACTCAGCCGTTGCTCTTCCATCCCACCGCCTCCATCCAATTGTTCTGTCCTCGCGGAAGCCCTGAAAAACTGTCAAATTCTGAATTTACAATTGCTGAACTGTTGTAAAAACGTTTGACAAGGGTCTATACCCTTATCTATACTGATATTTACGTTATATAGGCCCCCATCGTCTAGAGGCCTAGGACACCTCCCTTTCACGGAGGCGACGGGGATTCGAATTCCCCTGGGGGTATTTAATCGTTGGGTTAAACGAGGCTATTCAAAATCCTCGTTTTGGTTTGCATAGCTTAGATGGTCTGCCCGAGGTTATTTTTGACTAGTAGACCCCGGCGTAAATAGGTTTGCTTCTCCTAATTACTGAGTTCTGACCCCCTCTTGAAGGATTGTGGAATTTACGCCACCGAGTACTAGGCGGGATAATCTAGAGGACTTAAGGGATCGGGGGCAAAGGCTAGCCAGAGGGGAAATTGCAACAGGGCTAAGCTGATCACCATTTCAGCTTCATCCACGACGATTAGGGGCAAATCACCCATGGCAGTCAGGCGTTCAGCCCGCTGAGCCAGTGGCTCTGGGGCATTAAACAGCATGACTCCCTGGCCGCTACCAAAATCGGTGCGGGCAATGCCAAGACAATCCTGTAAACCCCGTCGCCATTCCCCCAGGCGCTCTGGGCTATTGGAGAGCACCAGGGTGTGGAGGCGATCGCCATACAGAGTACGGAGAATAGAGATGGCGGCGGCGGCCACCAACACATTCTGTAGGCGGCTGCCCATGCTTTTCACCGCTCCCCGCCCCCCCTGGCTAAAGAACCAGTTAGAAATGCGCTCCCCATGGATGGGCTCGAAGGTACGACGCAACTGCCACAGAGGACCGTAGTAGTCAGGTCTCATGCGGTACTGGTCTAGTAAACTGCGAATCCGATCGGTTTGATCCTCAAAGGTATTGGTGGCGAACCCCAGGGGCGAGGGGCTGACCTCTGGAGCGCCCAATCGCCGGGGTTGCTCAGAGCTCTCGAAGGAGGACTGGGGCCCAGCGGTGGGAGAGAGGTTGAGTTGCTCAGCGGCGGCGGCCAGTTCCTGCAGACTGCCCACCAGGTAGTCTTTGAAACCTTGAACCCGTAAAGCCAGATCCTGGGAGGCGCCAGCAAAGGTGCTGCGCATTTCCACCTGGATACGGTCCTGTCGCCGTTCTAGCTTTTCCACCTCAAGTTGTAGGGTACGTTTCCGTTGTTCCAGATCGGCGGTGCCCTGTTCGATCAGGCGACTCAACTGACGCTGAACCTTCTCCACCTGGTCTTGACTGAGGCGATTGTAGGTGGTTTGCAGATCAGCGATGCGGAGCTTTAGATCCGCCTCCTCCTGCCGTAGACCGTCAAGACGGCTACTCCAGTCTGACTTTGGTGCCGCCCCCTCCGTTGCCCCAGGGGAGGTTAGATTGGCTAAGGGGTCTGATGGGGGGAATGGGTTAGGGGACTGATCAGCGGCCATGGCGATCTCTATAAATTATTTACCAGGCTATCAGTTGAAGGCCTTTCGTCGAAAGGGGGCTAGGCCTCAGGGCTGGTGGAGGGATTGGGGCAATGGCGTTCCAGGCAATCCCGCAATTGATCAGGGCTGAAAAGCATGGGTAAAAAGTGAATACTGCTGACTTCGCGGAAGTAAAACAAAATCGGCAGGGGGCGCCAGAAAATTTGCCAGTAGTACCATTGGGCATAGGGGAAGTGGCGAATTTCTTGATCGCCGCGGTAGACCCCCAGGGCGTCTGGGGTAAACCGCAGGCGTAGGGTGAGGGTTTGCACCAGGAGAAATAGGCCAAATAACCCGACCCCCAGCCCCAGCCAGAGCTGTAGCCAACCCAGGGGTAGGGCCAGGGCTATGATCGCCACAGCCAGGCGGTAGCTAGGGGTTAGTTCTGTGGTGGGTGGAGTAGTGGTTGAGGTCATGGCTGGAGGATAGGAGGGTCTTCAGTTCTATTATGGGATGATTTTTAAGCGGCGGGCGGGTGCCTTGGTGATGGGGGTGAGGAGACGGGAAATGACTAAAAAGCAATTGATCGGGATCGCCACCTGGCTAGAGCAACATTGGGTCAACCCGGCCTATAGTGGCTGGTTACTCCTGGGTCTGATGTTTTTTTTCCTGGGGGCCGCCACCAATACCCTATCGGGGTGGCTCTACGTCATCAGTGGGGGTATGGCAGCCCTGCTGGCGATCGCGGTCCGGCAGCCGGTGCGTCAGCTAGAACATTTGGAGTTGCAGCGATCTCCCCTGCCCCCCCGGTCAGTGGGGGACGCCTTGTTGATCGAATTAGACCTGACCAATCATGATGCTTGGGACAAGGGGCCCCTGCAAATCATCGATCCCCTACCCCAGGGGTTGGGCGGATGCCAAACCCAGGCGGTGGCCTACCTGCCCGCCAGGGGTACGGTCTCCTGCCAGTATCGCAGCTATGCCCGCCAACGGGGTATTTACCCCTGGCCGGGGGTGGTGGTACGCACCGCCGCCCCCCTGGGGTTAGCCTGGCGGCGCCGTACCCTGGAGACCGAGGGCACCCTGATAATTTATCCCCAAATTTTACCCCTGGGCCACTGCCCTATCCTGGAGGCCGGTGGGCAGGGGGTTGAGGGTCTTGACGATCGCCGGCAGGGTCAGATCGAGGGCTTAACCCGGTCCCTACGACCCTACCGATGGGGAGACCCCAGTCGCCTGATCCACTGGCGCACCAGTGCCCGCCTGGGGGAACTGCGGGTGCGAGAGGTAGACTCTCCCAACCATCAGCGGGCCATCACCCTTGCCCTCCACACCACTGCCCCCTGGTCAACGGACAGCTTTGAACAGGCGGTGACTGCCGCCGCCTCCCTTTACCACTACGCCCGTCGCCGGGGCGATGCCGTCACCCTCTGGCTGCATCCAGGGCAGCAGTACCGCGATCGCCCCTCGGTGCTAGCGGCGCTGGCGACGATCGCCCTCACCCCCCCGGCCTCTTCCCTGCCCCTGCCTAGCTCCCCGGTGGTGTGGTTGACCTGCAGGCCCCAGGGGGATCTACCCCCTGGCAGCCAGCAGATTGTCTGGGGTCAATCGCCAGCCCTGGGGGAGAGGCACCGGCCTGGCAGTCTGCTCAGGATTAATCCGGAGGCTCCCCTGGCTCCCCAGCTCGAGGGGAAGCCGTCCTGACTAGGGGGAATCCGCCGGATTGCAGGTCTCCTCAGTGGCTTGCCGCACCCAGCTCAGGTAGGAGGTCAAACCGGCAATAATCGGCAGGGCAATAATTTCTGGCAGATCGTAGGGATGGTGCTGGGTAATCAGCTGGCTGATCTGGGCCAGCCGGGTGAGATTAGTTTTGATCACCAACTGCCACTCCGGCTCAGCCTGCACCTGTCCCTGCCATCGATAGATCGATTGAATCGGGGTGAGACTGACGCAGGCGGCCAGTTGGCTTTCCACAAGCTGGCGGGCCAGGGTCAGGCCTTTGGCTTCACTATCAATGGTGACCAGCACCAGGCCCAGGTCCGGATCGGTACTGACCAGGTTAGCCTCCTGGCGGTCAGCTAGGGTCATGGTGACTATTCCTCCACACGATAGCCAAAGTCCTCCAGGCGGCGGCGGGACTGGCGCCAATGGGGGACTACCTTAACGAATAACTCCAGGTACACCGGCCCCATCACCAGTTTTTGAATTTGCTGGCGGGCGGCGGAGCCCATGGTTTTTAACATTGAGCCCTGTTTGCCAATCAAAATCCCCTTCTGGGAGTCGCGCTCTACGTGAATGGTGGCCAAAATACGGGTAATTTGGGGATCTTCCTCCACTCGATCGATGGCGATCGCCACCGAGTGGGGCACCTCCTCCCGGGTATGCAGCAGGATCTGTTCGCGGATGAGCTCCGCCATAATAAACCGCTCGGGCTGATCGGTAACCAGATCGGGGGGGTAGTAGTAGGGACCCTCCTCCAGCCCCCTAATCAGCACCTGCAGGAGGTTATCTAATTGGGTTTCCTCCAGGGCGGAGAATTTCACCAGGGGCCAGTCATGGGCGTTGGCCAGGGCCTGGTAACTGGCATCAATGGCACCGGCCTCAGGGTCGGGGGGCTGTAGATCGGCCTTGTTAATGCCCACAATCACCGGACCTGGACTAGCCCCCAGCAGATCGGCGACAAACTGGTCACCCCGTCCCGCCGGTACCGTCCCATCTACCACAAACAGGGTGGCGTCTACCGCATCCAGGGCTAGACGGGCATTTTTGACCAGGATTTTGCCCAGCTCGTGGTGGGGTTTGTGGATGCCGGGGGTGTCGACGAAGATAATCTGGGCCTGATCGGTGGATAAAATTCCCCTCAGCCGGTTACGGGTGGTTTGGGCGGTGGGGGAGGTGATTGCCACCTTTTGCCCCACTAGGGCATTCATCAGGGTGGACTTGCCCACATTAGGCCGACCCACGATCGCCACAAAACCCGATCTAAAGCCCGGCGGCGGGGTGGGGATGGGGCTAAACTCCAGGGGGTCGAAGCTCAGGGCCATGCTAGCAGCCCATGATATGAACGACTAACTGGCGGGTTGATCGAGCCCGGCGGTGTTCCCAAAGATAGAGGCCCTGCCAGGTGCCCAGGGTGAGGCGGCCATCGCTAATGGGAATGGTTTCGGAGCTGTGGGTCAGGGCGGTGCGAATATGGGCGGGCATGTCGTCTGGGCCTTCGCTGCAGTGGCGGTAGGGATGGTTCTCCGGTACCAGTCTAGCCATAAAGCTTTCCAGGTCCGCCAGCACATCTGGATCGGCATTTTCCTGAATGATCAAGCTGGCGGAGGTGTGGCGCAAAAATACTGTGCAGAGCCCAGTCCGCACCCCGGAGTGGTGGACGACCTCCTGCACTTGGTGGGTCAGGGGGTGGAGACCGTAACCCGGCGATCGCAGGCTGACGATCTGTTGGTAGTGGCGACTACTGAGAATTTCTGTGGTCATCGGCTAGCCCTCCTGGAAATGATCACTTTGGCCACCATACCAGGCTCCAGTGGTTTGGTCCAAGCTAAGACTGGGCCGGTGGTCTGGTTTACCGCCCCCCCTTACCTGCGGCTAGAGCGATAGATTCTATTTTAGGGGCAATCACCACGCCCCGCCGATGGAGTCAGGGAAGCACTGCCCTTACAATGCTCCTATGCACTTCCAGTCAGTTGACCCCCCTAACAAACTATGACCCTCGGCCACGAACCCCCAGAGCTCTTGCAATCACGCCTCTTCTACCAGGGGCGAAAGTTTAACTTCGAAGTCAATTCCCTGCGCCTACCTAACCAGGTGGAGGGGGACTGGGAATGCATTCGCCATCCCGGCGGTGCCCTGGCCGTGCCGGTAACCCCCGATGGTCGCCTGGTGATGGTGCGTCAGTACCGGTTTGCCATGATGGGGCGACTGTTAGAGTTTCCTGCCGGCACCCTGGAGCCCCAGGAGGCACCGGCGGATACCATCAGACGAGAACTCCAGGAGGAAACTGGCTACCGGGCCGCCACCTGGGCGCCCCTGGGTGACTTTCCCCTGGCCCCAGGATACTCCGATGAAATCATCTATGCTTTTCTGGCCACCGACCTGGAAGCGGTTGAGTCCCCTGGCATGGATGAGGATGAGGACCTAGAGGTGGTGTTATTAGAACCGACAGCGCTCCAGGGGTTAATCAGGGATGGCGAGGTGATTGACGCTAAGTCCATCGCTAGCTTTTTCCTGGCCCAGCCTTTTCTATAGTTTTAGCCAGCCCACTTCAACCAAATCCATTTGAAAACCATAGTTCTATTCCTCATCCCGGGGCCATCTCCCAGAGGGCGTAGCTTGCTTGCCAAAGGGTGGCAAACTTCAGGTTTCAAATTAGACAAAGTCTAGTACCAACTTTAGTACTAAAAAATGATGTCTAGATATTCAAACAAAAGTTTGCACAAAGATTTCAAAGTTGTTACATTAAAAATACAACAGTTTGCGTCTCAGCTTAAGCAGCGGCGGTGAAATTATTTTTATACGCTGGCATTTGAGCCTTCCCTTTGTGTCATCGGCTTAAAAACTGCACCTTGGCTTATTTTTCCTGAGGATAATTTTAGCTATGCATCTCTGGTTTTCATTATTTATGGGATCTAAGTCTACTGCTCTGCGGCCAACATCGCGGATTTACGATCTTAAACAACGTCTAGATTGGGGTGAACCCGCCCTAACCATCATTGATATTCGAGAGCGGCACGACTTTCAAGAAGCCCACGTTAGCGGGTCAGTATCTATTCCTTACTCGGACTTATTGACTACTGTCCCTCGCTGCTTTGAGTGGAATCGCGACCTTTATATTTATGGCACTACTGATGCGGAGGCAGAGATCGCAGCAGAGCAGTTGCGCCAGGCCGGTTACTCAAGGGTAAGTGTTCTGCGGGGAGGCGTAGCGGCCTGGAAGGCGGCCGGTTTTCCGGTTGAGACTACCCTGGTTGCCCTGGTGGATTGAACCTGGACTTGCCAGCCCTTAGTGATAAACCGATTCCCAATCGAGGCATTGTTGCCGATCTTCAGGACCAAAGGGATGCATGGCACACACCAGGGTATTACCACCATGGGCTCGACCATAAAAATTTCGACATCCCACGCAGGCAGGATAGTTCTGTAAAATGGGCTCGACGGTATTGTTAAGGGGGGTTGAGACATTCTCAAGCCACTGATCAAGACTAGATAAGCCGCTCACCAATGGAGCGAGAACCTGATCGAACTGGGCCACGACTTCATCCACCTGTTGGTTCAGAGAACGTTCCATGGGTTCTACGGTTTGATTCAGGCGGTCTAGGAAGGACTCTAACTCTGAGTATTGAGCATCATGGGGGGGGGACTCCCGATTTTCGGTATTACCAACCCACTGATCTGAAATCTCTAGGAACCGATCAGCTATCTCCTCTAGCCACTGCTCCGTCGGGCGAATCAGCTGTTCATCTAGCTGCTGGGCAACTTTACTCAGTTCATTTACCAGGTGTTGAGACCAATCTTCCATTAACTATCCCTCGGCTTTCGTCGTAAATTATCTAATTCCTGCCGGAGGTTAGTGACCTGCTGCCGGAGACCCGAGAGAGGATCCGCCGGGATAATAGACTGATCATCAAGGGGACTAGGGTCACCGGACTCGCCCTGATGACGCTTCATCCACTCATTCATAATTCTCTGGGCCTCTTCCGCCGTGACTTCTCCCCGATCCACCAGCCCATTGACTAAGGACTGGGCCTGTTCCTGCAGATGTCTGAAGCCGGGGTTAGCTTTTTGTAGATCTTTTAGAGTACTGCTGGCCTTTTCCCCGGCATAGGCAGCAGCGCCCACTCCAAGATAGAAGGTTTTTTTAACTAAATCTGTAAATCCAGCCATAGCAACGAATCTCCCCCGGTTACCCTGCAGCCATAGCACTGGCCAGAAGGCCCGGGGCAGAGTTGATCAATGAAAATCAAAACTGGATAGGCGCTCTAGCTCTCGTCCGCCCCATGGCCCAGGGCTATGCTGTCTAGTTTAGACCATAGATCAGGGTAGTGGGGATAGGGATAACCCGGGTTAGGCGACCCCCATCCCTCGGTCGAGTAATCCACCTCAGATTACCTGCTCTACCTCAGCAATTTCTGGAATAAATTCCCGCAAACGGCGCTCAATTCCCATGCGTAGGGTCATGGCGGAGCTGGGACAGGACCCACAGGCTCCCTGCAGGCGCAGTTTTACCACCGGGCCATCAATTTCCACAAGTTCCACATTGCCGCCATCGGCCATCAGGTAAGGACGGAGGTCCTCAAGGACCTGCTCAACATTAGTCGGAGTCAATGCCAGTGTTTCCATGGAAATATCCTTAATTATGGAAGGGCGCAGAGATGGGTTCCGTGGAAGTGGGTCACTTAGAAGAACACGACCAAAACCCATGAGGCAGCTTTAACCACCTCAGCTACCTATGCTGATCAATTCTATTGTAGGAACTTCGGCATTAGCCTACCGCTAAAGAATTCTAGGCTTAGTATAGACCTGCTGCCGGCAAGGCCATAACGACTTGGGGGTAGAGGTTGAGCTTTAGGGTAGAGTAAATATTAACTCTCGGGGTTTTGGCCAGGGTAGTGCAGGTTGGGCTAGAACGGACCATACCCCAGTTCTAAAACACTAAGGTTAACTACCATGGGGTCTTTACTCAGTTCTAGCAAGTGGCGCTTACTGATCACCATTTTGCCCTTGACAATTCTTTTCGGTTTGGCCAAACTAGCCAGCCATCGTCTCGGATGGGAACCCTGGACCTTTGACTCTCAAACCGGAGCCCTCTTTGGCGCCGCCACCTTTGTGATTGCTTTTACCCTGGCAGGTACCCTGAGTGGCTATAACCACAGTGCCGATATGCCGGTACAAATTGCCAACTCGGTGGAGACGATGCAGGACACTAATCTGGTTCTGGCTCAGGTCCACCCAGAGTACGACCCCGATCCCCTACAGGTCAATCTGGCCGATCTTGTCGAGGTGATTCTGGACTGGCTGAGGAATGGTAAAACCGCTGACCAGGTTGAAGGGGCCATTGGTCAACTGAATAGCAACTTTGCTATTCTTCTACCCCTGGCTGGGCCGGCGATGATCAACCGCCTGCAGGGAGAGCAGGCCAGGATTCGCTTTTTAGTCAAGCAAATGGGGTTGAGCCGAGATACAGATTTTATCGGCCCGGCCTACGTGCTCCTGGAGGTTTTTCTGATTGGGGCGATCGCCGCTCTGCTGTTGATCGGCACCGATCGCTTTAGTGAAACCCTGGTGGTGTCCTGCCTGATGTTTACCTCCTTCACCTACCTGCTGTTGTTAATTCGGGATCTGGACAATCCCTTTGAATATAATGGTAAGTCCAGCGTCGACGTCGACCTTGGTCTGCTGGCAGCCACCCGCGATCGCCTGCGGCACACCCCCTAACCCGCCATGGATACTCCCCGCCTGCACCCCGACACCATTGAAGCTGTGCGAGATCGGGCTGACATCGTTGACATCGTTTCCCAGTACGTGGTGCTGAAAAAGCAGGGTAAGGACTTTACGGGGCTCTGTCCCTTCCATGAGGATAGGTCCCCCAGTTTTAGCGTTAGCCCTGGCAAGCAGTTTTACTATTGTTTCTCCTGTGGGGCGGGGGGCAATGCCTTTAAGTTTCTCATGGAGCTCAACCAGCGTTCCTTTGCCGACGTGGTGCTGGATCTAGCCCAGCGCTACCAGGTGCCAGTGAAAACCCTGGAACCTAACCAACGGCAGGAGCTACAGCGTCAACTGAGCCTGCGGGAACAGCTCTATGAGGTGCTGGCGGTGACCACCCGGTTCTACCAACACGCCCTGGCCCAGAGTGACGGCGCCGAGGCCCTGGCCTACCTGCGCCAGCAGCGGGGGCTGAGGGATGAAACTATCCAGCAGTTTCAGTTGGGCTTTGCCCCCGGGGGCTGGCAAACCCTCTACGGCTACCTGGTAGAGCAAAAGCACTATCCGGTTGATCTGGTGGAGCAGGCCGGACTGATTGTGCCCCGCCAGAAGGGGGAGGGCTACTACGATCGCTTTCGGGATCGCCTGATGATTCCCATCCGGGATAGCCAGAGTCGGGTGATTGGCTTTGGTGGCCGGGCCCTGGGGGAGGAAAACCCCAAGTACCTGAATTCCCCCGATACCGAGTTGTTTGACAAGGGCAAGACCCTCTACGGATTGGATTTAGCGCGAGCGGCCATTGCTAAGGCTGACCGGGCGATCGTGGTGGAGGGCTACTTTGACGTGATTGCCCTGCACGCCGCCGGCATAGAAAATACGGTGGCGGCTCTGGGTACGGCCCTGAGCGCGGCCCAGGTCAAGCAAGTTCTGCGTTACAGCGAGTCCCGGCAGGTGGTATTGAACTTTGACGCTGATCGGGCTGGTGTCAAGGCGGCCCAGCGGGCGATCGGGGAAGTGGAGGCCATGGCCTACCGGGGGGATGTGCAACTGCGGGTCCTGAACCTACCCGCCGGCAAAGATCCGGACGAGTTCCTGCGACACCATAGCGCCCCTGACTACCAGGCCCTGGTGGAGGCCGCTCCCCTCTGGATTGATTGGCAAATTCATCAACTGATCGAGGGGAAGGACCTGCGCCAGGCCGACCAATTTCAGCAAACCACCCAGGCGATCGTCACCCTTCTAGGGGATATTGCCAACGCCGATACCCGCACCCACTACGTCCGTTACTGCGCCGAGATTTTCAGTAATGGGGATAGTCGGCTGGTGCCCCTATTGGCGGAGAATTTAATCACCCAGGTACGCCGCCAACGGCGGGCCACCTCCCAAACTATCGCGCCGGCTCCGGTGCCGGTTTCCAGCACCAGCTACCTGGAACAGGCGGAAGTGGCGCTGCTAAGGCTTTTTCTCCACTCCCCCAGCCACCGCCAGGAGATTGATCAGGTCTTAGAAGACCGGGATTTACAATTTAGTTATTCCCACCACCGGGCCTTCTGGCGACAGATGCAGCGGTTACTGAGTCAGAGCCACGACTCTCCCAATCCCCCAGACCTGGTTAGTCAGCTACGGCATCACCTGGCGGATACGGGTTTGGCCAGTTTACCGTTACAAGCCCTACTAAACCTGAGTGAGAAGACCCGGCGGGACATCCTCCGGGGTCCCCTGGTGATTCGTGCAGCGGTCGCTTGCATGGAAAAAAACCTTTGCGAGAAGCGCTATCGCCACTTTCTGGCCCTGTGGGAAAAAACCGGCGCCGATGTCAGTCCGGAGCAGGCCGCCTATTTCCAAACCCAAATCTATGCAGAAAAACGCCGCATAGAAGCCCTGGAAAAGGACCGCCAGGTTAACTTTGAGGATTTAGTGACGATGCCCTGGGTGGGGGAACAATACGAGGCCATTGATCCGACAACGGTGAGGCCAGATGCTGGAGGCTAACCTATGGGTTAGAAAAACCACCGCAGGTGGATAATCTAGACGGTCAAACTAGGGACGTGATAGCCGTAGCCACTTGCCAGGAAGGATAGCTAGAACACCTATTCACTATTGGTTTTGACTGATCAACCCTGTCCTAAGCAGGCTGGCCAACGCTATATATTGAAGCTAGTTGTCTGTTAGAACTTATCCATGATCAAAAATGCTGGTTTGACCTTAGCCCTGATCACGGCTGGGCTTCTACCTGGGATGCGGCCCGGTGAGACCTATAATGTCCAGGCTTTAGCTGATTTCTCTGATCAATCACTCGTCATAGCTGAGCCTGAGTCAGGCCGGTCAATATGTAGTTCTGAGTTGACCCAGATGGAAATCAATAACTGCTGGCAAGCCCAGCTAGAGGCCAGTGATCAGCGGTTGACCGCATTACTAGGGGATCTAGAGCAGATTCTGACCACAGCAGAGGTAGCCCAATTGCGCTCCATCCAGCGGCTATGGTTAGACTACCGGCGGCGGCATTGCCAGTGGCAGGCGGATTTCTTTACCGGTGGATCAATTCGGCCCATGGTCTATGCCAGCTGTGCCGATGGCCTTACCTGGGAACGGATTACCGCCCTCAAGTTTAACCTCTGCGAAGGCCAGGGTATGACTGGAGCCTGTGAGGCTTCCAGGCGTTACGATCAGCCCACGGGTGAGCCATTGTCCCCTGGTGAGTAACGTTGGCTGACTCACCTTAAACTAGGGGCTGGGGGCGATCTCACCAATTATTTGCCACAACGCCAGCCCAGGCTGTAGCTTGATTAATCAACGCTTTTCTAAGGGTTCTAACCAAAGCTGTAAGTGGCAGTTTTTGAATAGTCAGTCCTTTGCCCGTCCTGATAGTATTAACCTGCTCCTTTTTCGGTGCGGACAGCTAGCGAGTCCTGACCACAGCACAACCTGTCCTACCCCTGGGGCTCGTCCCTTAGATTAGGAACAGTGATTCCATCCTTCCCCATCTATCCTTTCCTCCGTTATATCAATGTCTACCCTAAGGTCCTCCCTCGCCACCCCAGATCGTCCCCCAGCTAAAGATATGGTCTGGATTCCTGGGGGCACTTTTTTAATGGGCTCTGACCACCATTATGAGGAGGAGGCTCCAGCCCATCGAGTTCGGGTAGATGGTTTTTGGATTGATCGCTACCCAGTGACCAATGCCCAGTTTCAGAAGTTTGTTAAAACCACCGGTCATGTCACCGTGGCTGAGCAGTCTGCCAACCCAGCGGACTACCCCGGTGCTGACCCGACCCTGTTAGTCCCTTCTTCTATTGTTTTTACCCCCCCTTCCGGGCCGGTTGACAAGGCTAATCACTATAATTGGTGGACCTACGTCAGGGGAGCAAGTTGGCGACATCCCGAAGGTAAGGGTAGTAGCTTGAAGGGACGGGAAAACCATCCCGTCGTTCATGTCGCCTACGCCGATGTCCTGGCCTATGCCCAATGGATTGGAAAGGAACTACCTAGGGAAGCGGAGTGGGAGTTTGCCGCCCGGGGTGGTCTGGAGGAGAAAGAATTTGCTTGGGGAGACGATCTTTATCCCGACAGTAAGTTCATGGCGAATACCTTCCAGGGGCAATTTCCATACCATAACTCCGCCGCCGATGGCTACGATCGCACCTCTCCGGTGGGTAACTTTCCCCCCAATGGCTACGGGCTGTACGACATGATCGGTAACGTTTGGGAATGGACCGAGGATTGGTACCAGCAGCACCGCCAGATCCAAAAGCCAGCCTGCTGTACTCTGGATAACCCCCGGGGGGGCAGTCAGCAGACTAGCCCCGATCCCTCCATAGCTGGGGTGGCCATTCCCCGTAAAGTGGTTAAGGGTGGATCCTTTCTCTGTACCCCCGATTACTGCCGTCGCTATCGCCCCGCCGCCCGCATGGCCCAAGGCATCGATACCTCCACCTGTCACATGGGGTTTCGCTGTATCATCCGCACACCTGGTTGAGCTGGTCAATCTTTCACCTAGAGGCAGAAGTCACTTGAAAAATCGCTCTGGAAGTCCACATGATTCTGCGGGCAAGGTGAAGGCCACGGCCAGATATTGTGGGAGTTAGACATCAATCAGAAGATGAATCGACTCCGGCGGAATTGCTTTCTAGCCTCACCTTGATACCTGCGGCTTTGTCCTAACCAGACTGGCGATTGTCATGCCAAGACCCTGATGCATTCACCACCAGGTAATCTGGGGCCCAGATAGGCTGGTAGGACTGGATGGCCCGCAGGTATTGGACCCGCTCAAAGTCGCTGGGGTTGGGACATTTCAGTTGACTCATGCTGCCCCGGAGCTGGGCCAGGGACGCGTACTCGTGCTCCTCTAGCCACCGCTGCAGGTCCTGCTCGAGGGTTTTCAGGTGGCCGATGCCGTGGCGCAGTAGGGTGGCCACCAGCAGGGTGACATCGGCCCCCGCCATCAGCAGCTTCACCACATCCTCGGCCCGGCTGATGCCGCTACTGGCGGCCAGGCTCAGGGGTAGTTTGCCGTAGAGCAGGGCTACCCAGGTGAGGGGCAGGCGTTGCTCCTGGGGGGCACTGAGGATCAGGTTGGGTTGCACCTCCAGGTTTTCGATGTCGATGTCCGGTTGGTAAAAACGGTTAAACAGCACCAGTCCGTCGGCACCGACGCCGCTGAGGCGCTTGGCCATGTTGGCCATGTTACTAAAGAAAGGGCTGAGCTTCACCGCCACCGGAATCGACACCGCCTGCTTCACGGCGCTCACAATATCCAGGTAGGCCTGCTCCACATCGGTGCCGCTCAGCTCCAGATCGGTGGGAATCCAGTAGATATTCAGCTCGATCGCATCCGCCCCCGCCCCCTCTAGCTGCCGGGCGTAGTCCACCCAGCCCCCCAGGGTGGTGCCGTTGAGACTGGCAATGATGGGGATATCCACCATGGCCTTAGCCTGGCGAATATGGTCCAGGTAGGTTTCCGTGCCCAGGTGGAAGATCTCGGGCTCGGGGAAGTAGGTGAGGGCCTCGGCGAAGCTATCGGTGCCAAACTCGCTGTGGTGGTGCAGCTCCAGCCGCTCCCGGCGAATCTGCTCCTCAAACAGGGAATGGAGGACGATCGCCGCTCCCCCTACATCCTCAATCCAGCGCAGGTTGGTTAGATCCTCGGTGAGGGGGGCGGCGGCCCCCACCACCAGGGGAGATTTTAGGGTAAGGCCCAGGTAAGTGGTGGTCAGATTCATGGTCATCAAGGGGCAGGGGTTAGGGGTTAGGGGTTAGGCAGGGGGGGCGCCTGATGCAGGTCGCGGGCGGCCAGATATTCGTAGAGGTGGTAACGGTTGGCCACATTGATCTGGGCCTCCTGCAGCAGTTGCTTGGCCTGGGTTGGATGGCTGCGCAGCAGCATCTTAAAGCGGTTTTCACTGTACATGGCCTCTTCCAGGGGTCGCTTTGGTGCCCGACTATCCAGAATTAGGGGATTTTCCCCCTGTTCGAGGCGGCGGGGGTCGTAGCGGTAGAGCAGCCAGCGGCCTGAATCCACCGCCAGGGCCTGCTGATCCATGCCCCTGGCCATGTCAATGCCATGGGCAATACAGTGGGAGTAGGCAATGATCAGGGAGGGGCCATCGTAGGACTCCGCCTCTAGAAAAGCCCGCAGGGTTTGCTCAGGGCGAGACCCCATGGCCACGCTGGCCACGTAGATGGTGCCGTAGGTGATGGCCATCAGCCCCAGGTCCTTTTTTGGGGCCGGTTTACCGCCGGCGGCAAACTTGGCCACCGCTCCTAGGGGGGTGGCCTTGGACATTTGGCCACCGGTGTTGGAGTAGACCTCCGTATCCATCACCAGCACGTTGACGTTGCGACCACTGGCCAGCACGTGGTCCAGGCCACCGTAGCCAATGTCGTAGGCCCAGCCATCGCCACCCACGATCCAGACGCTCTTTTTCACCAGGTAGTCCGCCAGGGAGGAGAGGTTCTGCAGCCGGGTTTTCAGCCCTGCATCGCCGCTGCCCTCCTGCTCCAGCCAGCGTTGCAGGGCCGGTTTTAACCGTTCCACCCGCTGACGCTGCTCAAAAATCCCCGCCTCGTCGCTCTGGTCGGCGTCGAGGATGGCGGTCACCAGATCCCCCTCCAGGGGCGATCCGCCCTGGGCCAGGCTCTGCAGTAGCTGGCGGGCCTGGTCTTGGTGTTTGTCGATGGAGACCCGAAAGCCCAGGCCAAACTCGGCGTTGTCCTCAAATAGGGAGTTGGACCAGGCTGGCCCCCGCCCCTCGCTGTTGGTGGTATAGGGGGTGGTGGGCAGGTTGCCGCCGTAGATGGAGGAGCAGCCGGTGGCGTTGGCGATCACCATGCGATCGCCAAACAACTGGGTGGCTAGCTTAATGTAGGGGGTCTCACCACAGCCCGCACAGGCCCCCGAGAACTCAAACAGGGGTTGCTGCATTTGTTGGTGGGCAATTTTGCGCAGGTCCAGACCCTCGCGGGAGGGGTTGGGCAGCCCCAGGAAGAAATCCCAGTTTTGCCGCTCCCGATCGCGGATGGGCAGCTGATCCACCATGTTGATCGCCCTCTTGCTGGGTTCCGCCTTGTTTTTCGCCGGGCACACCGCCACGCAGAGGGCGCAGCCGGTGCAGTCCTCCGCCGCCACCTGGATGGTAAACTTCAGCCCTGACCAGGCCTGATCCCGGGCGGCGGTGCTCTGGAATCCGGCTGGCGCCGTGGCCAGGGCCCCTTCTTCGTAAACCTTGGAGCGGATCACAGCATGGGGACAGACCATCACGCACTTGCCACACTGCACACACACGTCAGGATCCCAGAGGGGCACCTCCTGGGCGACGTTGCGCTTTTCGTATTGGCTGGTGCCACAGGGGTAGGTGCCATCGGCGGGGAGGGCACTGACCGGGAGGCTGTCACCATCGCGGGCCATCATTTTCCCCAGCACCTCCTGGACAAAGCTGGGGGCGGTGTCGGGTACCCAGCGGTGGGGGTGATCATCGCCGCTGGGGCTACCCACCGGCACCGGGTGGAGGTGGTCCAGGCTGCTATCCACCGCCTTGATATTCATGGCCACCACCTCCTCACCCTTTTTGCCGTAGGTTTTGCGGATGGCCTGCTTGATGGCGGAGATCGCCTCGGCGCGGGGTAGCACCCCCGCCAGGGCAAAGAAACACACCTGCATCACCGTATTGATCCGGCCCCCCATACCGGCTTGCCGGGCCACCGGGTAGGCATTGATGGCGTAGACCTGGATCTGCTTCTCAATAATCTGTTGCTGGATAGCCTGGGGCAGGCGCTGCCAAGTCTCCGCCGGGTCATCGTAGGGGCTGTTGAGCAGCAGGGTAGCGCCGGGCTGGGCCTCCTTCAGCAGTTCGAATTTTTGCACAAACTCCCACTGGTGGCAGGCGATGAAGTTAGCCCGGCTAATCAGGTAGGTGGAGCGAATTGGCTCGGGCCCAAAGCGCAGGTGGGAGACGGTCACCGACCCGGATTTTTTGGAGTCGTAGACAAAGTAACCCTGGGCGTAGTTGGGGGTGTCTTCGCCGATGATTTTAATGGAGTTTTTATTGGCGCCCACGGTGCCGTCCGAGCCCAGGCCGTAGAACACACTGCGGACGACCCTATCGGGCTCAATGGAGAACTCAGGGTCGTAGGCCAGGGAGGTGTGGCTGACATCGTCCACAATGCCCACGGTGAAGTGATTTTTAGGCGTCTCTAGGGCCAGGTTGGCAAACACCCCCTGCACCATGGCGGGGGTAAACTCCTTGGAGGACAGGCCGTAGCGCCCCCCCACCACCCGGGGGGGCTGGGGCATTGGAAACTCGTAGAGGGCCTGCACCAGGTCCAGGTAGAGGGGTTCGCCGGCGCTGCCGGGTTCCTTGGTGCGATCCAAGACAGCGATCGCCCGCACCGTGGGGGGCAGGGCCGCCACCAGGGCCTGGCTATCCAGGGGGCGGTAGAGCCGCACCTTCAGCACCCCCAGCCGGGCCCCCTGGCCATTGAGAAAGTCAACGGTTTCGTGGACGGTCTCCGCCCCTGACCCCATCAGCACGATCACCCGATCGGCATCGGCGGCACCGTGGTACTCGTAGAGTTGGTATTGCCGTCCGGTGAGGCGGGCAAAGTCATCCATGGCCGCCTGCACGATGCCTGGGGTGACGGCGTAGTAGGGGTTGACGGTTTCCCGGGCCTGGAAGTAGACATCGGGGTTTTGGGCGGTGCCCCGAATCACCGGGCGATCGGGGGTGAGGGCTCGCTGGCGGTGTTGCAACACCAGGTCAAAGGGCACTAACTCCGTCAGCACGTCATCGGGGATTAGCTCAATTTTTTGCACCTCGTGGGAGGTGCGAAAACCATCGAAAAAGTGGAGAAAGGGCAGGCGGGCGGCGAGGCTGGCCCGGATGGCGATCGCCGCCATATCCTGGGCCTCCTGCACCGAGTTGGAGCAGAGCAGGGCGCAGCCCGTGGCCCGGGTAGCCATCACATCGCTGTGGTCGCCAAAGATAGACAGCCCCTGGGCCGCCAGCGATCGGGCCGCCACGTGGATCACCGCCGCCGTCAGTTCGCCGGCAATCTTATAGAGGTTGGGGATCATCAGCAATAACCCCTGGGAGGCGGTGAAGGTGGTGGTCAGGGACCCCGCCTGCAGAGCCCCATGCACCGCTCCGGCGGCCCCCGCTTCACTTTCCATTTCCACCACCGAAGGCACCGTGCCCCAAAGGTTGGCCTGGTTTGCGGAGGCCCAGCTGTCGGCCCATTCCCCCATGGGGGAGGAGGGGGTGATCGGGTAAATGGCGCAGACTTCACTCAGGCGGTAGGCCACCCGGGCCACCGCTTCGTTACCGTCCAGGGTGGCAAAGATTGGATTGTCCATGGTGATCCCCTTCCTTGGGGTAGAGTCGGTACTCAGTCCAGCGCAGCTGAGGCCAGCCAGGGCCATGGTGAGGGGAAACCCCGTTGGTTAAGGGCTGGTGCCTTTGCCTGAACTCGCCGCACCCCCATGGTGGCACTATTTTCTACCACCAGGGAGAGTTCTTAGGTAAACTTTACCAACCCTGAGACTCTGGCGATGAAAGACCTGAACAGATTGTTAGTGGTGCCACCGCCAATCGACCCACCAGGGTGCCGATGGTCCGCACCAGGCTGCGTGGCCACCAAAGCCCCCCGGATAGCCCTTGACCTGGAGTTTTGTCGGACTAACAGAGCCACCAGGAGGTGGACTACCCCCCGAACCCGCCTCGCTGGGGTTTTGACAACAGGTTGTAAGCCCCATAGCTCAGCAGAATCAGGGAGGCGGAAAAGAGGGTGGTGAGGGTACCCAGGGCGTAGAGGGCTGGGGAGGTGACGTTGGTGGTCATGCCAAAGATCTCCAGGGGCAGGGTGTTGTTCTGGCCTGACACCAGAGAAGTGCGGGTAAACTCGTCATAGGAGAGGGTAAAAGTGAGTAGGCCAACCCCCACTAAACCCGGACTAATGAGGGGAAGAACCACTGTCCAAAAGGTTTTCACGTCACTGGCCCCCAGGTCCCGGGCGGCTTCTTCGTAGGTGGGATCGAAGCGGTTGAAAATGCCCAGCATAATTAAAAAGGCAATGGGTAGGGTCCAGGTCAGGTGAGCTCCTAGGGCGGAGCTAAACCAGTTGGTCTGCCAGCCCATCACCTGGAAGGTAACACCGATGCCCAGGGAGACCAAAATACTAGGGATAATTAAGCTAGCAATGGTCAGGTAAAAAATCACTGTGGACCCTCGAAACCGTTGCCGAAACCCCATACTGGCCAGTACGGCACAGACCAGGGTGGTAACCGTAACCAGCAACCCCAGCCCCAGCGATCGCCAGAAGGGTTCGACAAAGTTACCTACCCGTTGTTCCTGAAACACCTGACCTAGCCAGTAAAGGCCGAAGCTCCGCAGGAGAAAGGTGAGGGTACCCTCAGGCCCCTGCAGGGAGAGAATAAAAATGGTCACCATCGGCCCGTAGAGGAATAGGACAAACAGTCCAAAAAAGGCCAGCAGCAGATAGAAGGATAGGGAACGTCGGGCCATGGCAAAATCAGAGCTCCTGACGAATATCCACCAGGCGGAGAATCGACACCACAATCAGCAGGGTAACCGCCAGTAGCACCACCGCATTGGCCGCCGCCAGGGGGTACTGTAAACTACCGATTTGGGTTTGAATCAATTTTCCCACCGAGGCGGCCTGGCCACCCCCCATCAGCCGTACCGTGACAAACTCTCCCATCACCAGGGTGACAATGAAAATGGAGCCGATCTCGATGCCGGGGGTAGAGAGGGGCAAAATCACCTCCCGCAGAATGGCGCCGCCCGGAGCACCCAGATCTTCGGCGGCAGTAATCAGGTTGCGATCGATGCGCATCAAACTATTGAAAATCGGCGCGATCATAAAAATAACGTACAGATGCACCATGCCCAACACCACGGCGAAGTCGGAATAGAGCAAAAACTCCAGCGGCGATCGCACTAGCCCCAGGCCGAGTAGGGTCTGATTCACCAACCCCTGTCGGCCCAGTAACGGTACCCAGGAAATCATCCGAATAATATTCGAGGTCCAAAAGGGAATGGTACAAAGTAAAAACAATAGAATCTGCCACTGCAGCTTAGGGACATGGAAGGCCAGGAAATAGGCCATGGGATAACCTATTAGCAAGGTTGCTAGCCATACCCAGGCCAGGAACTTGAGGGTATTCAGGTAGGTTTTGAGGGTGACATCGGTGCTAAAAACCCCCAGGTAGTTCTCCCAACTGAAGGCAGGGGTCATGGTGTAGCCATTAAACTGCCAGAAGCTGACCACCCCAATCATCCCCAGGTATTGAACGACAATTAACTTGGCCGGTTGACGACAACTAACTTGGCCGGTCAAGGATTAGCAGGGATACAAGCATCAGACCAGCAAATAGGACGAATGTTCTAAAAATAAAGGACACTGGCAGCGTCAATTAACGCCAATTAAAGGACGCCCAGTGTCTGGAAAACGAATTAATCATCAACAGGCTCAACTATACATGAACTCAAGAGAGCATGGGCTGACGCAGGAAACGGCAGCAGCCAAAGGAGGACTGTCTGTGCGCAGCGGCAGACGGATTGAAAAGGGAACGCATCAGCCAGCTCGGGGGCGCCCCCACGACTGGCGCACCCGAGCGGACCCGTTAGCAGCAGTCTGGGAGCAGGAATTGGTGCCGATGCTGGAGGGGCAACCGCAACTGCAAGCATTGACGCTTCTGGAACACCTGCAAGAGCAATATCCAGGGCAATATGGACGTTCTGTGTTGCGGACCTTACAACCCACATTCATCTGGTCGAACTTCCCGCGTTGGTTTCGCACCTTGCCTAAACACGGCTATCCCAGTGAGCGCACTGTCCAACTTGTCCTCCAGCATCAAGCCCAGGAGATTTTTCTCAAAAGTCCGGCCTCTCTACTTCTGTCTAAATTCCTAGCCGCTAAGCTTATCCCTCACAAACCCCGGGATACACTACCCTTGACGGTCTAGATCTAAATCTGGATCCAAGTAAAACTTGTGACTGTCCAGGTACCGGACTTATAGAGTTTTGCTATCTGAATTGCACCATCTACCTCTCGAATGGCAGAATCCCTAGACATTTTAATTAGAACTGTCAAAGGTTCCATATCTAGTGGATCTTCCTCAGTCCCGCTATTTTACCACTCTTCCTTAAGATTATTTTTGGCAGTTTCACTAAGAGATTCTGGGTTTCCTAAAAAAGCGTAGGTTATTACTTTTCCAGTATATTCTTGAGGGATAAAACCTTCTGCATCTTTTGAGTAGTATAGCTTCCAGATACGAAAACAGTTTTTTGACCAACTCCAACCGCCAAACAGAAATTCCGCTTCACTTCTCAGCTTATGTATATCTTGTCCTTTTATTTCGTTGACAATCGTGCCAACCAGCGAAGTAAACATTAGACTATAGGGCAACTTTTGCTTTTCTATAACTCACGCCATCAACAACAACTAAACCCCTTCCTTTCGGGCCCGCAGATTGTAGTAAATAGCGGCTTTAACGATCTGATATAACGGCAAGATAACAATAGAAAAAACACTACTAACAGACAAAGATATCAAAAACTCAATAGATTGAAAAACCGGAGACTCACGGCTAACGTCTAAAGCCACCGCATTGACAATCAAGGAGGAGACCAGATTTGCCACTAGGCTCAGGGGCAAGGAGATCAACCCGACGATAGAGAGAATTAAAAATATTCTTCCGGCGTTACCCTTGACCAAACCTTCACTTCTTTTAATCGCTCCCCAGGCCGTTAAACGATCCTCCACTGCCAGCGAGACCTGAGCCAGATCTAACCCGATGATAAATCGGATAAAGGCCGCCAAATAAACCGCAATGGCAATGATCGCCAGCAAGAAAAGTATTCCATAGATCAGGGAGGAAAAGGGGGAACTACTGACCGCCGTACCTCCTGGAGTGGTCAGCCCTCCCAGGAAGATGCCTCCCAAAAACGTTGTGATCCCGGCTAGGATCAAAAATCCAAGAAACCCTGCCGTAATCAGCAGAATTTGTAGGAAATAGGTGGTCAGAAACTTCCCCATCCTGGGCATGACATGGCTCTTGGCTTCCCTAGGGGTTTCCGGTCTATCCACTAAGGTCCCAAAGGCCAGGCGAGAGATCAAAGCCAGATTAGTCAAGGACTTGGCGGTGGCAAAAACAAACAAAATCAGCCAGACCGGCAGGGCCGCCCAAATCACTGGCGGAATTGAGGCGATCGCGGGGCTGACTCCCCAGGCAATCAGTAAAAAGGGGATGGGTAGCAGAACTAAAAACGGCACTAAAGACCACAGACCCGCGATCGCCCCAATCGGCAAGTAGGTGGAAAAGAGATCGCGATACAGCCGAAACCCTGTACGGATAATCTTGCCCACCCCCATGGGGGCTACCGGAATATTGGTCATTGATAAATCCCTACCAGATAGGCTCGGTTCATGATTACTTTAGGGCACCCCATCCTCCCTGGCAAGCAGACAGAGACCAGCGATCGTCCAAATTATCGAATAATCAGCTATGCCCGTCAAATTGCACCGGCGAATATCCCGAAACCCCTGCCCCATCCATCAAAAAAAACCTCCCCCTGAGCCCCTGTCGGTGGTCTCCCAGCAGAGGCTAGACTCTGACTGTCTGTGACTTCCCCTTTTAACTGTTGTCCCTATAAAACTTTTCCTGCTTTACTCAGTTCTCGTTTGATAGCCTGGATTAAGTCTGTCTCATGAATCATTTCGTTGTCCCGTTGCAATGCTTGTAGGCAGCAATGCTGGACTACATTCATAATGTCGGCTCCGGTCAATTCATAGGTGTTTGACAGGGCAGGAAGGTCTACTGTTTTAGCCAATTTAAGTTGAGAGGGGAAAGCCATCTGCCACAATTGCAGGCGCTCTTTGGAACTGGGCAGGGGGAAGTGGATGATGGACTGGAAACGACGGATGAAAGCGTCATCGATGTTGCTTTTAAAGTTGGAAGCCAGAATGACTAATCCATCATAATTTTCGACTCGTTGCAGCAGATAACTTACTTCCTGGTTGGCATATTTGTCGTGGGCATCACGGACGTTGGTGCGTTTACCAAAGAGGGCGTCGGCTTCGTCAAAGAACAAAATCCAATCCTTACTTTCGGCACGGGCGAAGAGGTTGGACAGATTTTTTTCGGTTTCACCAATATATTTTGATACCAGCATGGAGATGTCTATTTTATAGACATCTTTGCCGGTATATTTGCCCAGGAGGCTGGCTGTGAGGGTTTTGCCTGTTCCCGGAGAGCCGTGAAAAAGGACACGGTATCCCAGTTTGAGTTTTCGCTTCATGCCCCAGTCATACAGAATGGTTGGGCCATGCTGAATCCAGGCTTCCAGGTCATGAATCTGCTGTAGGGTTTGGGCATTCAAGATCAGATCCTCCCATTCCATTTCGGTGGTAATGCGCTGGGCGGGAAAGCGCAGGCTGAAATGGGGACGAGTAAAGTGCCCATGAGTAAAGAGATCAACGTAATCTTGAGTCATAACCAGCTTACCGCTCATGAGCGGTTCTCCTTCAGCGGGTGGATCAAGATAGAGAACGTGTTCACGGGCAAAGGGGTGCTCCTCGCTGAAGAGGTGTTGGAGATGGAGGCGATCGCCAAATCCGTTTCCCCCTAACATAAAAAGCACGGTTTCCCCAGTGGGTAAAAAGCCACGATGGGATTTGCCTCGCCAGCCGCCGATTTGGGGATAGTCGCCTGCCTGAGGGAGTTGAGCTGTAATCGTCTGCTCAAAAAAGTCAGGCTGTAGATGGGGAGCTAGAGCGATCAGCAGGGTAAGCTGCTCGGCAAGATCCAATTGATGCTGATGAATAAACCGACTGAAGGTTGTGTCAATCGTTAGCCAATTAGCAGGAGGACTGGGCATCGCAGTCTTGGATGGAGCATCATCCCCAAAGTAGGTCGAAATGCGCCAATGGATGACCTCGGCCAAATAGGTCAGCGCAGTTTCCAGGGTTTGGAGGTTTGGTGATGAGGGAATCTGTTTCACGCTAAAGAGGAATGGTCGTTTGCCTTCTGCCCCATCACAGTTGCTTCTTGTTCTAGACCTGGATTGTCATTCACACCGACCCCTTTTGTTTGCATGGTGGGTTCCACACGGCCCTTTTTCTGCTGCACGACATGCCAGGCTTCGTGGGGCAGATGCCTTTCCTGCCCTGGAGCGATATAGATGTCGCTGCCTTGCGTATAGGCTAGGGCTTTCATCTGAGCAGGTTTGGGGGAATTGTAGTGAACTTTGACATCATCCATGGCGATGCCGGAGATGGCTTCAATACCCGCTTTGAGGCGATCGGGTAAGCCAGTGATTTGATCTTGTTCCCCCTCAGAGTGGCTGGGATGGGTGGTCATTCTCGGTTTAGGGGACTTCTTTTCCGTGGCATCCTCCTGTTTCTGGACAGGCTTTTCTTCTTCTTTAGCTTGCTTTTGAACAGGCTTTTCCTCTTCTTTAGCCTGTTTTTGCATAGGCTTTTCCTCTTCTTTAGCCTGCTTCTGAACAGGTTTCTCCTCTTCTTTAGCCTGTTTTTGCACAGGGGCTTCTTCTTCTTTGGCCTGCTTCTGAACAGGTTTCTCGTCTTCCGGTTTCGGAGGTGCCCCTTCTTGACGTTGAACTACGGATGTGGCTGTCGAATTGCTGCGATTCTCCAAAGGAGAGGTTATACCAACGCCCTTTTGCTGCAGTGGATTGAAGAATGTTTGGGCAGCATGAGCCTTATCGAAGAAAAGTCCCTGAACTTCGGGGGAGGAAGGTGCTTTGCGGCGATATCGAGTACGGAAGCCCATTGTCATGCCACCTCTACAAGTTCTGCTAGACTTCTATTTTATGAGGCTATTTTAAGCGGCGATCGCGGTGTTAACAAAAAGGTACTCAGCCTGGCCTCCGGCATCGTTTCGGCCACTTTCGATCAATTGCCGGATAGTTCATTTGACCTGAATCTCCTACAGCCTTGTACCATAGGGGTTTCGGCTTATCAAAGAGGACGCTTACTCAGTCTGAGTAGCCGAAAAGACGATTAAAGCCCCCAGCCTGGATGGGCGTTGGCTGAATGGTGTAGGTGTTGACCAGGTTATAGAATCGACAATCGCAGTATATTTTTATCACATTTTTGCCTTGGTTCATTTAAACCTGATGTAGAAAGTTATCTTTAAAGTGGAGTTAGTAATCTACCCAACACGCGACGCGAGGATTAAGGTGTGGGGTGAGCGTTTGCCTTTGGGGATCTATTCTTAAACTCATTAAGGGAGTTTATCAGGAATAGAAGGAGGTATAGAATATGTCTGCTCAACTAAAGTTTTCCACCTATGGTGATTACCTGAGGGTTTTGAGGCGTTTGAGTCCTACAGCGATACCTCTATCGAGAAGCGAATTTTATTGTTCCGCTTTGTTTTCAGGTTTTATTGACGTAAAGTCTTTGCCTCAGAAGGCCTCGACGCAGGGGGTGAGAAACTCTAATGCTCAACCTGGG
Source organism: Leptolyngbya sp. (assembly GCA_040381765.1). Taxonomy (GTDB): domain Bacteria; phylum Cyanobacteriota; class Cyanobacteriia; order Phormidesmidales; family Phormidesmidaceae; genus Nodosilinea. The sequence continues at coordinate 30,404 of JBEIGU010000036.1, forward strand.
ATGAACGATATAAATATATCGCCAAGATTACAAGAACTGGAGAGTCGGAAGTTCTCCCAAAATCCGGGGCTTGAAGAAGCCTGAAACCCTTCTACCATAGGCACTTGAGTAGTTTCCGTCTTTGTTGGCAGTCCGAAGCCTGAAACCCTGATGAAATCTCACTTTCTCGGAG
>JBEIGU010000037.1:0-30369 GCA_040381765.1 Leptolyngbya sp.
CATTCTGGTGGCCCAGGCCAGGGGAGTGCTAATGCTGGTGCTGGCCCAGCATCAACTGCCCCCTGTGGAATTTACCCCAGCCCAGGTCAAGCAAGCCCTGACCGGCTACGGCAATGCCGACAAAGCCGATGTGCAACAGGCAGTGGCTCGGGAGTTAAACCTTGCTTCTATTCCCCGCCCCGATGATGCTGCCGATGCCCTAGCCCTGGCCCTGACCGGTTGGTTGCAGCGCTGACTTCCCTCCCCGTTTATAGCCCTAAGAGGATGGAAGCAAGCCAGAACACCGATGGGATCACCCCCCTGCCCCCCTTGATCAGGGCGGATACAGCATAAAACCCCAACAGCCAGGCGATGGGGGGTAGAACTGAGCAACTGGGGGTCTCACTCTATCGAAAACCGCTATAGGGAGGGTAAAATCGGGATTATGCGATAAGGTTATGCCTGTGGTTAGTGGGCCAGGGAACTATGGCGGTAAAACGATTTCTCACAGGTCTGGGGCTGGGCTTAATCCTTAGTTTCTGCCTGGCCTGTACCTATCAGGTGCTGCGTTCTGAGGCAGACCCCACCGGGCCGGTTCTACCCTCCCAGGTCACCGTTGAGACCCAGACTCTTCCGAATCTACCCCAGGCGACCCAAGCCTTAATAGCCAGAGCCGGTGCAGAAGGGCTGGTCAATCCCCCCCGGCAGGACCTGCGGCTGGTGGTGATTAGTGACCTGAATGGGGCCTACGGTTCCACCGACTACGATGTGGAAGTCGATCAGGCGATTAGCTTGATGCCCCTTTGGCAACCCGACCTGGTGGTTTGTGGGGGAGATATGGTAGCTGGGCAGAATCCCTCCCTTACCGCCGATCGCCTTACCGCCATGTGGCAAGCCTTTGATCAACACGTAGCCGCTCCTCTACGACAGCAGGACATTCCCTACGGTTTTACCCTGGGTAACCACGATGCCTCCAGTGCGCTGGGGGTGAGGGGCCAGTACCTGTTTCAAAAGGAGCGAGACCTGGCCTCGACCTACTGGCTAGCCCCCGCCCATGATCCTGGACTAACCTTTATTGATCGATCCCACTTCCCGTTCTACTACAGCTTTGAATTAGGGGGCATTTTCTTCATGGCCTGGGATGGGTCCTCCAGTCAGCTTGGGCCTGAGCAATTGGCCTGGATTGAGCAGGCCTTGGCTAGCCCGGTCGCCCAGGCGGCCCAGGCCCGCATGGTGCTTAGCCACCTCCCCCTTTACGCCGTGGCGGTGGGGCGTGACGAACCCGGTGAAGTCCTGGCTAATGCCGCCCAACTCCAGTCGCTGCTGGAACGTTACCAGGTGCACACTGTGATTAGTGGCCACCACCACGCCTACTATCCTGGCCATCGGGGTAAGCTGCAGCTACTCCATGCTGGCATTCTAGGATCGGGACCCCGCCCTCTGATCGACAGCCGATTGCCTACCCGCAAGGTGATTACTGTTCTGGATATTGAGTTTAATAACCCGGAGCTAACCACCTACACCAGCTACGATATGGCTACCCTAAAGACAATTAACCCCCTGGACCTACCCCGGTTTTTGGAGGGCCATAACGGCTTGGTTCTGCGGCGAGATGTTGCCTATGGGGCTCTGAGTCCAGCGGAAAAAGCCGCCTGTATACAACGGTTGGGCCAAAGTCTTTGCCAGGGGTAGGGCCTCAATCTACTATTTTCTAAGCTAATATGCTTACATACTTCCTGAGCTGCTAGATAGGTTGCCAGGAAACGTATTAAAATTTAGGACGTGTTATCGACAGTAGTTCAGTCTTAGTGTAGAGGCGATTTGCCTGTGGCTTTTTTAGATAGATTTTCTCGCGACATGGGTATTGACCTGGGTACCGCCAACACCCTGGTCTACGTTTCTGGCAAAGGGGTGGTTCTTCAAGAGCCCTCCGTCGTTGCGATCGACCAGTTGCAGAAAAAACCCCTGGCTGTTGGCGAAGCAGCAAAACGTATGCTGGGGCGAACTCCGGGTAATGTAGTCGCCCTCCGACCCTTAAGAGATGGGGTGATTGCTGACTTTGACACCGCTGAATTGATGCTCAAACATTTTATTCGCCAGGTGCATGAGGGGCGGGCACTAGTTTCCCCCCGAATTGTGATTGGTATTCCCAGTGGGGTTACCGGGGTAGAGCGACGAGCGGTCATGGATGCTGCATTGCAAGCCGGCGCCCGTACCGTCTACTTGATCGATGAGCCTGTAGCGGCAGCGATCGGAGCAGGGTTGCCGGTGGCTGAGCCGACCGGTAATATGATCGTCGATATTGGCGGTGGCACCACCGAAGTAGCGGTGTTGAGCTTGCAGGGTACGGTTTTGAGTGAATCAGTGCGGGTAGCTGGTGATGAGTTAAGTGAGTCGATCTCTAGTTACATGAAGAAGGTTCATAACCTGGTGGTGGGAGAGCGTACTGCAGAGGAAATCAAGATTGCCATTGGGTCCGCCTATCCCTCTGTCGACGATAATGAAATCATCATGGATGTGCGCGGCCTTCACTTGCTTTCGGGTTTACCTCGTACTCTTACCGTTAAGGCCGGTGAGATTCGAGAGAGTATGGCGGAGCCCCTGACTGTAATTGTGGAGGCGGTTAAGCGTACTCTTGAAAAAACTCCTCCGGAGCTGGCCGCTGACATTATTGATCGCGGTATTATGCTGGCCGGCGGTGGCGCTCTTTTACGGGGGCTGGATACCTTGATAAGCCATGAAACTGGGATTATTGTTCATATTGCTGTTGATCCCCTGAGTTGTGTGGTCTTAGGGGCTGGGCGAGTTCTTGAGAATTTTGCCCAAATGGGCCGAGTCTTTAGTGGTCGTTCCAGTACTTAACCTACTCAATTTGACTTCTGATTAAGATGTTAGTGCAGTCGAGGGAGTCTATCAAACCGACTCCTGTCTTTTAAGATTTTATGTTGACCCTGAGTCGTTGGTGGACACGCTACGGATTTAGAACAGCCATGGTTGTACTAACCATTGGTGGTGCCTGGTGGCTAAGGTCTACTAATGGAGTTCTATTGTACGAAACCTATAGTTGGTTGACTCGACCATTTCACCTGAGTACGACCGCTGAGAAACAGTTTGAAAACAGTTATATTTTAGAGTTGAAACAGCGGATAACTGAACTGGAAAAGCAAAATCAGTCATTGCAAGCTTTTTCTGACTATGCTGGTTCAGTTCCAGGGCCAACAATCAAGGCATTAGTTATTGGTCGTTCGGCAGATCACTGGTGGCAGCATCTTATTTTAAACCGTGGCAGCCGGCATGGAGTGCAGCCAGGCTACGTGGTGAGTGGTCCCGGTGGGTTGGTTGGTCGGGTGGTCGAGGTTTCTCCCAACACTTCTAGGGTTTTGCTTATCACTGATTTAACTAGCCAGGTTGGTGCCAAGGTCAGTAGTAGTCGAGCCATGGGAGTGGTTAAAGGACAGTCGAACAATCAAGTCATCATTGAGTTCTTTGATAAGTTCCCTGATGCTAAGGTGGGCGACGTGATCACCACCTCCTCCTACAGTAGGCTTTTCCCTAGGGATATTCCCATTGGTCGGATTGAATCCATGGACAGCCATAGAGACACAGCTCCCAAGGCAGTTATTCAGCTCTCTTCTCCCCTACCCATTCTAGAGTGGGCGGTGATCCAACCCTTTCAACCCCTGCAATCGGTTGATGATCCCCTGTTACTCAAGTCCGATCACCTGCCAAAGTCCAGCAGGAGGTCTCCATGACTGTAGGGGGCGATGGTCTCCTGCGGTCCCAATTATGGTGGGCCAGACTATTGAACATCTTGGTCACCGGAGGCTCTGCTCTGCTTTGTTTAATGCTGTTGCCAGGCCGAGCACCAGGTTTAGAGCTGTTAGGGGTAGCACCCCACTGGGTATTGATTTGGGTAGTGGCCTGGAGTGTCAAACGAACCGTTTGGGAAGGGGCGATCGCAGGACTGGTGATGGGGTTACTGCAGGATAGTATGACTGCCCCCTATCCTACCCACACCCTGGGTCTGATTTTGGTGGGGGTCCTGACAGCCCAATTACAAAAGGAACGCTATCTGCAGGAAGACCTGGTATCGATTGCCTTAATCGTCTTTGCTATGGCAGTTGTGAATGAAACGGTACTGGCTTTACAAATCAGTATGGATCAATTGTTTAACCTTGATTCCCCTTACCCGTTAGTAACTAAAATATGGTTTTACCACCAACGGGTCGCCCTTAGTTCGGCTATCCTAAGCAGCCTGTGGGCACCAGCCTTTTACTATCCGTTGAATCAGTGGTGGAAAAACCATAATAAGTTGATGTCTGCTAAGTAGGCGGGCAAATGTCATGATCCAGCATTCACCCTCCTGGGAGAAGGGCCAGGGGGGCTTTGCGATCTACTGAATCTAGTTAATATCTAAATAGAGTTGCCAGGAAATAAGTCCGAAAATCCTTGAAAGCCTTTCTTGGCAAGCATTTTAGCGATTTTTCGATAAATCCTTGAAAGCTAGGCTCTATAGGGGTTTTGGCGATTTTCATCCCTATTTCACAACAGGTCTAATATTGGTTGACTGACAAAACTCTTAACGCTGGCGGCTAGAAGCCGCGCCTAGACAGGCAAAACCCGCCTACGCGGGTTATGGATAAGTCGGCGAAGGCCGACTTTGTCTGGACAGCAGCGGTTTGAACCGCCGTAAGCCAATGTTTTGTCAGTCAACCAGGGTCTAATATTTAGTCTAGACGATCTGGTTGGCTTGCTCGACTAGGGCAGCCAATCAAGGTGGTTTTCCGTTGCAGTTTTTCCCGTTGTAGATGCTGAGCTACCGCCCATAAATCAGACATTACGTAGGAAGGGCGAAAATCCTGGAGATAATTGCTACTGCGAATCCCGCAGGTAAGGGCCACCGTGTCCATACCAAGGGCCTGCCCCGCCATAATATCCGCTTCAGTGTCACCAACCATATAGGACTGTTGAAGGCAATAGCCCTGCTGACGCTGGGCGGTGGTGGCAGCCTGCAATCGCTCCACCTTATGATTGGCCTGATTAGTATAGGCAGCCCCCAGGCTATCCATGCCAAATAGATCACTCACCGCCCAAGCCAGGTTCTGCTGGGCAAGGAACCTGCGCACCTGACCTGGACAGCGCAGGGTGACCACCACCACCCTGATTTGACATTGTCGCAGCAGGGTCAAAGCCTCATGGGCACGGGGTTGAATACTATCATGCCCTAGCAGACTAGGGTGGTTAACCATCTGACTGACCCGGCCCAGGAAAGCATCAATGTGCTTGCCCTCCAGACCTGACCAGTGAGCAATCTGGCGATCGGGGACACGATTTTGCTTGAAGGTCCAAAATTGGGATTTAGTTAACCGACGGATGGAAATTGCCTCCCCTGCCGCCAAGCACTGGCCCTCAACCCACCTTAACCCCTGCTCGTAGGTGGCATAGTAGCGATCGGAAACATCAACAATGGGACCATCAAAGTCACAGAAAATTGTAGATAGAGTCATAGGCTGAGACGATTAAACCCTTTTTCTCGAGGGAAGAGCAATGGTGACACGGATAAACCCACAAAAGTAACCTATTGTCAACTCCTGCTTTACACTTCTTATAGTTCGTCCACTGTAGCAGCTCAATGGGGAAATGGCCATCAGCAGTATTGCCCAGGTTTGCAAGGACGGGCTGGGCTGGCCAAGCACCAGTAGCCAGAGGTATCCTAATACAGTAGTTGAACGGGTATGACCCTGGCTACACCACCCAGGACTGGGGGGTTGGGTCAAGGGGGAGACCCAGCTAGGGGGGTGATGAGCCCTGACTCAGAGGGCTGGCAACATTGAATCACGGAGAAAGGAGCTGCAGTGAAAAGATGGAACTGGCTGCCGTGGGCGGCGATGGGACTAATACTAGTCACTTTGACGGCCTGCAGCTTACCCCGCATTAGGGCCGAAGACCGATTATTTCTACCGGTCGCGGTGGATTTCCTGGATCACTATTCCCTGGCCCAGCAGCCCTTTGATGACACCACCCTGGGGGGGCTGTCGGCCCTGGCCTATGACCGACAACGGGACCGATTTTATGCCCTCAGCGATGATCGGGGGCAATATGGCCCCAGTCGCTTCTATCAGCTAGCCATTAGCTGGCGACTCCAGCAGAATGGTCAACCAGGTTTTGACACCGTCACCCTGGAGTCCGCCACGGTGTTGCGCAACCAGGAGGGTAACCCCTTTAGCCCGGGCTATCTGGATCCTGAAGGACTGGCCCTGGCTCCTAATAATCGCCTGTGGATTAGCAGTGAAGGGGATGACCGACAAAATGCCCCGCCCTTGATCGGCGAGTTCGATCGCACCACGGGGCAATTACAACGTACCCTGAGCATCCCCTCCCACTTTCTACCCGGAAGCCCCACCGCTGGGCAGGTCGGTATTCGCAACAACCTGGGGTTCGAGGCCTTGACGATCACCGCCGACTCAGGTCTGGCCGCCGCCAGGGAACCCTTCCGTCTCTTTACCCTGGGTGAATCGGCCCTGGTCCAAGACTATGACAATGACCCCAGCCGGCCCCTGTACAGTCGGTTCCTCCATTATTTGGTCAGTCCAGCGCAAACCACTCTAATCGCCGAACATGCCTACCCCCTCGACTTAGAACCCAGCGGGGCGATCGTCAATGGGGTCACCGCCCTGCTGGCCATCGACCCCGGTGGACACTTCCTAGCCCTGGAACGGGCCTACGGCTTGCGGGGGTTTAGCGTCAAACTTTACCAATGGGCCACGGGGGGCGCTACGGATATCTCCAACCTGCCTAGCCTGGTAGCCCCTGGTCAAGACCTCAGGCCCATTACCAAGCAATTGGTCGTGGACTTTAAAGACGCCCCCTGGCCCGTAGATAACCTGGAGGGGATGGCCCTGGGTCCCCGCTTGGCCGATGGTAGTCAAAGCCTGATTTTAATTAGCGATAATAACTTTCAACCAGAGGTCAGTAGCCAATTGATTTTGCTACGGTTACGCCTGTAGGCAGATTTGATCAGGATTAGACAAAAGACCTCTAGTCCTTAGATTTACCCTGGAATGTGCAGATATAGCCCTAGTCATCGGCAAGGGGGGGCCGGCCACAAGGCTTACCCCGTATTAGCTTTGACCGATTAACTGTGTCCCAAGCATTCTGGCCAAAGACATATTTCTAAGCCAGGGGTTTACAGGGTCTCTAAACCTGGTAGATTGTCTTGGTATCAGCAACACGAATACTCATTGATATGAAAGTCCTTGTCATTGGCGGTGATGGTTACTGCGGGTGGGCAACCGCCCTATATCTTTCCAATCGTGGCTACGAAGTTGGTATTCTCGATAGCCTGGTGCGTCGGCACTGGGATGCCCAGCTACTGATCGAGACCCTCACCCCCATCGCCCCGATCCAGGCTCGCCTGCAACGCTGGAAAGACCTCACTGGCAAGCACATTGACCTCTATATCGGTGACATTAACGACTATAGCTTTCTAGAGCGTTCCATGATCACCTTTGCGCCAGATGCCGTGGTGCACTTTGGGGAACAACGATCCGCTCCCTTCTCCATGATTGATCGCGAGCATGCTGTGCTCACCCAGGCCAATAATGTTTTGGGCAACCTCAACCTGCTCTATGCCCTGCGAGACCATTTCCCCGACTGCCATTTGGTGAAGCTAGGCACCATGGGTGAGTACGGCACTCCTAATATCGACATCGAAGAGGGGTACATCACCATTGAGCATAATGGTCGGAAAGATACCCTGCCCTATCCTAAGCAACCCGGCTCTTTCTATCACCTCAGCAAGGTGCACGACTCCCACAACATTCACCTGGCCTGTAAGATTTGGGGGCTACGGGCCACCGATCTAAATCAGGGAGTGGTTTACGGGGTGCTAACGGAGGAGACCGGTATAGACGAGATCCTGATTAACCGCCTTGACTACGATGGTATCTTTGGCACTGCCCTGAACCGCTTCTGTATTCAGGCCGCCGTTGGCCATCCCCTGACGGTATACGGCAAGGGAGGCCAGACCCGCGCCTTCCTGGATATTCGTGACACGGTGCGCTGTGTAGAAATCGCCCTGGGGAACCCCGCCAACCCAGGGGAATTTAGGGTATTCAACCAGTTCACCGAAATGTTCAGTGTGGGGGACCTGGCCATGATGGTGAAAAAAGCGGGTACCACCCTGGGGTTAAACGTAGACATTGACTACCTGGACAATCCTCGGGTAGAAGCGGAGGATCATTACTTCAACGCCAAGAACACCAATCTGCTGGACCTGGGTCTACAGCCCCACTACCTCTCAGATTCCCTGCTGGATAGCCTGCTTAACTTTGCCGTTAAGTACCAAAATCGGGTTGATCCAGCTCAAATTTTACCTAAGGTGAAGTGGCGACGTTCCTAATTGCCCTAGCCTCCTGCGGTTAGGCTGAAGGGCCGGGGCAACCGTTGCCCGACCCATGTTAGGTTTGCTCTAACTGACCCCCGATCACTCCCTATCTTTTCCGTTTCTATGCGCATTGCTTTCTTCACCGAGACCTTCTTGCCTAAGGTGGATGGCATTGTTACCCGGCTAAAACACACCGTCGATCACCTGCAGCGCCTGGGGGATGAGGTGATGGTGGTGTCACCTGAGGGGGGACTGCGGGAATATCGCGGGGCACAAATCTATGGCGTATCGGGCTTCCCCCTGCCCCTCTATCCGGAGCTGAAGCTGGCGCTACCCCGCCCTGCCATTGGGGAAGCCCTGGAGGAATTTCAGCCGGATCTTATCCACGTGGTTAATCCGGCGGTGTTGGGGCTGGCTGGAATCTATTACAGCAAAACCATGGATATTCCCCTGGTGGCATCCTACCACACCCACCTGCCCAAGTACCTGGAGCACTACGGCCTGGGTATGTTGGAGGGCTTAATGTGGGAAATCATTAAGGCTATGCATAACCAGGCCCAGCTGAATCTGTGTACCTCTACCGCCATGGAGCTGGAGCTGGCGGAGCATGGGGTAGAGCATCTGGCGGTATGGCAGCGGGGGGTGGATACGGACCTGTTTCGGCCAGCCCTGGCCAGCCCGGCCATGCGCGATCGCCTTTCCCAAGGCCACCCCGAAGCCCCCCTGCTACTCTACATTGGCCGTCTTTCCGCCGAAAAGGAAATCGATCGGATCAAGCCCATTCTCGAGGCCATTCCTGAAGCCCGCTTAGCCCTGGTGGGGGATGGCCCCTACCGGGCCGAATTGGAAACCCACTTTGCCCATACCCCCACCCATTTTGTGGGCTACCTGGCCGGAGAAGACCTGGCGGCCGCTTATGCCTCCGCCGACGCCTTTATCTTTCCCTCCCGCACCGAGACCCTGGGCCTGGTGCTCCTAGAGGCCATGGCGGCGGGTTGTCCCGTGGTAGCGGCCAATTCCGGTGGGATTCCTGACATTGTCACCGACGGCGTGAATGGCTTTCTCTTTGACCCCAGGGATGATATGGGGGCAATCCATGCCACCCGTCGCCTGATCGCCAGCAGTGAGGAGCGGGAGGTCCTGCGCCAAAATGCCGTGGCCGAGGCGGAGCGCTGGGGTTGGTCGGCCGCCACCCGACAGCTGCAGGGGTTTTACCGTCAAGTACTAACCCAGCGATCGCTGCCCATGGCGGCCTAAGGTCAGCGGCCCTACTGGGGTTGGGGGGCAGGACTGGGGGCCGGGCGAGCGGTGTAGGGGGTGCTGACGAACCCCAACTCAAAGAGCTGCTGATAAGCCTTTTGCCCCAATTCTCGACTAGGCTGTTGGCTGCGGAGAATCTCCATCAACAGGGGGACCGCCAGATCGGGTTGGTTTTTCGCCCGGTAAACCAGGGCTAACTGGTAGGAAACCTCATCCCGTAGTTGAGCGGCCTGGAGGGCCTGTTCGCGATGGGCGCGATGAATAGCCGTATCTACACCGACAAACATCTGGGCCAGATCCTGGTAGTAAACGGAGATTTGGTTCAGGGTTTCCCGGGCGGTTTTGAGCTTCACCTCGGCGGTGGCATAGTCTTGCTTGCCAATCGCAGTCTCCGCCTCCGCCCGTAACTGATTGGCCCCCTCCAGACTCAGGGTGGTGGAGGATAGGTTGCCGGGGCGAACCGGAGTGGTTTGACTGGGGGTCTGGGCCAGGCCATCGGGGGCCTTCACCCCTGCATAGGCCCCTACCGTTAGGAGGCAAAGGGCAAGGAGAGAAAGCCTGAACAAGGAGGAAGCAGGCTGAAGAGCTGAATCCATAACTAAGGATGATTACCTACAAAGGAACCTGGATAAAAGACGTAAAAATCCTGGGTTATCTTATCATTTCGCTATGGTGCACTCCTAACTAACTATGACGTTTTCTCAACTGGTCGGTGCTGCTCCCGTTGATCCCCCCGGCGGGGGGGCACATTGGTGGGGAAAAATCCTGCAGCGCGGTGGGGAGGAACTGCGGGTGGTGAAGCGATCGGGGAGTTTCACCACCCGCCTGGGCCACCCGACGGAGCTGACCGCCCTAGGGGACTACCTACAGCCCCTGGGGGTACGGGCGGTGGGCGGGGGGCAACTGGTGGAGTGGCGGGTTAACCCCGCGGAGCTGGAGGATCGCCTGGCCCGGGCCCGACAGCATCCAGCGGTGGAATTCGCCAGCCATGGCTATCGCCTACTCACCAGTCCCCACACCTGGATCTATCTCACCGCCGAGGTGACCGTGCAGTTTAGCCCAGCCACCAGCCCGGCCAGCATGGCGGCCATCCTCACCCCCCTGGGTCTGGCCATAGATCATCCCCTGGTGGGCATTCCCGCCACCGTGGTGGCGGTGGTCACCGGTAGCGCCCAGGAAAATCCCCTGAAACTAGCCAACCGTCTAATCCGGCAGCCCGAGGTGTTGGCGGCGGAGCCCAACCTGGTGGTGGAAACCAGTCAGCTCTACCGTCCCCGGGACGATCGCTATGGCCAGCAGTGGCACCTGTTTCACCAGGGCGGGGCCAACCTCAAGCCCAACTCCCACATTAACGCGGAGGCCGCTTGGGATATTACCCGGGGTAGTCGATCGGTGGTGATCGCCATTGCCGACGATGGCTTCGACCTGAACCATCCAGACCTGCAGGGCCTGGGCAAATTGGTAGCCCCCCTGGACCTGCAGGATCAGGACGCCGTGCCCCTACCCCGGCGACAGGAGGAAAACCATGGCACGGCGGTGGCTGGGTTAGCGGTGGGGGAGGAAAACGGCAGCGGCATTGTGGGGGTGGCCCCGGGCTGTGCCCTGTTGCCAATCCGCACCACTGGCTTCATTGATGATCGCAGTATCGAACAGCTGTTTGATCAGGCGGTGCAGCGGGGGGCGGCGGTGATCGCCTGTAGTTGGTCGCCGGCCTCCAACTACTTTCCCCTCACCCTGCGGCAGACCAACGCCATCACCCGGGCCGCCACCAAGGGCCGCAACGGTAAGGGCTGCGTGATTGTGTTTGCGGCGGGCAATGCCAACCGCCCCCTGAATGGTACGGTTAACGAAGTTCAGTGGCCCTACAATGCCCTCAGTGGCCCCACCCAATGGTTGAGTGGTTTCGCCATTCACCCCGATGTGATTGCGGTGGCCGCCTGTACCAGCCTGGCCACCAAGGCCGCCTACAGTAATTGGGGCACCCACATTGCCCTAGCCGCCCCCAGCAATAATGCCCCCCCCAACATGGCCCTACCCCAGGTGGGCACCGTACCCACCGGACCAGAGATTCGCCAGGCCCTACTGGGGCTGGGGATGGTCACCAGCGATCGCAGCGATGCCGCCGGCTACGACCCTGGGCACTACACCACCACCTTTGGCGGCACCTCCAGCGCCTGTCCGGTGGTAGCGGGGGTGGCGGGGCTGATCCTGAGTGTCAACCCCCACCTCACCGCCCGCCAGGTGCGAGAAATCCTCCAAACCACCGCCGATAAGATCATCGACCCCAACCCTGACCCCCAACTGGGCTTGAGCTACGGCAGCTACAACGGCCAGGGCCACTCCCAGTGGTTTGGCTACGGCAAGGTCAACGCCTTTGCCGCCGTCCAGGCTGCCCAGGGCCGAGCCCTGACCCGGCGGTTAACCCAGACCATCAAGGTGGAGCAGGTCACCCCAGTGGCCATTCCCGATTACCCCGCCACCGGCATTGACAGTATTCTGGCGGTGACCCAAGCCGGTTCCCTGGCGGATATTCAGGTACAGGTGCAGATCGACCACGGCTTCCTGGGGGATCTGAGCCTCACCCTGGTGGCCCCTGGGGGCATCCAGGTAATGATCCAGGGGCGCACCCTGGAGCGTCAGCAGCAACTGCGCCAGCGCTATGACTTGACCACCACCCCAGCCCTGATTAACTTGCTGGGGGAGGCGGTTCAGGGATCCTGGCGACTGCGGGCGATCGACCACGCCCCCGGGGCAACGGGTCAGATTGTGAATTGGGGCCTGACCCTGGGGTTGGGCTAGTACTGCTGGGCCTAAATACACCCACACATCTTGGCTCCCAAGTTCTGCCTTCTCAGCCCCAAGCCAGTAAGATAGGCATGGGCTAAGGCCTTTGCCCAGCCTACCGCTCCTGACTACTTCCCCCCTCTTAAAGGACTGCAAAAATTACGCCGCCAAGTACTAGGGAGAAAGGCGGGCTACGGTCCAGGTAGCACCAGCATCCCGGCTGTAGAGAAAGCGATCGTGGAGACGGTTAGGACGCCCCTGCCAGAACTCGAAACTGGTAGGTTGTACCCGGTACCCCCCCCAAAAGTCCGGCAGGGGAATTTCCTGATTCAGGAACTTTTCTTTGATCTTTTCAAACTGCATCTCCAGCAACTGGCGGGAGGAAATAATCGTACTTTGCTGGGATACCCAGGCCCCTAGCTGACTACCCCGGGGTCTTGAGAGAAAGTATTTCAATGACTCTGCTGAGGATATTCTCTGGGCGGTGCCATCGATCGCCAGTTGTCGTTCCAGGGCGTACCAGGGAAATAGCAGGGACACCCGGGCATTGGTCTGGATATGCTGGGCCTTGCGACTGCCATAGTTGGTGAAGAACACAAAGCCATCCTGGTCAACGTACTTGAGCAAGACGGTGCGCTGAAAGGGCTGACCGCTGGGGGAAACCGTCGCCAACACCAGGGCATTGGGTTCTAGGATGTCAGCCTGACAGGCCTGTTCAAACCAGAGACTAAATTGCTGAAAGGGATCGGCATCCAGGTCCTGGAGATCAAGACCTTGCTGGGTATAGTTGCGACGGAGGGCGCCCAGATCCATAGCCTGAATAACCGGTTAATGCGGACTTTCTGACTATACTAGGTTAACCAGTCAGGCGGCTTAATTTAAATCACCTTAATTACCATGTACGACTGCATTGTGGTGGGGGCCGGCCCCGCTGGCGCATCTACTGCTTACCATCTGGCCCGGCAGGGGCGATCTGTTTTAATTTTAGAAAAGGCTCCCCTACCTCGCTACAAGCCCTGTAGTGGAGCGGTTTCTCCGGACATCGCCGCCTACTTTGATTTTAACTTTGCCCCCGTAGTTGACTGTGAGCGCCGGCAGATTCGCTACACCTGGAAGCTGGGGGATCCGGTGGAGGCTACCCTCACCACCCATGATCCGATCTGGATGGTGCGCCGCGATCGCTTCGATCAGTTCCTGGTAGACCAGGCCCAGGCCCAGGGGGCCCAGGTGAAGGAGGCCACCCCGGTGACCGGCATTGAATTTCAGGGCGATCGCTGGCAGGTGATCAGCGCCGCTGGCCCCCTCCAGGCCGCCTACCTGGTGGGGGCCGACGGGGCCCATGGCCCCCTGGCAGGCTGGTTAGGGTTGGCCCCAGCTCCCCTACGCCGGGCCCAACTTTGGGACTGGACCAGCCCTACTCCCCTGGCCGCTGATTGCCCCCTGGCCTTTGAGTTTGGCCTGGTGAAACAGGGGTGCCTATGGAGTTTTCCCAGGGTCCAGGGTTACGCCATCGGCGCCGTCAACTTTCTGGGTCAAGAGAGTGTCGACCACCAGGACAGCCTGCGCCGTTACAGCCAGGCCCTGGGTTTGCCCTACGATCAGGGTCAGATTTATAGCCATGGCCTCAAACTCTGGCACGGCCAGACCCCCCTCCACACCGACCGGGCCCTGCTGGTGGGGGAAGCCGCCGCCATTGTCGATCCCCTCAGTGCCGAGGGGATTCGCCCCGGCATGATCAGTGGGGTGCGAGCTGCTGAGGCGATTCACGCGGCCCTGGCTGGAGACCCCACCGCCCTGGCCAACTACACCCACACCCTGCAATCCTCCTGGGGGGCTGACATGCAGTGGGCTAAGCGAATTTCCGGACTTTTTTTCCGGGTGCCAGGGATTGGCTACCGCGTCGGCATCAAGCGCCCCACCGCCACCCAACGGTTGGGTCAGATCCTCACCGGTGAGGTGCACTATGCTGACATTGCCAATCGGGTGATGAAACGATTGAGTGGCGGATTAATTTCTGGGTAGCGGTGGAGGCTGGGCTGAGGTGATGGACGATCAACTGTGGCAGTTACTGGGCTATGTGTTTGCCCTGAATTCAAAGGCCTTTACGGCGGCGACCCTGCTGCCCTACGGTGGCCGACTGGCCCTATGGTTAGTGCTGCTGGGGGGGCTGTCCCAGGGCATTGGCCAAAGCATCATTTTATTTGTCAACCAGGTGAAGCCAGCCCGGTTCGCCCTCAGCCTGCTGATCAATGCCATCCTATTTACCCTGGGATCCCTGGCCCTGGTGTTTAGCACCTGGCTGATTACCCTCCTGCCCTGGTCGGTTAAGCTGCCCTTTCAAGACCTGCTGACGGTTTTAGGTCTGGCCTATGCCCCCCTATTGTTTGGTTTCCTGGGGGCCTTGCCCTACCTGGGATTGCCGATCCTGAATGTCCTGTCCATCTGGCATTTGTTAGCTATGGTGGTGGGGTTTAGTACCCTCGCCCAGGTGCCGGTCAGCCGGGGGATCGGCTACGTTGTGGTGGGGTGGGTGCTGTTGCAGGTCCTGCAAAATACTGTCGGACGCCCCCTCACCCGACTGGGCAAAAAGCTGGCCAATCGAGCCGCTGGTGTGGATCTGGTAACTAATCAGCGGGCCCTGGCGGAGACGATGCGCCAGGACCTCAATCAGGTGGCCGGTGATTGGCAGGCAAAGCTGCAGCAGCGGCTGGATGCCCTGGCCCCCGGCCCCACCCCCGCCGCCAGTCACCCTGAGCCGGTCGCCCCCCTATCCCCCAAGCTCCAACCCCAAACCCCCGGCAGGGGTCGCAAGCTGCTCAAAACCGGCCTGGGTTTGGTGGCCCTGGCTACCCTCACCGCCCTGGTATTGATCCTGCTCCGGCCCCTGCGGGAGTGGTGGTTTGGCTGGTTTGCCTTGCTGCCGGGGCCTTTGCGATGGGTCTTTAACCTCAGTTGGATTGCCCTGGTGGGTCTAGTTGTCGCCGGTCTGCTGGCTCCCCTGGAGACCCTGGGCTGGTGGGCTGGCTGGTACGACGATGACCTCAACACCACCCTCCATGCCGGTGAGCTGGCCCAGGGCAACCCCGGTCAACCCCATTGGCGGCGCTACCTGGTTTACCTGGACGGCATTGGTAAGTCCACCTTTGAATACCTGCCCGACATTGAGGAATTCTTAGAAACCCTGACCCCTAGCCTGCCGGAGGACGTGGCCCTGATCCGGGGGATTATGCCCTACTCGGTGATGAACGTCCCCCTCGATCAGAACCGACCCCTGGCCTTCCTATGGCGCTATGCGGATCGCCTTCGCTTTGCCAACCCCGCCAGCCTACTGGGGCTGCTGGTGAATATCCGCAATGTGTTGATTGTGGGGGTATCGGCGGATAAACGCTACGGCCCCCTCTACAACCAGGGCATTGGCCAGGTGATTTATAACGGATTGGTAAAGAATGGCTACCCCCTGGCTAGCGGCACCCCCGTGACCTTAATTGGTTATAGCGGCGGTGGTCAGATGGCCTGTGCCAGCGCTCCCTACCTGAAACGGGCCCTGGGGGCGCCCATTGACGTGATCTCCCTGGGGGGGGTGATCAGTGCCAACGTGAATATCTTGAAACTCGAGCACCTTTATCATCTGGTGGGAGATAGGGACTCGGTGGAGCGGCTGGGGCCCAAAATGTTTCCTGGCCGCTGGCCCCTCTTCCCCCTGTCCTACTGGAATCGGGCTAAGCGGCGGGGTAAAATTAGTTTGATTTCCCTGGGGCCCGTCGGCCACCAGGTGCCAGGGGGTATACTCGATCCTCAGTTGATTCTGCCCGGCGGTGGTAGTGCCCTGAATCAAACCATCACCACCATCAATGCCATTATCCGAGACCAGTTTCTGCCCAATTTCCTAGAGCAGGTTTCCCAGCCCGTCAACTATCAGGTTTCCCTGGCCAATCTCCTGGGGCAGTATCAACCCTATCCCCTGGATCAGCATCCGGATCCTGAACGCTACGTACCGGTGGCGAATTGGCTAGGCCGATTGATTTTGCCCCCTAAGGAAAAGCGCTTTGGTGGCGTCTACTACGAGATCCACCATGCCCCCCCCGATTGGGGCTCCCTGGTGGGGCAACGGGTGAAATTGGCTTGGTCGGACCACCCCACGACGCGACAACTGGTGCAGGCGGTGACCCAGGACCTACACTTCAGCGCTGACGCTGAGCATAGCAGCCGTAGGGGGCTAGCGGTTCATCCGGTGCGACTCAACCACTGGCTGCAGGTGGATCCCCTGGAGTCCCTGGCGGGGTCCTTGCCAGAGGATACTTTGATGGTGGCGGTGGAGAGCCCTGAGGTGGTTGCGACTGCAGAGGGCGTTACCCTCCGCATCCAGGCCCAGCCCATGGAGGTGACCGGTCGTTACTACGGTTTGGTGCAGTTTGTTGAACCCCTGGGGGACAGCGATCGCTGGCGGGTGCGCCATTTTAACCGGGCCACCCGCCACTTTGATGGCGGTGAGGAACTGGTCTGGCTACCCCTGCCCAGTTTACTGCCGGCCTACGGCAGTCTGCCCTCCACCCCTGATGGCTTAAGCACCTCCCCCTACAATACCCAGGGTTGGTACATCTATGGGGCTCAGGACGGCTCCGGTACCTTTGTGGTTCAGTCCCTGGCCCCTCGGGCCCTGTTCCAACTCCAGCCTGAGCAGGTGGTATGGGGTGGGGCCCGGCCCGCCTACCAGTACCTGCGCCGCTCAGCCTGGGCCGAGATCGCCGCAGACAAGGGAAAGTTGCACACCGTTCTCTGCACCCCCGAGTCTGGGGATAGCCCCGCCGCCCTGGGGCACTGGCAACTGGGGGACCGGGCCCTGGTGCTGCATAACTACGGTGGCATTGGCGGCGCCCAGAAGGAACCAGCGGCCTTCAGTCCAATTTTCTTTGGCCACTTTGCCTACGGCCGTGCCGAGGTGATCCACGATCCCCTGGCGGATGAGCTGCGTTTTGATCTGCGCTACTACCAGGTCTACGCCCACAACGGCGATGGCTTGGTGGCCGGTACCCTGCACTGGTGTCGCTATCAGGGCGATCGCCAGCGGGGCTGGTTAGGCACCCGACCCACCTGTGATATCTTGATCAAGCTGGATGCCTTTACTCGGAACTATAGCTTTGATGATCAATCCTTTTCCCCCCTTAGCCGCATGGAGGCTCACCTGCAGGCAATGACCGCCCGCTATCGCATCGGTGACGGCACTGGGGCTACCTTTGTCGGTCCCTCCAATAATTGCTCCCAGGATTCTAACCAGGCCCTGTTTGCTTGCCTAACCAACCTCCAGGATGGCGTCCAACGCTATCATCATGAACTCAAGCACTGGGCTGATCTACACCCGGATCAGGCGATCGACTTTGAGCAAATGATCCACCTGAACCACTATCTCAAGCAACTCCTAGCCCCCTTTGGCAGCCCCCGTCCGGACTGGCGAGGCAATCAGTTTAACCTGGGTAGCTCCCTGGAGGATCAACCCCTAGGCAACCTGGTTAGGGGGTTAGGTAGCTGGCGTACCCTGTTACCCCGTAAAGCCAGTGATGTCATGGCCAGAGCCTTTCTCCTGCATGGAGCCTCCCTGTGGGTGTTGCGCACCAGTCAGGTGGGAGGGGAAGACCCCAACATTGCCCCCATCGCCCCCCTCACCTTTTAGGTCTTCCTATGCGCGTCGAAGCCTGTTGTCAGGATCTGTTAAGGCAAATCCTACCCGACCTCGATCCTCCCCGTCGGGGGACCTGCTTTGACGTGGGGGTGGGCACCTTTGCCTTTTATTGCCAGCTGTTTGCCCAACTCGGGTTTGCCACAGTAGCCGTAGAGCCCTGCCCCACGGCCCGCCTCAAAACCCTCTGCCAGCGCTACACCATTAATCTGGTGGAACAATGCCTATCCGATCGGAATGGCAGTCAGACCCTACACCTGGGAGAGTTTGCCAGATTTGGTAACGCCAACTTTAATTCCCTGGCCGCCGATTGGTTTGCCGCCTCCGGTCAAACCCGTCAGGTCCCTACCCTGGATCTGTCCACCCTACTTACCCAGACCGGCACCACCCAGGTGACCGCCCTGAAGCTGGATATTGAGGGATGGGAAGGGGTGGTGATGGCTCAACTAGACCAACTCCCTGCTGCCCAACTCCCTGCCCTGGTGATGTTTGAGTACGGCGGCGGCGGTCGCCGTGACCAGGGTCGACAGGGCTGGTCTGGCAAGTTCCTAGACAGTACCGTGGGCTGCCTCAAAACTCTACAAACCCAGGGCTATGACCAAATAATTGTGATCGACTATGCCGCCGGCACCAGGGCCGAGGTGTTTAGCCTGCCGACCCTGGACCTGGGGCCAACCCTCCCCTTCCATCCCCACAGCCTGTACGGCAATATCATTGCCCTGCGGGAAAACTGTTACCCGGAGGACTACATCCAGAAGATAACGGATCCTTACCAGGGGGGGATGGTGCACTGGCTGGTAAATCGCTGGTTTGCCTAGTGCCCCAGGCTGGGTACTAGACTTTCCTGACCGTTGTTCACCACCACCCAATGGGAATTACCATTGGCCGGCAGCCCTAGAAATTGACTGGGATTGCCCCGATAGGCCGCTAGTAGAGCCTTTTCCTCTTCACTTAGATCGGGCGCGCTATCCTCCGCCATTTCTTGGAGGGTGGTTTCTACCAGTTCCATTTGCTCTTCCGCCAGGGCTAGCTCTTCGCAGGAATGGGTAGAAAAGAGACCTTCTAAGGGTTGGAGCTCTTCCAGATGAAGGCTCAGGGTATGGATCCGCTCTTCGTAGGCCTTGGTAAGGCTTTGCAACTCCTGGCGATGGCTGGCGGCTTGCTCCTCCAGGGTATGCTGGAGGCCCTGGTAGTCACTCTGGAGTTGTTGAATATGGGCCTGTTGAGCCTGGATAGTTTGCTGTTCCTGGTGGTGACTGGTGGCTTGCTCCTCCAGGATATGCTGGAGGCCCTGGTAGTCACTCTGGAGTTGTTGAATATGGCTTTGTTGGGCTTTAACGGTTTGCAGGAGGGGAACCACCTGGCCCTTTAAGCGCATATGATCCACATCAAGTTGATGGAAACGCTCCGCTAGCTCTACGTAGGCGCGGCTCAGACGCGTGTAGCGTTCCACCATGTGATTCATGTTCTGAAAGTTTCTCACTGCCGTATCTAGCCGTTCAGTCACCATAGGTAAACCTAACTTTATGCTGTTAAGAGGATGTAGCTGGGGCGTGTAACTGGGTAGGAAGGTCAAACCCACAATCATACAAAAAATTGATTGAGCCGCCTACTCCGCAAAGTTAAAAATGAAATCTTGTAAACATGTGTTAGATATCATATTTAATCTAGATTTTTCAAGCCTGACGGTATACATTTTCATAAAAACCTCCTAGAACTATGACTTCTCAGCGTCAAAACCTCAGGCCAATGAGGGCGAGCTAAAAAGCCTGACTGGGGTACTGAGCAAAGCTATCCCCATCTACAGGAGGTCTGGCCGCTGGATGGGGGTTAGAACGTTTAGGTCCCTTGGGTAATGTGTCAGAATACAAAGCGTTAGCCCTTAAAGTCCCTCACTGCGGTTGTGCCTAGTTCTAAAATCCATAAAATCGACCAAAGTACTGATTATCCCTGTCCCTGTCGACGGAATGGGCAGCTTAAGCAGATCGCCCTCACCGAGGCCTTTGGCTGCAGCCTTTGCCAACAAATTTTTGTCATTCAGGAGGATGGCTACACCCTGGAGCCGGTCTCCACCTACTATCCTTACCGGCGGACCTGGCAATGGACTGGCTCCCACTGGCAGTCCCAACCCTCTAGACTGGGCTCGGGGGCAACGGTTTCCTTGCTGTTGGTCGGGGCGGCCAGCCTCGGTCTATTTGTCCTAGTAGCTCTGGCAGCCCGTTTGGGTGACTCGGCCCTGGCAATTATGATCGGCCTGCTGGCGATCGCCCTGATCTGGTTGGCGACCCGCCGCTTCTAGCCCCTAACCCTATGACAATTCTTACCTCCCAGGCTGACTTTAGCCTTGTTGTTAAATCCGTCGACCAAGCAGGCCAGGCCCTACGCAGCGCCGGAGCGGAGCGGCAGAGTCAGGTGTTAGAGGTGATGGCCAGTCAACTCCAGGCGGTCACCGACGATATCCTGGAGGCCAATACCCTAGACCTGGAGGCCAGTCTGGAGATGGCCATTCCCGAGGTGGTGCTTGATTGGCTGAAGCTCACCCCGGAGCGGCTGCAAAACACCCTGAAGATGCTTAGGCGCCTGGCCGCCCTGGGAGATCCCCGGCTACTGAAGCTGCAACCTGGGGGTCGCCCCAGTCCGAACCTGACCAGCTATGGTCAGGTGGTGCCCCTGGGGGTGGTGGCCCTGATCTACGAGGGGTTGCCCGAGCTGGCGGTGATCATGGCGGGGTTGTCTATGCGTACCGGCAATGGCCTGGTTCTTAAGGGGGGCAATGAGGCCAGCCAAACCCACCAGGTGATCATGGCGGCCCTGCAGCGGGCCCTCCAGCAGAGTGACCTGCCGGTGGATTGTCTGCTTTCCCTGACCGAAGCTGAAGGGGAGGCGGCCCGCACCTGGCTGCTGCAGGAACCGGGGATTGATTTGATTATTCCCTACGGCCGGCCTAGCCTGGTGCAGCAGGTAATGCGCCAGGCCGCCGTACCGGTCCTCCCCACGGCGATCGGCAATGGCTACCTCTATTGGGCCGCCTCGGGCAAACTGACCACCGTTATCCAGATGGTGGTGGATAGCCACCGGGGAGATCCGGATGCGGTCAACGCCCTGGAAAAGGTTCTGGTGGATAGGGCCTGCAGCCCTTCCCTGCTGAGCCAGTGTTGCAATAGCCTTTGGGAGCATGGATTCGACCTCCTGGGGGACGAGGCCCTGGTGGCGGAGGTGGGGGGCCTGAAACTGGCTAAGCCCACGGATTGGAACCAGCCCTTTCTGGGCAAAACCGTCGCTCTGCGCCGGGTTGAGCACCTGGGTGCCGCTGCGAATTGGATTAACCAGTATGGCACCGGCCATGTCAGCGCCCTGGCCAGTGATGTTCACCACGAAGTGGGTCAATTTACCCAACGGGTTAACAGTGCTGTCCTCTACATCAACGCCTCACCCCGCTTTCTACGCAACCCCGCCCAGGCCGCTAACATAGCCCTGGGGATGACCGCCCAGCGGGGGCGTTGCTATGGCTTTGTCGGCCTGGAGGCCCTGCTCACCACCCAGCATATTCTCCAGGGTTTGGGCTAGTGGTCTAGCAAGATTCAAGTGAGCAGTTAATCTCTCCCTGTCCCCCCCGTCTCCCCGGCTGGTCTCAATCCGTCACTTTAAGGTGGATAGAGTACTAGTCTGGGGCTCAGGAGGGGCAGTGGCCTGAGCTGCCTTTAGGATGGCGATGCGCCCTCGGACCTGACCACCACATGGTCAGGATCGGCCCAGAGGATTAACTTGGGATCGTAGGCGCTGTTCAAATAGCGGTGTTTGGGCAAAATCCGCAGGGAAAAGCCCTGTAGCCCACTGCTGGAGTACTCCACCTCGGCCCCATAGAAGCTCTGGCCCTTGTCATCCTGTCCCTGGTAGGTCATGGGTATGGCCACACCGGTGTGGATCTCCCCATCGATCGCCACCTTGCCCCGGTAGAGTTCCACCTGGATGTCTTCCGCGGTGATCGCCCCCAGTTGCAGGCGGGCCCGCACCTTGAAGGGCTGGTTAACCTGCAGATCAACGGCATCGGCGATGGTGATTTCCTCGATGCGGATCTCGTACCAGCGCTCCGACAGGTGGGATTGCCAGACCGCCAGTTCCTTGCCTGGGCCGTAGTTTTGGGAGACCAGGGTGTGGGCCCGATCGCTGGCGGCAAAGTACCCCTGGTTAGCATAGTCCTTGACCATGCGGGCAGTGTTGAACATGGGGGTGTTCAGGTAGATGGCCTCCTTCATCTTGGCCACCCAACCCCGGGGCACCTCCTCCCGGTCGCGCTCGTAGAAGAGGGGCACCACCTCCTTCTCCAGGATTTCGTAGAGGGCGTTAGCCTCCACATCATCTTGGTACTCCGGATCTTCGTAGTCCTCCCCGTGTCCAATCGGCCAGCCGGTGCGGGTATAGTCGGCCTCATCCCACCAGCCATCCAGCACACTCAGGTTGGGCAGCCCATTCATGGCTGCCTTCATGCCACTGGTGCCGGAGGCCTCCCGGGGGCGACGGGGGTTATTGAGCCAGACATCACAGCCCGCCACCATATCCCGGGACAGGTGAATGTCGTAGTTGGGGACAAACACGATGGATTGCCCCAGCCCTTCGTCACGGGTGAAGTGGATGATGCTGCGGATCAACTCCTTGCCCGGGATATCCTTGGGGTGAGCCTTGCCGGCAATGACAAATTGCACCCGGCGGCCCTGGCCGTCGCCGTTGATAATTTTGCGGATGCGCTGCAGGTCGTGGAGGAACAATGTGGCCCGTTTGTAGGTGGCAAAGCGGCGGGCAAACCCAATGGTGAGCACGAAGGGATCCAGGCATTCCTGGGCCTGCTGCAGCTCCCGGGCCGAGGCCCCCCGTTCCGCCAGACTGTGGGTCAGCCGTTCCCGCACCGTCATCACCAGGTGGGACCGGCATTGCTCGTGGTTGCGCCAGAGTTCCTCATCGGGGATGGTGTGGACCCGTTGCCAGAGGGAGGCGTCGGGGCCGGCTTCCGACCAGGTGGGCCCCAGGTAGCGATCGTAGAGGACCTGGGTAGATTTGGCCACGCAGCTACGGGCGTGTACCCCGTTGGTAATGGCCTGCACCGGCACCTCACTGAGGGGCAATCCGGACCAGAGTTCGCCAAACATGTCCCGGGAGACCAGGGCGTGGAGTTTGCTCACCCCGTTGATGAAGGTGGCGGTCTTAATGGCCAGCACCGCCATGCTAAAGGGGGCGGAGAAGTCGCCGGTGTTGGTCCGCCCCAGGGCAAGAAATTCCGCATCCCCCAGGCCGAAGCGTTGCCGATAATGGCCCAGGTAGTGCAGCACCTTATCCGGCGGGAACAGATCAATGCCGGCGGGCACGGGGGTATGGGTGGTAAACATCTGACTGGCCTGGGCCACCTGCAGGGCCTCAGCGAAGCTCAGCCCCTGCTCCTCCATCAGCACCCGAATCCGCTCCAGGGCCATGAAGGCGGAGTGGCCCTCGTTCATGTGGTAGGCGGTGGGGGTGAGGCCCAGGGCCTTGAGCATGCGAATGCCGCCGATCCCAAGCATGATTTCCTGGTGGATGCGCATGTCAATGTCGCCGCCGTAGAGGCGATCGCAAATATCCTGGTCGTATTGACTGTTGGGCTCAATGTTGGTATCCAGCAGGTAGAGGGGTACCGTGCCCACCTGCACCCGCCAGACCCGGGCGTAGACAGTACGACCAGGGTATTCCACCCCAATCCGCAGTTCCTGTCCCTGGTGATCCCGCTCCAGGTGCAGGGGCATGTTGTAGAAGTCATTGATCGGGTAGCGCTCCTGTTGCCAGCCATCGGCATTGAGATACTGGGCAAAGTAGCCCTCCTGGTACAGCAGACCGATGCCCAGCAGGGGCAGCCCCAGGTCACTGGCGGACTTGAGGTGGTCCCCCGCCAGCACCCCCAGACCACCGGAGTAGACCGGCATGCAGGAGGTAAGGCCAAACTCCATGGAGAAGTAGGCGTAGCACTCGCCCTCCACCGGGGTGAGCCGGTACTTCCGATACCAGGGCCGATTTTGCAGATAATCCTCGAGGCGCTGAGCTGAGCGATCCATCTGGGCCAGGAAGCCATCATCCTCGGTCACCTCGTTCAGCCGGTCCTGGCTAATGGTGCCCAGCATCAACACCGGGTTGTAACGGCTGGACTGCCACAGGTCCCTATCCAACCGGCGAAACAGATCGACGGTTTCCACATCCCAGTCCCAGTGGAGATTATAGGCCAAACGGCGGAGGGCTTCTAGCCGCTGGGGTAGGGCCGGAGTCACATTGAAGGTACGGATCGGTTTCATAAAAAAATGATTTAGGGCAGCAAAGGAACTAGGGGAAAACAAGAATAGAGGGAACGGTCAAGCAGACATTTTCAACACAGACTTTTCAGTCCACGTTTATTTTGCGGTCAATGGATGCCGCTGCAGGGGTTCTTAATACTTATTTTTGAGATGGCACCCACGACCAGGGGGGGAGCAGACTCCCCCAGAGCCCGCCCCTGGGGGATCGGGGCTGTTTCACCGTCATCACCAGGGGCATCCACAAATATACCCGACCAAAAAAGTCGGGTATATTTGTGGGGGCTTTTTCCCTGTGCTACACTACCACCTACGGATTGAAGCTGGCGCTTATTAGTGGTTCGCCTCTCTCCCCATCTCCCCAGTAGTTCTGATTTTTAGTTCCCCTCTGGCTCCATCCCCACCACTACCTCCTATGACCTCTACTATCCATCCCCTCTCCCCTGGCCTAACCACCCCCACCTTTTCCGCCCTCAAGTGTCGTGAGTGCGGCGAAACCTACGAACCTGGTGCCAAGCATGTCTGTGAAGATGTGTGCTTCGGCCCCCTCGAGGTGGCCTACGACTACGAGGCCATCGCCCGCCGGGTGAGCCGCGCCACTATCCAGGCTGGGCCCCTATCGATCTGGCGTTACAAGGATTTTCTGCCGGTCACCTCTGAGCAGCCCATTGATGTGGGCACCGGTATGACCCCCCTGGTGCGGACCCACCGGCTGGCTCGCCGCCTGGGGCTGAAGGAGCTCTACATTAAGAACGATGCGGTGAATATGCCCACCCTCAGCTTCAAAGACCGGGTGGTGTCCGTGGCCCTCACCCGGGCTCGCGAGTTGGGGTTTACCACGGTGTCCTGCGCCAGCACCGGCAACCTGGCCAACTCGACGGCAGCGATCGCCGCCCACGCCGGCCTGGATTGCTGCGTCTTCATCCCCTCCGACCTGGAGTCTGGCAAGGTGCTGGGCACACTGATCTACGGCCCCACGGTGATGGCGGTGCACGGCAACTACGATCAGGTCAACCGGCTCTGCTCTGAGGTGGCCAACACCTACGGCTGGGGCTTTGTGAATATCAATCTGCGGCCCTACTATTCCGAGGGTTCCAAAACCCTCGGCTTTGAGGTGGCGGAGCAACTGGGCTGGCGCTTGCCCGACCACATTGTTGCCCCCCTGGCCTCCGGCTCCCTATTTACCAAAATCCACAAGGGCTTCCAGGAATTTATCAAGGTGGGCCTGGTGGAGGACAAGGCGGTGCGGTTCAGCGGTGCCCAGGCGGAGGGCTGTTCCCCCATTGCCCAGGCCTTTAAGGAAGGGCGGGATTTTATTTCTCCCGTCAAGCCCCACACCATCGCCAAGTCTATTGCCATTGGCAACCCCGCCGACGGCATCTACGCCCTTGATATCGCCCGCAAAACCAACGGCACCATCGAGTCGGTCACCGACGCGGAGATCGTGGAGGGCATTACCCTGCTGGCGGAAACCGAAGGGATCTTTACCGAAACCGCTGGAGGCACCACCATCGCCGTGCTCAAAAAGCTAGCCGCCGCTGGCCAGATTGATCCGGAGGAGTGTACCGTGGCCTATATCACCGGCAATGGGCTGAAAACCCAGGAGGCGGTGCAGGGCTATATCGGTGAACCCCTCACCATCGAGCCCAAACTCGACAGCTTCGAACGGGCACTGGAACGGGCTCGCACCCTCAACCGCCTGGAATGGCAATCGGTCTCCGTTTAATTTTTGTTTTTTTCCTGTCACTATGACCATTAAAGTTCTGATTCCCACCCCCCTGCAAAAGTTCACCAACAACCAGGCCACCCTGGAGGGCCAGGGGGCTACCATCGCTGAGCTCCTGGAGACCCTGGAGGGTAGCTGCCCAGGTATTAAGAAGCGACTCTGCGACGAGGGGGGTGAGTTGCGACGGTTTATCAACTTCTACGTCAACAGTGAGGATATCCGCTTCCTCGACGGTAAAAATACCCCCCTTAGCGATGGCGACGAGGTCAGTATTGTGCCTGCCGTGGCCGGGGGCTAGACCCCATTCCAGGTTCTCCTGAGGGGGAGATTTGCCATGGCCATGGGCCTGAACCAGGTGCTGGGGGCGCTGTTGGTGTTTACCCTGGCTTCCCTGGTGGGGGGGCTGCCCCTGAGCGGCTGGGCCACCCAGGCGGTTTCAGGGGTGAAACTCAGCCGGGTGGGCACCACCAATGTAGGGGTCAGCGCCGCCTTTTACCACGGCGGCAAGCTGGCCGGCATCCTGGCGGTGCTGTTGGAGGCTGCCAAGGGCATCGCCGTGGTGCTGCTGGCCCGCCAGTTTTTCCCCAGTGAACCAGTGTGGGAGATCATCGCCCTGATCGCTCTGGTGATGGGGCGCTACTGGTTTGGCCGGGGGGCCGGCACCACCAACGTGGTGTGGGGCTTTGTGGTCCACGATCCGATCACCGCCCTGCTCACCCTGCTGATTAGCGGTCTGGGGTTCACCCTGTTTCGCCAGCGGCACCAGGGGCGATCGCTGGTGCTGGTGCTCCTACCCCTGATCACCGCCCTGCGCTATCCCCAGGATGCCGCCCGGGTGGGGGCGGTGGCCTGCCTGAGCGGCCTAATCGCCTGGATCTACCACAAGCTACCCGACGATTTAGACCTGCCGGTGGCGGCAGGACGCCTGGAGTCCCGTTCTATGTTTCGTTTCTTTCGGGGCGATCGCAGCCTGGTCTGTCTAGATCGCCCCCTTGATCCGGCCCGCTATGGGTCTAAGGCCGCCACCCTGGGTCAGCTGCGGGCCTGGGGCTATGCTGTGCCCCCCGGCTACGTGATCGAGGCCGGGGATGACCTGGCCCCCCTGCTGGCCATCACCGACCCCTCCCCCCAGCGGCCAGTGGTGGTACGCTCCTCCGCCCCGGGGGAGGATGGCGATCGCCTCTCCGCCGCTGGGGTCTACCAGTCCTTTCTGGATATCACCGATGGCGATCGCCTCACCCAGGCGATTTTGCAGTGCTTTGCCTCCTACACCCAGCCCCAGGCCCTCCAGTACCGCCAGGACCACGACCTGGGGGAGGGGGCCATGGCGGTGATCGTGCAGCAGCAGGTGCGGGGCCAGTTCTCCGGAGTGGCCTTTAGCCGCGACCCGGTGGCCCGCTGGGGGGATGGGGTCTTAATTGAGGCCCTACCGGGGGGGGCAGACCGGGTGGTCTCCGGTCAGGTCACCCCAGAGCAGTATCGGGTGGTGGTGCAGGCCGATGATCTGCCCACCAGCGCCGAGCTCGGCACCGACGGAAACTGGCGCCTACCCGCCGCCCTCAGCCTGACGGTGGAGGGCCAGGGCACGGTGCCTAGCTCCCTGTTACAGCAGGTGGCCTACCTGGCCCGGCACCTGGAGGTTCGTTACCAGGGCATCCCCCAGGACCTGGAGTGGAGCTTTGATGGAGAAACCCTGTGGCTATTGCAGAGCCGACCGATTACCAACCTGCAGCCGATCTGGACCCGAAAAATTGCCGCCGAGGTGATTCCCGGCGCCATTCGCCCCCTCACCTGGTCAATCAACCGGCCCCTCACCTGCGGGGTTTGGGGGGAGATTTTCACCCTGGTGCTGGGCAACCGGGCCCAGGGCCTGGACTTTGGCGCCACCGCCACCCTCCACCACGCCCACGCCTACTTTAACGCCACCCTGCTGGGGCAGATCTTTCGGCGCATGGGCCTACCGCCGGAGAGTCTGGAGTTCCTCACCCGGGGGGCCAAGTTTAGCCGCCCTCCCCTGGGGGCCACCCTGGCTAACCTGCCCGGACTGCTGCGGCTGCTAGGGCGGGAATGGGGGTTACCCCGGGCCTTTGACCGAGCTGACTGGGAGCAATTCCAGCCGGCCCTGGCGGCCCTGGCCCAAACTCCCCCCGAGACCCTGACGGCGGCCGCCCTGCTGGACCGGGTTGAGACCATCCTGGCCCTGCTGCGCCAGGTCACCGCCTACAACATCCTGGCCCCCCTCAGTGCCGCCCTGCGTAGCACCCTGCTGGGCACCCCCCTAGATCAGTTGGATGGCAGCCAGAATGATGAGGTGCGGGCCATTGCCGATCTGCGCCAACTGGCGGCTGAGCTGGGGCCGCAGCTCTCCGAAGAGCAACGCCAGGCCCTGGCCAGGGGTCAGGATCTGCGATCGCTGTCAGCCGATTTCCCCCAGGGGCCCGACCTGATCGGCCCGTTAGCGGCCTTCCTGGCGGACTACGGCTACCTCAGTCCGGTGGGCACCGACATCGCCGTCCCCACCTGGCGGGAGAACCCCCAACCGGTGCAGGCCCTGCTTACCCAACTGCTGCTGGCACCGCCCCCGCCCCCCGCCCCCCGCCCTGCCCAGGGTGCCAAGCTGCGCCTGGCCCAGGCCCGCTTTGATCTGAAAGGGCGGGTGAATACCCGCTATAACCGCCTGCTGGCGGAGCTGCGCTGGACGATTTTAGCCCTGGAGCAGCGGGCCCTGGCGGCGGGCTGGCTGGAGCAGACCGGCGATAGCTTCTTTCTCACCTGGGCCGAACTCCAGCAGCGCTTTAGGGGGAGCCCCGACGGGGATACCCCGGCCCTGGTGGCGGCCCGCCGTCAGCAGTTCCAGGCCGATCAGGGGCGATCGGTGCCCTACCTGGTGTTTGGGGAAGACCCACCCCTCCTCTCCGCCCCATCCCCCGCCCCCCCCCTGGGTAGCCTGCAACGCCTGACCGGGATTGGCGCCAGTGCCGGGGTGGTGGAGGGGCCGGTACGGGTCATGACCCAGCTGGCCCCCCTGGAGAGGGGCGATGGGCCGGTGATTTTGGTGGTGCCCTACACCGACGCCGGCTGGGCCCTGCTGTTGGCGGGGGTGCAGGGGTTGATCGCCGAGGTGGGGGGCCGCCTTTCCCACGGGGCGATCATTGCCCGGGAGTACGGGATTCCAGCGGTGATGGATGTGACCAACGCCACCCAACGCCTGCACGATGGCCAATGGGTGCGCTTAGATGGGGAGCAGGGGTGGGTAGAGGTGTTGGATCGCCCCTGACAAAACTCAGTTTGATTACCCAGGCTGTAGCTTTGGCCAGCATTAGGATCAACTTAGGCTAGACCGCCCGATCGCCCAGGAATTGATCTGGCCTCTGCCCAGCCCTTGTCCTTACCGATCACCCCCATCCTAAACGTTCTGACTAAAGCTATATATAAAAGCTATATATAAAAGCTATATATAATAGAAGGCATTCCCGTCAGTACGAATGAACTGATGCCTTCTCCTCCGTCGCTACTGCTATCAAGCTTACCTTCTGGCGCTGAGCTAATCGGGACCCAGCCCCTGGCGCTAGCCTTGGGCTGGGTTCTGCTCCTGTCCGGGGGCTGTGAATCGACGCTTAACCCCCCGCCGGCCCGCAACGTCAATCTTTACCAAAAATGGACCCTGCAACCCGGTGATCAACTGGGAGGCTACCGCATCCAGAGCGGGCTCGGGGATGTGGCGGTTGATCTGAAGGGGGGCAAGGTGTTCATGCCCTTTGATGGCGAGGTGCAGCCCGCCGCCGGTCAGGAAGATTTCTGCGTGATTATTTCTAGCCCTGATGTACCAGCCTACCTGTTCCGTCTCTGTGGTCTCAAGCAGCCTCGCCTGGGCTCCCTGGCCCAGGGCAGTAGCCTTGGCAGTGGTGGCGTAGTGGCCTTTGCCACCCTGCGCCGTCAAGCAGATGGCACCTGGGCCATGGTTGAACCCTCTGAAAAGCTGATCACTCAGTTCCTAACCGCGCCCTAGTACCAGGTGGGGTCAATTAGGCAATCCTTCGTTACATACCTTCAAAGGTTAGCGATAAACCTTGAAGCATTCGTTGCAAACCTTGAAAGGTTTACGATGAACCGATGGGTGGCAAGTTAGAGCCAGGGTGCAATAGTCAAGGGCTGAAAAATGCGGTAGGAAAGGGTTAACGTTCTAATCCGTTTATCCATCCCAATGAGTCATCATCGATATTCTCGCAACCCCGATCATATCCGACGACGG
>JBEIGU010000038.1:0-29885 GCA_040381765.1 Leptolyngbya sp.
ACAGGAGTGAAACTGACCCAACAGGCAATGGCTCAATTGGAACAACAGATTAAGCGACTGCCTAATTTGCCAAAGTGGTTTGTGGAAATCACGGGTAAACCATCTTAGCTATTGGATCATATTTTCTATGGAGTTCTCTAGGCGGCCATCAGGGTGGACTGATCTCCCTCCTCAAGGATTTCAAACACCCGATCAAGCTGGGTTAATTCAAAAATCATGCGGATACCGGGGGGCACGGAACACAGATACAACTGCTTGCCCAGCATACGAGATCTCTGCAAAGCGGCGACCAGGGCAATTAAGCCGGCACTATCCAAAGACTCTAACTGGCTCAGGTCCACCACCAGGCCAAAGGATACCTCAGACTCTAGATGTGCTGTAAGGCGACTTTGGAAGTCTGGCGCGTTAGAGGCGTTCAAGGAGCCCTGCGCTTGAATCATGGCCATAGACTCGTTCTTAACTAGCATATAGATAAACTCCTCAATAAAAAAATCGACCGGCACCAAATCTTAAAGTTGAAAGAATTAAAAAAAACAATCCTTTCGAGTATAAACATTACTTGCCCGAAAAACCCTAAGCGCTTCAGTATAACCCCATACAATCTTGATATAAAAACGAACTTTGTCTAAAGTGATACTAAGTATGTTCCCCAGGGTTGACAGTGTAGTTCTTCAGGGCAAGTGCTAGATATCACTTAGCCTTCTGCAAAAGGTCACCCTATAATCCTACTTCTATCACAGGCTTAGGTCAGGAAAACAGTAATACTCGATGGAAAGATTAATGCTTTAGATAATTATCATGTCAAAATCTATACCTCTACGTTGGCTAGTAGCGAAAGCACTCCACAGCAAATCTCTCACTCCTGACATTGAACAGGGAATAAATTCAGAATTAATGCGGTTGGGTCACGTTCCCCTTGGCGATATGGAAGTTCTTGAATTGCTCATGAGTGAAATGGATGCTGGTCGTATTCACCTCGTCTCCAGTCCCTAGGGAAATTATCTAAGGTTCTTTGGGGAGGCAATTAGCGTAAAATAGAGCCGGCAGTTGAGGAAAAACCTTGGCGCTTAACCGGATAATTACAGGCAATAGAACCAGGGCTTGGTAAAAAATAATACTCTTTTCTCCTTTGATTTTGAGGTTGGTTTGAGTTGCATTTTCCCCCCAGGTCTTTGAATCAGCCTGATCTGGCGGCCAGTCTTTACAAAAGCTTCATAGAAGCTGCTGTAATGATAACTTTACTGTGTAGTTTTGGTTGCGACTCCTGGGACAGTGTGAATTGATCAAGGTTTTCACCGGATAGCCATTCTGAGTTGCCTCCACCCCTTTATAGGCGGCTATAGCTATATTCCCGGCCCTAGCTAATCATGGTTTGGGCTATCTATCCACAGCCCGGCGATGAATTTTTGCAGGGCCGCAAGTTGAGTGGAGCGATCGGGTAGGACTTGATAGATTGACCCTAGAGCCCTTATTACATCCCTATCTAAGGCTGAATAGATATCCTGCAAGGGCCAGATCAAGTCTGGTTCTTGGGGATCCAGGTAATTGATTGTTTCTTCCACCAGCGTTGTGGATAGAGAGTGGGATATCGATTAGTGAGATTCGACGGTGGAACTGACTGGTGGCCAGGAGGCTTTGCGTCTCAGGTCTACCTGTGGCATAGTCATTACTAAGCTAGTCTGAACTAGTCCGTCTATCTTTGGTTAGGGGTTATCGATATTAATCTGACCCAATTTTCAACAACGAGGTTTGGCTGTGTCCGTTGAAACGATTGAGCAACGATCAATCTCCACACTGCGAAAGCCCGCTCCCCGCTATCGGGTACTACTCCACAACGACGACTTTAACTCCATGGAATACGTCGTCGAAGCCCTATTGAAGGTCGTGCCCAGTTTAACACCGCCCCAGGCGGTGGATATTATGATGCAGGCCCATACCGCCGGGGTGGCTTTGGTGATTACCTGTGCATTAGAACCTGCCGAGTTCTACAGTGAAGGACTGTGCAGCTTGGGGCTGACGAGTACAATTGAACCGGATGACTAGTGATTGCTCCAGGCTAGCCCGCCAGCCTCCTCTGCTTAGGGTGTTTACCTTTCTGAGCATTATCATAGTAGTCTGGTTACCCCTGGCCCTGCCCCTCTACTGGGTCTCGGCCCAGGGGAAACTGCTGGGGGGTGATCTGATCCCTACGGCCTTACTTTACCTGGTGTTTTTGCTAGGGTTACCTATCTGGCAGCGACGAGTTCACCAGACCCCTCACCCGTGGCAGGTGCTGGGCTTTACCGGTGGCCGCCGCCTCGCTCGGGGGCTGATTCTGGGGATAGGCTTGGGGAGTCTAAGCTTTGGGCTCCTCGTCGCAATTCAGCTGGCCCTCGGCTGGGCTACTCTCAATCCCCAGTCTCTGAAAATCCCCTTTCTGATCACCACCGCCTTAGGCGGAGCTCTAACGGCCCTGGCTGTAGGTTGGTCTGAGGAGTTGCTGTTCCGGGGTTGGCTGCTGTGGGAGTTGGAACAGGGCAGCTCTCGAGAATTGGCGTTGCTCTTGAATAGTCTACTTTTTGCCCTGGTTCACTTTATTAAGCCCTTGGCCACCCTGCTTGCCCTATTGCCTCAGTTTTTTGGTCTCTGGTTATTGGGCATGGCTTTGGTTTTGGCCCGTCACCTCGCTTTGCCCCCCATGCCTCGCCAAACCAGCCTGGGGGTGGCGGTAGGGTTGCACGGTAGCCTGGTGTGGGGTTATTACCTGGTGGATGTGGCTGATTTACTTCAGGTTACAGGGCGCGTACCGGTTTGGGTGACGGGGGTGGGGCAAAACCCGCTGGCGGGTTTGCTGGGGATTACCCTCTTGGGTCTGTTAGCGATGTTCCTGTACCGGTGGTCTCACCGGCCAGCCGAGATGGCCCATCCCAGCTGACGGGAGTCAGGTTGGGTCGATCGTCACCCTGTTCACGTCGCCTCTGCCGCCCCTACGATAGCGAGCCATCATCAGCTGCTGAAAATGCCGAGGTGACTCTACCCCCGGACGACGCTGAATATAACTGCCATCAGTGGCCATATCCCAGGCTTGGCAATTATCCACAAGGGCGAGGTCCAGGATGAATTTGAGTTCGGATTGTAAGACTCGATCGCGAATCGGCACCAGGACTTCTACCCGCTGGTCAAGATTGCTGGTCATCCAATCAGCACTACCGATCAGGAGGATTTCATCTCCTCCGTGGTGAAAGTAAACCAGGCGAGAATGCTCTAGGAATGGCCCAACAATACTGATGACTCGGATATTGTTGCTGATTCCCGCCAGCCCTGGCCGTAGGCAGCAGATTCCCCGCACAATTAAGTCAATCGAGACACCGGCTTGAGAAGCTTTGTAGAGGAGGGCCGTCAATTCGGGGTCAACCAGGGCATTGAGCTTAGCAATAATTCTAGCCTGCCTACCGCGGTCGGCTTGATCGATTTCCCCTTGAATCAGGTTGACGAGTTGCTGTCGGAGGCTGACAGGGGCCACCAGGATCTGACGATAGGAGCATTGCCGCGAGTAGCCCGTCAAGTAATTAAATAGTTCCGCCGCATCGGCGCCCAGATCGGGATGGGCGCTGAGCAAGCCCAGGTCTGTATAACTGCGGGCGGTCTTAGGGTTGTAGTTACCAGTGCCGAAATGAACATAGCGATTGATGCGATCGCCCTCACGACGCACTACCAACACCATCTTGACATGGGTCTTGAAACCGAGTACCCCATACACAACGTGTACCCCCGCCTGTTCTAGCTGACGGGCCCAGTGAATATTATTTTCTTCGTCGAAACGAGCCTTCAGCTCGACCACCACGGTGACCTGTTTACCGTTCCCCGCAGCCGCAATTAGGGCCTTAACAATGGGTGAGTCTCCAGAGGTGCGGTACAGGGTCATCTTAATAGCGAGTACCTGGGGATCCGCCGCAGCTTGGGTAATAAACCGTTGTACCGTAGCCACAAAGGAATGATAGGGATGATGGAACAGGTGATCCTGGTGACGCAGCAGGGCAAACAGATCCGCTGCCTGGGAGTCGATTCCATCTACCGATGGGGCAGTGGTACTCAGCCCAGTGGGGATAACGGGCGTCCAGCTCGACTCCTTCAGATCGGGGGCCGGCAGGGCGGTCAAGGTGATCAGGTCACCGAGACCAACCATGCCCTTAATTTCGTAGACATCTGTACTATCTAACCCTAGTGCTTGCATCAGCAGATGCTGCAGGGATGTAGGCATACCTGACTGAACTTCCAGCCGAACTGCAGATTCCCTGAGGTGACGCCTACGCAGTTCCTGCTCGATCACCAGCATTAAATCATCGGCCTCGTCCTCTTCCAGAGCAAGGTCTGCATCCCGAGTGACTCGAAAAAGATAGGAAGCCACCACCTCCAGACCGGGGAATAGGGTGGCCAGGTGGGGGGCGATCGCCTGCTCCAGGGGCAGCCCTAACCATCGACAGTGTGGCTGAGAACCCAGAGTGGTCGGCAAGGTGACCAAACGGGGCAAGACCCGGGGTATTTTAACCCAGGCGATGGTGGTGGCTGCTGCCTGGCAATCCGTCAACAGCACCGCTAGATTCAAGCTGAGATTAGAGAGATAGGGCAGTGGTTGACCTGGATCCACCTTCAGGGAAGTGAGAACTGGCAAGATCTGGTGTTCAACATAGTGGCTAAGATAGTCTCGCTGATCCACATCCAGATCACCGTAATCCAAGAGAACTATTCCTTGTTCAGCCAGCTGGGGGCGGAGTTGCCACCCAAAATAATCATGCTGCTGCCTGACCATGGGCCGCAGGGTTTTGCTAATCGCGTGCAACTGTTGTTGGGGACTCAGGCCGTCTGGACCCGTCTGGGTAACAAGGTCAGCCTGCTGGTGTTTCAGGGCTGCCACCCGCACCATAAAGAACTCATCAAGGTTGTCACTAAAGCTGCTTAAAAAGCGGATAGCCTCCAATAACGGAGTGCCAGAATCAAGGGCTTGGTGGAGAATACGGCGGTTAAACTCTAACCAACTTAGCTCGCGGTTGAGGTAGGCATAGGGACTAAACTCCGCCATCCGGGAGTGAGGGTTGCATCTGGGAATCTGCGGATTGCTTGCCATCACTAGTGCCTCTCTAGGTTCAAGCGTCAGTCTTTGTCGAGCCCCGCTAGGGGATTAACCAGTGAGCCCAGTTGACCACCACTCTCTCCGCCATAGCCACTGGCTGATACCCTTCTACCACCGGCGCATCAACCTAGGGTAAATCAGAAAAATCTATGGTCAAGGCGAGGCCCCCCGGTAGGACGACAACCCAATCTAACTACCTTAGTAATTTTTATGATAGAAATCTATGTTATCGCAACTTCCACAAATCCCATGGCTCCATCCCACTGTTTCCAGCAGGCAATTACGATACATGCCAGTGTAGCCCTGGTCGAGCACTGTGTTACCGATCTAGCCTCCATGGAGCAGTGGCTTAATCCTTGGCTGCGCTGTCGGCCGCTGGAAAATCATTGGTCAACCCAGGTGGGGGCTCGCAGCCAGTTTAGTCTCCGATTACCCGGGTGGCAGCCTGGGTTGACCAGCACGGTGGTAGAACGGTCCCCCAACACAATTGTCTGGAAGTTTGATGGATTTTTTAGCGGTCAGGATCGCTGGCAGTGGTGGGCTAGGGGGGACAGCACCGAATTGGTTAATCGGTTTGAATTTACTATCCCCAATGCCTTAGTAGAGTTTGGTTTCAATCGTCTAGCCTCTGGTTGGACCAGGGCCGACATGACCGCCCAACTACAGCGTCTGAAAAAATTGGCGGAAACTCAGACCTAACTATGCAGGTATTAACAGGTATTAATAAAAGCTCTCAACTAGAGGTAGCTTGGGCCGCTAACATTTGCTTGAGTTGTTCCAATTTGTCGGCCCAACGGGGATCGGGCTGGGCAGCAGTGCCGATGGTCGCCGCAGCAGAAGAGGGTTTGCGGCCATTTCCCTTAGCTTTTTTCCCAGGGGAACTGACACTATTCTCAACATCTTCTATCTCTCCCTCTGTTTTTTCCCGGGGTAGAGCTTTTTCAATCTTTAAGGGAAGCTCCTCCAGTACCTGACCATTGAGATGGGCCACAATTTCATCAGCTTTTTCTTCGGTTTTAACAGTGACGAAACCAAAGCCCCTGCATTTTCCCGTTTTTTTGTCCGCAATTAACTTGACTGAAACTAGGTCGTCATTGTAAGTGGAAAAAACATTTTCAAAGTCCTGGCGCTGTAATTCTCTGGAGAGATTACCAACATAAAGACGAATGGACATCGCGATACCTCTGCTGTCTGAAAAAGTAAGAAAAATGGTTCTTTTTCTAAGAGTTAACTCAGGGATGGGTGGTCAGAAAAGCTTGACTTGCCGCGCTGGGGGATAAAACTCTAATCATGGCTGGAGTAAAACACATCTCGACCGCATAGATAAAAGCTTTCTGTGGTTACCTTTAACCTAGGTAAAACCAGTGGCCTAACTCAAATGACTGATTGATAACATTGACTAACCTAAATCCTGCCTTAGGATTAAGACCTGGGGGCTAACTGGTAATTTAACCCACATCTTATTTATTAAGGTAACACGGGATAGGAAGGATAACGATCGGGGCAGACATTTGTTATGCAATAGCCTACTTCTGAAGTTATAACCTTCGTCCGCGCCCCTTGAATTCTCCAGAAGCACCAGGTTGTTTTACCTCGGGCAAGCATTGCCCTTGCCCCATTTCGAGAGATAAATAAAAACCAGCCAAAGCGGCTGGTTCATTTGCTGTGTTGAGAGTAGGAGAACCTGACACCAGTTAAACCATTGCCTGATCAATCCCTAGGGTTGAACCTGCGGCTAAGGCATCGGATTTCGTAAATAAATGTAACATTCTGGTGGCATTTTGACAAGATAGGCCTGCTAATAGCTTACCCCCAGCCCAGGATCGCCACCCCTGCCAGGGCTAGGCCCAGGCTGAGCAGGGTTTGTAGCCAGGGGCCTTGATCGATAAAGCCTTGATCAGGATGGTTGAGGGGGACTAACTGGGCTACATCCAGCCAAAAATTACCACCGGCCCGTCGCCCCCATCCCTTAATCCGCACCGGTTGCCCTAGCCACTGCTTTGGATGGTATTGGGGTTGGAGGAGTTGCATCCAGCCGAGCTGTATCGTCGTCCAACCTAGTTTGATCAAGCCCCCACTGGAGGCCAGGTAAATTTGTTGTCCTAGGCTGTTGGCTAGACCTGAGGGTCCGACCAAGGTGCCCTCTATCTGGAGGGGCTGACCTTCTACGGGAAGCCGGTGGTGGCGGTTGACTAGTACTTCCCCAATTTGGCAGGAGGAGGTTAAGCCAGGCGGAAAATCAGGGTATAACCGGTTAATACGGCTCAGCATGCCCAGGCCGAGACCGAGCCATACTCCTCCCCGCAGCAAGTCACCATCCTGATTAAAACTACTCAGGCCATACCAGCCCAGGGGTTCTGCTAAACCGCCCACCAGCCATAGTCCGAGGGCCACGGCCCCACCGGTCAGGAGCCCTAGCAGAGGGCCTTTTTGTTGGGCGAGTAGGGATGGGGAGAAGGGTGGCCTGGGGGCCTGGGCCGCGACGGTGATCCCCCAGATTGGGGTTTGCCCCCGAGCGGTAGCCTGGCTGGCCAACCAGGCCAGTCTATCCC
The DNA here is from genome assembly GCA_040381765.1 of Leptolyngbya sp. Classification (GTDB taxonomy): domain Bacteria; phylum Cyanobacteriota; class Cyanobacteriia; order Phormidesmidales; family Phormidesmidaceae; genus Nodosilinea. Next base: position 7,663 of record JBEIGU010000038.1, read on the forward strand.
CCAGGGAGGGGTGAGAAGCCTGAGTTAATAGCCAACGACGATAGGGATTGTACCGATCATCCGCTAGCAGGGCATTAACATATTGGCGGCGTAGGAAACTGCCTGGACTAACCGCCGCCCGGGAGCTCAGGGGTAAGAGCACCTCCAGGGCCACCACCAGGGGATGGAGGTGGCCCTGCCGTTGACTATCGCCGGCCAGGGTAGCGGTTAGGTGCAGTAGGGCGTGTTGGTAATCGGTGGGGCGATCGCAAAAACTCAAGGCCCGATCATCCGCCGCTTGACTGCGCAGGCGGGAGAGCCATAGGCTCAGCTGTCTTAGTCCCCAAAACAATAGGTATAGGGCGTTAACCCCCGCCCCTAGGCTCTGGGCAGCAATCCCAGTAAGTTTCTCTCCCCAGCCAGCCAGGCGCCAGTAGGCGGTGTAGGTGACCAACTGACCTAACCCCAGGGCGGAGATCACCAGCAGATCCCCATTGGCCTGGTGGGCCATTTCATAGCTATAGAGAGCCCGTAACTCGGCGCTGGAAAACTGGTCTAGAAGGCTTTGGCTAACCACGATACGAGGCTGGCCAGGCCAGCCGCCGTAGCTAAAGCAGACAGGCGGAGCCTCGGGTAGCAATCGCAGCTGGGGCAGTTGCCAACCCTGGTGGCGGCAGGTCTGGCGTAGGTGTTGCAGTAGGTCAGGGTGTTGCCGTTGCAGATGGAGGCTGGAGAGGGGGCGTTGTCCGTAGGCCCAACTCAGTAGGTTATCCAGAAGCCAGGGACTGGCCAGGGTCAGCCCCAGCAGGGCCACCATAATCCAGCCGGTGTAGGTTTGATCAAAGGCGGCAATGCCGTAGAGGCGCACGGGCCAACGCACCCACCGCAGTAGGGTATTCGCCCACCTCAGGCCGGTGTGGATAGCCAGATTGGTCACCCAGATCACCAGCAGGGCGGTGACCAGTTGGGGAATAGCCAGGGCCAGCCATGGCGGCCCTGATCGGGCTGGGGAAGGGGATGGTGGGGGTAGGGGCGACTGGGCCATGGGTGCGGGGTTGAATCTGGCGGCGGGCAATAGACTACCATCCTACCCACTGATGTTCCCCTATCCCAGGGGTACTCCGCCGGATCAGGTTTGATCCGGTTCCAGACCCAGCAGGGTTTCCACCAGGCCGTAGAGCTGTACTTCGTCTGCCCCGCCCAATTGCCGTTCCTTTAGATCGCTAAGACCCAGGGCCAGGGCTGGGGCCTGGTGTTTATAGTCCCGATGGGCGGCTAGCATATCGCTAAAAATTGACTGTTCAATCTCCAGGCGACTTTGACCCTCCCCCAGGGGGGTTTGGTAGGCCCCATCCTCCACCTCGTACTTGAGCAACACCAGCAGGGCCCCGCTGACTGACTGTAGCTGGGCCTGCAATTGACGGGTGTCGAGTTCCAGGCGATCGAAGCCCACCTGGCCGGTGATTTTGAGCTCGATGATGGGGGAAATATCGGTTGCCCCTAGGGTGCTCTGTCCCTGGGCAACTCGGTCTAGAGCCATCTGGGCTAGCTGATCTGGGCTTTCCTGCCCCTTAGCCACCAGCGCTAGCCGCAGCATGGGCCGTTGCCAATGGCCACTCTGTAGCTCGGCGTGAATGCCGTTGGGACCTAGTTCTACCAGGTAAGCTCCCCGTTGGTACTGGCTTTCCTCAATGTTGTTAGCCTCCAGGGATCCGGGGTTGAAAACCCAACCTTCGGCGGTGTAGTGCTTGTGGATATGGCCCAGGGCCAGGTAGTCGATACCAGCCTGGCGCAGGGGTAGTAAGTCACTATAGCGGAGGGCGCCAGCATAGCGGGCGATTTGCCCCTCCAACCCGTGGTGAAACATGAGGATGCTATGGCTGGGGCCGGGGGGTAGATCGGCGATCGCCGCCGCCAGCCGGTCAATTGCCCGAGGGGCGGTGGCCCCATACCAGTTGGAGCCAATCACCCGGACGCCACACTCTAGATCGATGTAGCCTCCCCGGCGCCGTTGACTGTCCCAGGGGCTGAGGAAGTCCTCCTCCGTAGTCCCCTGGTTGGGTTCCAGCAGCATTAGCAGACCCCACTCCGATAAATATTTCAGCCAACTGGTGGGGGTACCGTAGGGGCGGTTATCGTGGTTGCCTTCAATGGCCAACACCGGAATATTCGCCTGTTGCAGGGCTTGGAGACAGATTTGGGCCTGGTTGAGGGTGGCGGGCTGAATGTTACGATGCTCAAACAAATCGCCGGCGATCAGGACAAAATCAACAGCGGTCTGCAGGGCATAGAGATCCAGGGCACTATACAGGGCCCGGAAAAAGTCCTTAGTGCGTTCTGGGCTATCGTAGCGATCAAAACCCAGATGAATGTCCGCAAGGTGGAGAAACTTGACCATTACCTTTTCTGCCTAGGCCCGATTCACCACCCGTAGAAGCCAGAGGGTAGCCGCCAGGGCAACAAAATGGGCCAGAAGAATGTTGGTATTGCCCTGCACGATAAAAATATCAAAGGCTTCCAGGTATTGATTCACATTACCGGGCACAAAAAGTGCGCCTCCCTGGGGTTGGGCCAGGGCCTTAGCCAGGAGGGAGCCAATTAGGGCTTGGGTGCCAAACAGGGTGATCAGCATTCCCGTCATACTGATCAGGATACCGGTCCGTAGAGCCTGAATGGCCTCCTTAGGGCTGGGCCGCTTAGCCACATTGCGACTGCGCAGTTTACGACTGATCAGGGTGTAGCGAAAGGCCCAATAGGCGCTCAGGTAAACCGCTAGCAACCCCAGGGCCGCCAGGAATAGGCCAACCCCGGCGCCGGGGTTGGCGTTGCGGCCAGCCCTTGCCCCCACATTCACCAGGGCAAACAGCAAAACCAAACTGGAAATTAGGGCCAACACCGCCTGGGCCCAAAAGCTGACCCAGCCGGTTAGGCGAAAGGCATTGGCAATGCGGCGAACCGCCGGCGGTAGGGTATAGTCGAGTTCAGTATTCATACCTGTTGATTCTAGACTACGGAACCCGCCTCTACGGCCCTACCAGGAGAAATTTTCCAGGCTGTTTTTTTTGTGGCGTGTCACGGCGACCTGGCAACCTCCCCAACCAGTTCACCCAAGGATAAACCAAGGTCCAAGCCAGCCCTGTCCAGAGAGTCTCTATCGACAACCACAGGGTGGTACCCCCGATTCCTCCGCTTCCCAGTGTTAAAGTTGAGACAGCCACCGTCCAGTAAGGAGGGAATCCATGGTCTTTTCCATCGAACGGACTAAAGCAGAATTGACGGATTTCTGCCGGCGCAGCCGCAGTCAGGTAGACTATCTGGCCATTCGCCTAGAACAGTCCGAGGGAACGGAAATCTTTCTCCGGGGTGGGTCGGTGGAAACCCTCAGCGAAGCCATGGCCATTGGCGGCCACGTGCGGGCCTGTTATCGCGGTGGTTGGGGGTTTGCTAGTTTTAATGATTTGCAGGGCCTGGCTGACCGGGTGGAGGAGGCGATCGCCGCCGCTCGGCTAGTGGGCCAGGACGAAACCCTGCTAGCGCCCATTGAGGTGGTGCAGGTTGCCTGCCAACTACCGCTGCAGGGTACCGATCCGCGCCATGTGCCGCTGGCCCGTAAAAAGCAACTCTGTGGTCACTACGCCGATCTGTTGCAAAGCCTGGACGATCGCATTACTACCACCTCCGTGCGCTATAGTGACGTGGCTCAACGGGTCCTGTTAGTCACCTCCGAAGGAACTCTGGTAGACCAAGCCTGGTCCGATATGGAGATGCGATTTGCCGCCACCGCCAGGGATGGTAACCGGGTCCAGACGGGGCGGGAGACGACGGGGTCACGGCGGGCCTATGAGGACCTGGAGAATTTGGATGGGCAGGTTTTAGGGTCCGCCCGCCGTGCCCTGAGCGCCCTGGACTTACCTGCCGTCCGTGGGTCGGCCTACGACGTGGTGATCGATCCCATCCTCACGGGTCTGTTTGTCCACGAAGCCTTTGGTCACCTCTCCGAGGCGGATATGGCCTACGAAAATCCCGACTTACTGGAGGCCATGAGCATGGGTCGCCGTTTTGGCCCTGAGACCCTACAAATTTTTGATGGCGCCGCCCCTGAAGGACATCGGGGTAGCTATTTCTACGACGACGAAGGCACCCCCGCCAACACCACCCAATTGATTCACGATGGTGTTCTGGTGGGGCGACTCCATTCCCGGGAAACCGCCGGCAAGCTGGGGGAGTCTCCCACTGGCAATGCCCGTTGCCTGAATTACCAGTACTCTCCCCTGGTGCGGATGACCAATACCTGGATCGAACGGGGTACTACCCCCGTCAGCGATCTATTTGCCGATATCAAAGAAGGGGTCTATGCCCGTAACTGGCTAGAGGGCATGACCAATGGGGAACTGTTTACCTTCACCGCCGGCGAGGCCTGGATGATCCGCCATGGCCAACTAGCGGAACCCGTCAGGGACGTGACCCTATCGGGCAATGTGTTTCGTACCCTGGCCGATATTGTGGCGATCGGCGATGATTTTTGCTGGGACGAGTCCGGAGGCTGCGGCAAGGGTGGACAAAGTGGTCTGCCGGTTGGCTGTGGTGGTCCTAGCCTGCGGATTAAAAATGTTATAGTCGGCGGAGAGAGCGAGTAAGGACTAAGTCCGCTTGGCTCTCTCCACCGACTGTTTTGATCTACGGAGAGCTTGTCTAGGCTCTACCTGCGGCTACCGGTGCGCCGGCCGCTATCAAGCGCTCGTAGGTAGCGCGCATCTTCAGGCCTACAAGTACCTGGAAGAGACCACTGCCATTGGTGGAACCAGGATATTCCCGGTGCTTAAGCAGGAGCTCAGTCATTTCACCGTAATACTTGGTGGAGGTATTGCTGAGGTGGCTTTCGATATAGATCATTTCCTCTAGTCGGTCAAATTGACCATCCACCTCTAACACCGACACTTCATTACCGTAGTAGGAGTCAGGGCCGTAGTGTAAGCGAATACCCGGATAGGAACAGGTCAGCTTACGACCACAGGGAATCCAATCGATGGTGGAACCCTCATCAAACAGGTAAACCGGATCAAACCCGGGTATCCCTTCCCGCTGCATCAGGCGTACCCGCAGTACTTTACACTCTTCGTCGTCGGGAACCAGCTTGGTGGGTAGAATCTGAATGACCACGTCAGCATATTGCTTTTGAATATCGATGTAGGCTTCAAAGTCTGGCCGACGGGCATTTATAGAGGCCAGAACATCTTCATAGCGGTGGCCGCGCTCCGCCATATCCCGTTGGATTTTCCAGGCAATCTTAACCTCATCGCTGATGTCGAGGTAGACGCTGAAGTCTAGTAACTCTCGGACCCGCCCATCGTAGAGGGGATGGAGTCCCTCAATCACAACAATACGGTTTGGATCCACTCGCTCTGGAGGATCAATTTCACCAGTCTCGTGGTTATAAATGGGCTTATTAATGCTGTTGCCTTCCTTAAGGGCCTTGATCTGCTCATACATCAGATCAAAGTTATTTGCCTTAGGGTTCAGGGCTGTGACACCGGCTTCCTTACGTTGCTTGCGATCAAGGCTATGGTAGTCATCTAAACAGATAACCGTCATCAGTTCCGCCCCAAACAGATCGCTTAGACGTCTCAAGAAAGTGGACTTACCGCATCCAGAATCGCCGGCAACACCAATTAAAACCACTCTGTCTGGCTTATTGATCATAGCTTCCCTCTATACAACTCCTATTAAGTCCACTTCAGTCCACGAAATTTAAGGAAGGCACGACTGGGTAGTCGTAGATATACCTGCCATAGCCCATGGAATTCCATAACGCTATGGCACGGGATACTGGGCCTGATGTTGCGCCTCTGAGAGTAATCTTGACCAGAACATCACACCAGAGATGGCTCTCAATACGCTGGAAACCGACGTTACCCCAAATCAAGAGCCGCTAACGGTAATAAGCAAAGATACCAAAACCTCTGGGAAGGCTGACAGCTGCCCTGGGGTTGGTAGCCTAAATGCTATAGTCAAACCGCTGTAACGACCATCGTTCATCAGGATAACCAAGTCCAATGAATCGACGAAGCCCTTTCAAAACTAAGTATTTCTACCGCTATCTTTAGATCTTATCAGAAGAAAGTATCCCCTACAACTGATTTTTTCAGGTTAGCTCAGTTGTAACAGAACTACCCCAGGGATGGAATTCTCCCGTTATGCTGCACAGAACACAGTCCACCATCGAGAATTTGATTACAGTAAAAAATAATTAAGCTCACTAGTGGAGGTCCATGGCCTGTATCTACGACTGACAGGGTATTGCCTTGGGGTTGTTCATGGGTGACTATCGCTATTCTTTAGGCTGTCCCACAGTGATACTCTAAAAGAAGTGTCATTCGTAGACCGAAGTTACCCTTTGGTCTTATTTATTTAGGTGGCGGGCCGTGGCACCACAGCCTCGTTACTAGTAGTTGGGTCTAGAGAGTTGCAAGGTAACTATGTACAATCCAAGCGTGAGTGGCGGTAACGCCAGTAGCCTGGCCGGCAGTCGTCTTTTTGTATATGAAGTTCAGGGTCTGCGTCAGACCGCAGAGACTGATACTATGGCGAGTTCCATCCGTAGAAGTGGCTCTGTATTTATTACCATTCCCTACAGCCGCATGAACCAAGAGATGCTGCGAATTGCTCGTTTGGGGGGCAAGATCGTTAGCATTCGACCCCTGGATGGAGCGATGGACAATGGTACACCCACTGTGGTTGCAACACTGTCTTCCCAACCTCTGGTAAAACCTATGACTGAAAAAACCACTCAGGCCAAGTCCGCTAGCATTCCAGTTAATCTTTATAAGCCCAATGCCCCCTTCCTGGGCAAGGTGATCAGCAATGAGCCCCTGGTGGAGGAGGGTGGCTCAGGCATTGTTCAGCACATTATGTTTGATCTCTCAGGGGGGAATCTCCACTACGTTGAAGGTCAAAGTATTGGCATTATTCCAGCTGGGGTTGATGCTGCCGGCAAGCCTCACAAGCTGCGTCTTTATTCCATTGCTTCTACTCGCCATGGCGATCGCCTGGACGACCAGACGGTTTCCCTTTGCGTCCGCCAGTTGGAGTACCAAAATCCCGAAACTAAGGAGACCGTTTACGGGGTTTGCTCCACCTATCTTTGCCACATTCAGCCAGATACGGAAGTAAAGATCACCGGCCCGGTGGGCAAGGAAATGCTCTTGCCCGATGATCCTGAAGCTACCATTATTATGCTAGCCACCGGTACGGGTATTGCCCCTTTCCGCGCCTACCTGTGGCGCATGTTTAAAGAGGCTGAGCGCAGGGCTAACCCCGACTATCAGTTCAAGGGTCTGGCCTGGCTGATCTTTGGCGTACCCTACACCCCCAATATTCTCTATAAACAAGAACTAGAGGAAATCCAGGCCCAATACCCCGATAACTTCCGGTTAACCTACGCCATTAGCCGTGAGCAGCAAAATGTCGAAGGTGGGCGTATGTATATCCAGCATCGGGTGGCGGAGCACGCCGCCGAACTTTGGGATCTGATGCAAAAGCCCAACACCCACACCTACATGTGTGGTCTCAAGGGCATGGAGGATGGCATTGACGAAGCCCTATCCGCCGCCGCCGCTGGCAAGGGGGTAGATTGGGTAGAGTTTCGCAAGCAGATGAAGAAGGATCACCGCTGGCACGTAGAAACCTACTAAACCTCAGAGTTTAAAGGGTATGGGAGTCCTATACCCTTTAAACTAAGAAGGGGTGAGCATGGCTAGGAAGAGATAGTTTTGAGTATTAACGTTGGGCTGCTTGGCTTAGGGACCGTCGGCGTAGGCACTGCCAAGATCCTGCTTGATCCGGTTAGTCGCCATCCCCTCGTCAGTCAACTGACCTTGACCAGGGTGGGGGTGCGCAGCCTGGATAAACCTCGGGGGGTTGATTTACCCCGCCATTGCCTCACCACCGATCTGGATAGTATTGTCACCGACCCCAGCATTGCGGTGGTGGTGGAGGTGTTAGGGGGAGTGGAGCCAGCCCGATCGCTGATTCTGAGGGCGATCTCCCACGGCAAGCATGTAGTCACCGCCAACAAGGCGGTAATTGCCCGCCATGGCGATGAAATTTTCACCGCCGCTAACCAGGCCGGGGTTTACGTCCTGCTAGAGGCCGCCGTCGGGGGTGGCATTCCGGTCATCCAACCCCTCAAGCAGGCCCTGGGGGTCAACCGAATTGATGCGGTCACGGGCATTATCAATGGCACCACCAACTACATTCTCACCCGCATGCAACGGGAGGGGGGTGACTTTGAGGCTATTTTGGCCGATGCCCAGCGCCTGGGCTATGCCGAGGCCGACCCCGCCGCCGATGTCGATGGTCTAGATGCGGCGGACAAGATTGCCATTTTGGCCTCCCTCGCCTTTGCCGGGCGGATTAAGCTGGCCGATGTCTACACGGAGGGGATTCGCCAGGTCACTGCTGCCGATATGGCCTATGCCCAACGGCTAGGGTTTGTCATCAAGCTGTTGGCGATCGCCCGTCGCCAGGTTTGCCCCAACTCCCAGCAGGCCCTGGAGGAGTTGCAATTGCGGGTCCATCCCACCCTCGTGCCAGAGAGTCACCCCCTGGCGGCGGTTAACGATGTCTACAATGCCGTTTTGATCGAGGGGGAGCCCATCGGCCAGGTGATGTTTTTTGGGCCCGGTGCCGGGGAGGGCCCCACCGCCAGTGCGGTGGTTTCTGACCTGATCACCCTGGCCGCCGCTATTATGGCCGGTCCCTCCACCGCCAGCAATCCCCTGTTAGCCTGTAGCCATCAGCACTACTGTAAAATTAGCCCCATGGCGGATATCGTCAGCCGTTTCTACCTGCGACTTTTAGCGAAGGACCGACCAGGGGTGATTGGTAAACTGGGTCTCTGCTTTGGCAACCACGCCGTCAGCCTGGAATCTATTGTCCAAATCGGACTGCAGGGGGACCACGCTGAAATTGTGGTTGTCAGCCACGAGGTCAGGGAAGCCAACTTCCAAACCGCCCTGGATGAAATGCGGGAGTTTGAGGAAATTGAGCGAATTACTAGTATTCTGAGGGTGCTATAAATCAGTATTGGATGCCATGGTGATCGCTACCATAGCTTTAGATATCCTTAGCTGCTGGTTGACTGACAAAACATTGGCTTACGGCGGTTCAAACCGATGCTATCACGACGAAGTCGACCTTCGCCGACTGACTCATAACCCGCCTACGCGGGTTTTGCCTGTCTAGGCGCGGCTTCTAGCCGCCAGCGTTGAGAATTTTGTCAGTCAACCAAGGTTAGCTGTCAAGGGTTGGGAAAGCTATGAGGCGCTAATCGATGCTTCCCCCGTTACCCTCTTCCGCGGGAGGACTGGACCGATTGTAGAGGGCGTCTAGCTGTTCCCGGGCATCCTTAACCGAAATTGATCGCATCACCAGTAGGGGTTCTCGAATCACCTGACCAGCGTCGTCCAATAATTCTGGATGGGGGGTAGGAGCAGGGGTACGCTGGTTGGGGCGCAGGCGGGTCGTAGAGGCGTTGCCCCCCAGGAGCATTAGGTTCCTAACTAGATTTGCGATCGCCAAAACCGTCAGAACAGCAAACGCGATCACATAAACAACGTGCCACATAGCCCCACTCCTGGCCTAGCTTCACCTACTATTAATTTTAGCGTAATTTTAACCGTCTTCCGGACTATCATCGGGGGTTAACTGAGCCAGGGATTGCCAGCCGGCCTGCCAGAGCTGGGGGTTTTTCAGCTGTCGGGCATTCACCCACAGCCGTACAGTTGGGTTACAGGCCGCCACCAGTTCGGCAAACACCCACTTCCCTTGCTGCTTACGGTTAGCCACTTGAAAATGTCGCCACCCTGCAGTGGGCTGACGAGCAGTCCACTTTGACCCTAGCAAATGGCGGTGGATAGTCATGGTTTTTTCCCTAACTCATTGGCAGCCATCGGTCTGGGATAGAGCCATCACCTGGCCAAGCCTACCATCCCCAGGTGCCTGGCCCTCCCTTGAAGGGCCCCACAACATCAGTGGTAATCCAGCCGCCATAAAAATCCCCAGGCTGGGGTACCACCAGCTCATTATCGACGTAGCAGGCATCCATGGAGCGGACGAAAAAACCATAATAGTCCTGGATTCCCTGGAAGTTAGGTGTTGGGGCAACATACTGCCAGGCCCCCAGGGGGATGACGCCATTGTCAAGGTGGATGTCGTAATAGGCATAGCCACCCTTCCACTCGCACACGCCCCCCCTACCAGTCGGTACCAGGTACTGGCCTTGAACATGCTCCGGTGGAAAGTAATAGGTTGGCGGATGGCTGGTTTCCAGGACCCGCTTACCACGACGGGTCTCTGCCAGCACAATTCCCTGACAAATCACCTTCAGGTGCCTGGTGGTGTCCTCTAGAGTGGCTGGACGGGGATAGTCCCAAACTGACTCTTGACCGGGCTGGGGGGGAATAGGCTCTGGGGGCATGGCAATAATCATTAATCATCCTGAAAATAGTCAAAAACGTCCGGATTAATCGGGAAAAGCTCGAAATAAGAAATGGTAGATGCACCCTGATTAATTCCCTGACCTCCGGGTTAGGGAATTTTTTTATTTTCTAGCCATCCGACAGCTGTTCCCATAGCCAGGGCTGTAGTCCGCCTAGCGAGAGGCGCGAAATAAAAGATAGAGACCGACGGAGAGGCCCAACAGGGTGGGTAACCAGGCGGCCATAAAGGGAGACAGCATACCCACCTCCCCCATGGCATTGGTTACGAAGGAGAGCAGGTAGTAGCCAAAGATGATCACCACGCTGATGCCGAAACTGGTGGCTCGACTGGTGCGCTGGGGTAGTACGCCAATGGAGGAGCCCACCAGGCCAAATACAACGCAAACGAAGGGCAGGGCATACTTTTGCTGAATGCGAATTTGCCATCGCCGGATCAACTTCTGATCCCCTCCCCGGCGGATTAACTCCAGCTGGCGACTGGCTTCGGCGATGTTCATTTCCGTATCATTTTTAGTGCGACTGGCCAGGTCTAGAGGGGTACGGGGAAGTTTGAGTTGCTGGGTTTGGAAGGTAACAATATGGCGAAAGGATCCATCTGGGGCAACTACATAGATGGTGCCATTGTAAAAGTTCCAGGTGTTTTTGCTAAAGTCCCAGGTGGCAGACTCGGCACTCACCACCTGGTTGAGACCTTCCTGGGAAAAGTCCAGAATGGTGAGCCCATGCATGGTGGTGCCATCGAAGCGACGGGCATAGAACTGACGCTTGAGTTCCTGGGCTTCAGGGTCATCGCTGGCGGGCTGAAATTCTTGGTAAAAAATATTCCGTTCTTGAAAGGGGGGGCGATCGGAGTTGAGGGCCTGCTCTAGGGTGATTGCCGCTCGATAGTTAGCCGCCGGGGTAATTAACTCGTTAAACAAAAAGGTTAGACCGGTAATTAATAAGCTGAGGATCACCGCCGGTGCAATGATCCGCCGCACACTCACCCCTACCCCTTGCAGGGCGATTAACTCACTATCGCTGGACAGACGGCTGTAGGTCATCATGGTGGCCAACAGGGTAGACATGGGAAAGGCCAGGACGATGAACTCCGGCAGCTTGAGCAGGAAGATTTGGGCCGCCAGGGTAATGGCAAGGCCCGACTCTGTGATGCGACGAATTAATTCGAATAGGGCACCAATAGAAATACCGATGGAGGAGAAGGCCCCCACCCCAAATAAAAAAGGTAGGGTCAATTCTTTAGTGATGTAGCGATCCATCACCCCTAAGCGCGGCCAGTCAAGGGCCGCAGGTAAACGGAGGGGGGGAGGGGGGCTAACGGTCACCATGGCCACACTGAAACACGGTAGGAATCAAAACAGGCAGTAGGGTTGGGGGGAGGGGGCCGCAGCTAGATGGCAAACCCCTTACCCAGGTAGTGCTCCCGCACTAGGGGGTTTTGGTAGAGGTCTTCAGCGTTACCTGAGGCTAAAATTTGCCCTTCGCTCATGATATAAGCCCGGTCGATAATCCGTAGGGTTTCTCGAACGTTATGATCCGTAATCAAAATACCGATATCGCGATCGCGCAACTGGGCAACAATTTCCTGAATCTCTGCCACCGCAATGGGATCGACCCCAGCAAAGGGCTCATCTAAAAACAAGAACTTTGGTCCTTCCGGACCGGAGGCCAGGGAACGGGCTAACTCTGTCCGGCGTCGTTCTCCCCCGGAAACCTGGAGCCCCAGGGTATGGGCTACTTTCTCCAGGCGAAACTCCTTGAGCAGGTTATGTAACCGTTGCTTGTGTTGTTCGGCGGGTACCCGAGTCTGCTGCATAACCAGCAAAATATTGTCCGCCACGGAAAGGTTACGGAAGATACTGGGCTCCTGGGCCAGATAGCCAATCCCCAGGCGAGCCCGTTGGTGCATCGGCAGATCGGTAATATCAATTTGATCCAGGCAAACCCGCCCCTGATCAGGCCGTTCCAGGCCGGTAGCCATATAAAAAGTAGTAGTTTTACCTGCCCCATTGGGCCCTAACAAGCCGACAATCTCCCCCTGGGCTACGGCCAGGCTAACCCGGTTCACCACCCGCCGCTTACCATAGGTTTTTTCAACATTATCAAGGATAATTTTCAAGGACAGTGTTAAACCAGTGGAGTAACAATCTTACAAATTGTATCAAAGCAACTGGAGGATAGGCCCGTCACCTCTTGCCTAAAAGTCAACCCTACTATTGCTTTGCCCCCTGGGGGCAGAAAAATTATCAGGGGTTGCAGACCAAAGCGGGTGCCTTAGTTTCTTTTACCATCGTAATATGCTCTGGCAACCCACCCTCAACGGTTTACGCTGTGATGTCAAACCTGCAGACCTATCCAACCCAGCCCTCCAGCCAGGTTAGTCAGGCTGAACGAGAACGTATTGAGACCGTAGCCCTGCTGCTAGACAATCTGTTGCAGCGGGAGGAAGCCACAGCCCGATCCATTCTCGACTGTCTCTATGATGTGGGTTCCGTGCGGCTGATTGAACAAAAAGTACCCCTTAAGGCTTTACGCTGGCCCTTGAAAGGGGTGGCGCGCTATAGCAAGCCTATCTTTCGCCTGTGGGCGCTGCGCTGGCTGAAGAAACACTGCCCTTGGATGATTACGGACTGGTTATTCAGTCAGGCCTGGGCGGGGGGTATTGTTCTATCATCTGCCGATGACAACCCGATTATTGAGGTATCTGCCTCTCCCCAAATTTTACCAGTGGCGGTAGAACCTCTGATTTTTCGGCAAGCGGCAGAAATTAACGCTCTACGAGGCCGAGTAGTGGTCTTAACCATTATGGTTTTGGTCTTGGTTACTGTGGCTGGCCTAAGGTGGCTAGCTTAAAGCCATCTCTCTCGGTTATCCTTAGTTGGTTGACTGAAGACTGACATCTGCAGACTGGCCAGGAACTGGCCTATTCTCAGGGGAGCCGATCTATGACCCAAGCTTGCTTAGGGTTCTGATGGCAACTAGGGTTGAGAGGCCACCCCAATGAAATGAAGAGAAAGGTCAGTCTTACGGCCACCATAGCTCCCTCTCGCCTAGCTAGCCACGCTACTAAATAACTCTTCAACCGACTTGGGCGCGGCCTGGGATTGGGCAATAATTTCTACCACTTTGTTATGGGCTCCTGGGAGGAAGAGTGCTTCCACACAGACCTGGGCCACCTTGAGTCGAGGCACATTACCTTCAAACAGGGTGTCAGCCGGGGCCATTATCAAAGGACGACTGTCCTGATCATCATTCTTCAATCCACCTGGGCGAACAATGGTATAAGTCAGGCCACTAGCCTGTAAATATTGCTCCCCCAGCTTCTTCCAGTAGAGCACTAACCAGAATAGATTAAGGGGATGGAGAAATTTAGAGACACAGAGGGAGGAGACCATAACGAAATGCTCAATACCGGCCGCCCGGGCCGCGTCTACCAGGTGTTTTGTGCCCTGGTAATCTACCTGGTAAGGTCCACCAGGGTCGAGGCTGGGTCGAGCCCCCGTAGCGCTAAGGACCACTGTACAATCCGCCATTGCCCCGGTGAGGGCGGTTGGATTACTCAGGTCTCCCGTCGCCAGTTCTACCCCCTCGGGTAGCGTTGATCTAGCCACCGTCATATCTCGTACCAGGGCTTTAACCGGTATTCCGCGATCAATTAACTGGCCAACAATTCGCCTACCGGTTTCTCCGGTGGCGCCGGCAACAAATGCTTTCATCTTCACTCCTCAAACCATACAATCCTGGTCAATAGATTAGGTGGCCCTTTGGTAGCGCCACTTCCAAAGCAGGCTAGAACTCAAATTAGTGATTACATGGGCTACCACCGGAACGAGTAAATTACCCGTAGCCACGGCACTGCCCGCTAACATTAAGCCAATCAAACTCGCCCAAAGTACGTAGGGCCACTGTTGCCAACTGCTCAGGTGCAGTACCCCGAAGCTAGCTGCCGACACTACTATGCCAGTGGTGGTCAGGCCAATCGCCGGTAACATCACACCACGAAATAATAGCTCTTCACTCAGCCCTGGTAGTAGCCCTAGCCAGGGTAGATCTAGCCAATGTAGGGGCTGCAATACCATCTGAAGATAGGCGTCAGCGCTGTGGCGGTAGGCTGGCCAGAACTGGTAAATCAGGGCGCTTAACAGGGTTACCCCCAGGCCCAACCCTACCCCTAATCCGCCATCCTGGGGCGAAAAAGTGATTGGCAGAAGGATATGGGGTTCAAAATGTAGCCAGAGCTTGGCCACCGCTAAAAGTAAAACCGCCGTAAGCCCCATGGCCAAAAGTACTTGGGTGCGGCTGAGGCTAGGTAAGGAGGATCTATGGCTAAAGAGCAGGGTCACAAAGTCAACTCACTACGTTAGTTTCTATTCTAACAAAGGCGCTAACGGCAAAGACATGGGAATCATGGCTGGGCCATCTGGCGGATAACCTTATACAATAAAAGATCGAATTATTAAGTTGCATTACTAATTTAGGGTACAGTAGAGAAGACTAGAGTCTGGTTTGGTTTGGCAGAGGATTGAGTACTAGATATCTTACCTGTACAGGCAGGTTGGGTTGGCAACTCGGTCCAGAGGTTTAATTTCCAGGCTACTTGAAATGTCGAGGTGGCTTAGGTTGGGGCTGGTTTCAGATTACCCAGACTGGGGTGAGTGGGCCTGATTCTCCAGATTATTAAGTAACCTCTAGGGCTGGAATGCTAGACTAGCCCTTCTGTAAAACGCTAGGACTACCGGCATGGGGCTGAAGCCAACCGTTGCATTTACCCACTTGGGTTGTGAAAAAAATCGCATTGATACTGAACACATGCTGGGGCTGTTAGCTCAGTCAGGATATGGCTTGGGTACGGATGAGGAGTCCGCTGATTACGTTGTGGTTAATACCTGTAGCTTTATTGAAGCGGCTCGAGAAGAATCAGTACGCACCCTGGTGGAGTTAGCCGCCGCCAGCAAGAAAATCGTGATCACAGGTTGCCTTGCTCAGCATTTTCACCAAGAATTATTAGAAGAAATTCCTGAGGCAGTGGCCCTGGTGGGTACCGGCGACTATCACCAGATTGTGCAGGTGATTGAACGCGCCGAGGCTGGTGAGCGGGTTAAGTTGGTCTCCCCTGAGCCCACCTATATTGCCGATGAAACCGTGCCTCGCTATCGTACCACTGCCTCCAGCGTAGCCTACCTGCGGGTGGCGGAGGGATGTGATTACCGGTGCGCTTTTTGCATTATTCCTCAGCTGCGGGGTAAACAGCGATCGCGGCCCATTGAGTCCCTGGTGGCTGAGGCCCAGCAACTTGCGGCTGAAGGGGTGCAGGAGTTGGTCCTGATTTCCCAGATTACCACCAACTACGGCCTTGACCTCTATGGTCAGCCCCGCCTGGCTGATCTGCTGCGAGCCCTGGGAGGGGTGGATATCCCCTGGGTTCGCATGCACTACGCCTACCCCACCGGCCTGACTGGCGAGGTGCTGGCTGCCATGGCTGACACCCCTAATCTGCTTGCCTACCTTGATCTGCCCCTGCAGCATTCCCATCCAGAGGTACTCAGGGCCATGAATCGCCCCTGGCAAGGACGGGTTAACGATCAGGTTATTGATCAGATTCGCCAGGCCCTGCCCAATGCCGTCTTGAGAACCACTTTTATTGTCGGGTTCCCTGGCGAAACTGAGGCCCATTTTGAACACCTGGTAGCCTTTGTGGAGCGACATCGCTTTGATCATGTGGGGGTGTTTGGCTTTTCCGCCGAACCAGGTACACCTGCCTATAGTCTGCCCCATCCTGTACCCCCGGCCGTGATTGATCAACGCCGTGAAACCTTAATGTTGGCCCAACAGCCGATCTCCTGGCAGTACCACCAGGCCCAAATTGGTCAGATAGTAGATGTGTTAATTGAGCAGGAAAATCCTGCTTCAGGGATGGCGATCGGTCGCTCGAGCCGGTTTGCCCCCGATGTCGATGGGGTTATCTATGTGACCGGTAGTCCCCCCTTGAACCAAATTGTCCCCGTCCAGATTACGGCGGCCGACACCTATGACTTGTTTGGCCAGACTCTCCCCCCTGGGCGTTCTATTCTTTCCTGAGGATTTTCTATGACCCTGTCCTTTTCCAGTCTAGGGCTGTCGGCTGCCCGTGTTAGCCATCTACAGTCCCTCGGCTACCACGAGCCTACCGCCATCCAGTCTGAGGCGATTCCCCATCTTTTGAGTGGCCGGGATCTGATTGGTCAGGCCCAAACCGGTACCGGTAAAACGGCGGCCTTCTCCCTGCCTATCCTGGAGCAGGTAGATGCTAACGCCCCTATGGTCCAGGCTTTAGTACTCACCCCAACCCGGGAGTTAGCCATTCAAGTGTGTCAGGCTATGCGTAGCTATCGCCTGCAGGGGCGCCCCAAGGTGCTGGCGGTCTACGGTGGTCAAGCCATTGAACGCCAACAGGAACAACTGCAGCGGGGTGCTCAAGTGGTGGTGGGCACACCAGGTCGCATTTTAGATTTGTTAAATCGCCGGCTACTATCTCTTCAGCAACTGAGTTGGCTAGTGTTGGATGAGGCCGATGAGATGCTAAACATGGGCTTTATTCAAGATGTGGAGAAAATTCTCAGTCAAGCCCCCGCTGATCGCCAGACCGTTTTCTTTTCCGCCACCATGGCACCGGAGGTACGGGAACTGGCCACCAAATTTCTCCATTCACCGGTGACGGTGACCATTCAAGCCCCTAAGGCCTCCCCCAAGCAAATTCAGCAGGTATCCTATCTTGTTCCCCGGGGTTGGACAAAGGTACGGGCCCTACAACCGATCTTAGAATTAGAGGATCCGGAAACTGCGCTAATCTTTGTACGTACCCGCCGTACCGCCACCGAGTTAACCCGGCAGCTTCAGGCTGCTGGCTATAGCGTCGACGAGTACCATGGCGACCTGAGTCAGTCCCAACGGGAGCGGTTGTTGATGCGCTTTCGCCAGCAGCAGGTGCGCTGGGTGGTGGCCACCGATATTGCTGCCCGGGGTCTCCACGTTGATGATCTCACCCACGTCATTAACTTTGACCTACCGGATGCGGTTGAAAGTTATGTGCATCGAATTGGCCGCACCGGTAGGGCCGGTAAAACCGGTGTAGCAATCTCCCTGATCACCCCCTTAGAAAAATATAAGCTCCGACAAATCGAGCGTCAGACCAAGCAGGCCATGACCCTCGGGAAAATCCCCACCCGCGCTGAAATTGCGGCCCGGCATTTAGACCGTCTACGTAACCAGGTGAGGGAAGCCATTACCAGCGAACGACTGGCCTCCTTTTTGCCCATCATCTCCCAGCTGAGTGGGGAGTATGATATTCACACCATTGCCGCCGCCGCCCTACAAATGGCCTACGACCATACGGTCCCCGTCTGGCAGCGCACCGATAGCTATAGTCAGGACCCCGCCCCTCGGATGGTGTCCTCCCCCAGAAAGTCCCAGGGAAATCCCTCGACGAAAACGGTGGAGTCCTCCTCCCTTGAGCGGCCATAGCCCTGGCAACGTTACATTCCGTGTCATTTCCTTAGATTGCGTATGAAAAGACACAGTACCATTGGGGACAAGGCTTAAAATAGAGGTGCAGGTGGGAGATGAAAACCACGCCTGCACTACTCTGGGGAGAACAATAGCCATGCTGGTAATGCTGACCGAGGGCCAACTTTTTCCGCCCCATGCTATTTGTCAATCCTGTCTGCTGGCGGACCACAATGGTCAGCCCCGCTGGCATCAAGGGTCCCTTTGCTGTGGTCGCCTCATTCCTAACCTGGGGGAGGGGCAGCCAGCTCAGTTTGAATGCAAGATGGGCTTTAGGGTGGCGAGCATTGAGTAAAATTGAGCATTAGGTAGAATAGGGGGAGGCGCCCTTAATCTCCTGGAGAAATATTATGAACTGGAGCAGCTCTCCCAACCTCAGCGATCGCATCTTCGCCGCTCTACCCTACATTCTGCCCATCACCGCGGGGATTCCTTATGGTGTGCAGTTGATCAATCAGTTTCCCCTGTTTGGCTTTCTTCTGCTCCCCCTATCCCCCCTAATCCGGGTCTACATGGGTTTAGAGCAGACTATTCCCTTCTTTGGTTTGATTGTTTTTTTTGCGCTAATTTTGCTGGTGGTCCGCAACGAAAGAATTAGTCGCTTCATTCGTTTCAATACCATGCAAGCGATTTTGCTAAGCTTTATTCTTGCCGTTTTTAGTTTGATTCTAAGTATCCTTAACCCTAGCCTATTATTCGGCGAGCTGATCGCCAGCACCCTGGCTAACATGCTATTCCTGGGCATGATCGTTTCCGTTGGCTATTCCCTGGTACAAACCCTGCGGGGGGAATACGCAGAAATTCCGACGATTTCTGATGCCGTCCATATGCAGGTACCCTAGGCTCGAGTCAGAACCCGGTTTTCCAGACAGCCAATCCCTTCAATCTCGATACGGACCCGATCCCCCACCGCCAGGGGGCCAATCCCCGCCGGTGTACCGGTAAGAATCACATCCCCTGGTAGCAGGGTCATCACCTGACTGATGTAGCTGACGATCTGCTCAGGACTAAAGATCATGGTGTCAATGGCAGCGGACTGTACCGGTTCAACCTGATCGTTGAGGAAGGTTTGCAGTTGGGCGCTGGGGCTAATCTCCCGCACAATCCAGGGACCGAGGGGGCAAAAGGAGTCAAACCCCTTAGCCCGACTCCATTGACCATCCTTACGCTGGAGATCCCGAGCAGTTACGTCATTGGCAATGGTGTATCCCCAGATCTTTGTCTGCGCTATCTCCGGTGATAGTTGGCTGCAACGCTCCCCAATCACCAGGGCCAGTTCCCCTTCGTAGTCCACCCGTTCAGACTGCTGTGGATAGTAGATCGGAGACCCCGTTGAGGTCACCGCCGTAGAGGGCTTAAGAAAGATCAGGGGTTCCGCTGGCGGTGACGTTCCCATTTCTGCAGCATGGTCCGCGTAGTTTTTGCCTACGGCAATCACCTTGGAGGGGGCACAGGGCGCCAAAAGCACGTACTGATCTGGCGGCAGTTCGGTCTCGCTTAATTGACCAGCCAGCCAGGGAGCGGCATCTAGCACCTGAACCCGGCGGTCTGGGTGGAGTAGGCCATAGTAGGACTGCCCAAGCCGGGACTGAACTCTGACATAGCGCTGTGCCATATGACCTGCCAAATGTTGGTATAATGCAAAACTCTGCTTCTACTTCAGTCCCCATGGGATCTGATGGAGGCCATTAATGTCCACAGGGAATCCTTATGAAAGCATACATGTACGAAACCATGTACATCCTCCGGCCCGATCTAAATGATGAGATCGTAGATGGCCTCATTGCTAAATATCAAGCTCTGCTACAAGAACAGGGGGCATCCATTCTAGAAACCCAACATCGCGGTAAGCGGCGACTTGCCTACGACATCGACCGCCATCGCGAAGGTATTTACATCCAGATGAACTACAGTGGCCCGGGTAGCGCGGTTGCTCCCCTGGAACGGACCATGCGTCTCAGTGATGAGGTAATCCGGTTTTTAACTGTTAAGCAGGAGACCGATCCTGCCCTGGCGCCAGCCCCTACCGCCAGTCCTGGCTTAGTTCCTGAATCGGTCAGCGCGGAATTGCCTGCTGTTGTTGTGGCTAGTGAGGAGGAGTAAGCAAGGGGGGTAGACTCCTCTAGAACCATCCTACCGGTGTAGCTAACGCAGGTCGCCTGGCCCTGATTACCCAGGGCCTTTATTTTAGGAGGCCAAGACTCTAACCAGTGGCTCGACCTGGCGATCGCTCTAGTTTTTCCGTTGGAGTTGTGCCACTTTTCCAATCCAATGCTACATTTAATACCAACTTGTTTTGATTTGGATCAGCTAAAAAATCTGCGATGGGTTTTTCGGATTTCGACTGATATACCAAATGTTTTTTTGATTGCTAGTTTAGTGAGAGTTGTCCTGTGGTTCAGTCCTCCTATACCAATGTGAATGACCACCAAGCCGAGGTAGCCAGGCTTGAGGCCGAGTTGGAAATGCGAGACCAGCTCGTGCAACAGCTTTCCCAGGAGTTGTTTCGTCTGGTCAAGGGAAATGCTGGCTTCCTGCCGATGCTCGACCTTTCGGAGCAGCACCAGGCTGAAGTCAATACCCTGCGGAATCAGTTGCGTGGGGTTGAAAAGCAGATTGACTTTTACCAAGGGCAGCTCCAGGAGAAAGATAACGAGGTTGTGCACCTGCGCCAAACCGTAGAAGAGCTGACGGATCGCTCCCGCATGCTGGAACAGGTGGTGCAGGAATTACCCGAGGTCTATCGCCAAAAGTTTGCCGAGCGTCTGCAGGAGGTTAAGCAGCGGGTAGTGGATCTGCAGAAAGAAAATCGCCAACTGCAGGCTGAATTGCAGAGCGTTACCTATCGTTTAGCGATGCGTACCCGCCGGTCCCACCGCTTAGAACTCCCCAGCCTAAGCTCTTCCGGAGTAGATCAGATTAACCTACCCTCCTTCCACCACGCTTAATCCGCACCTAGGGTAACGGTAAGGGTTTGATCTGTCCTGTGTAAATCAGAACAGCGTGTATCATACTGATGACTTCAGCACGGGTCGCCAGCCGGTTGGGCTGAAGCCTGTTAGATTCGGGTTCACCAGTCACCAAGCCTGCCTCTAGTGCTCCCGCCAGAGCTCGATCCCCCCAATCAGGCACCTGCTGATGGTCTTCGTAGAGCTGTAGCACCTGCGCCGGGCTATTCTGAGATTTCAAGCCTAGCCCCTGGCTTAGGGATAGAACTACCTGCAGTCGAGTCAGGGGTTGGTTGGGTCGAAAGGTACCATCTGGATATCCGGTCATATAGCCATTTTCTACGGCCCATTGAATAGGGCGGTAGGCCCAGTGGTAGGAGTCAACGTCCCTGTAGGATGGGCTGGGCAGGGGTTGGCCCTTGCTGGAGGTGTTGGTATTGGCTGAATTAGTAATGTTTAGTTGGGCCAATTGGATCGCCAGCTCAGCCCGGGTCATCCCCGCCTCTGGTCGAAATGATCCATCCGGAAAACCGTTTAACAGTTGCCGCTGAGCCAGGTTCTGCAAGATCGGATAAATCCAGTGTTGGGGCGGAACATCGATAAATGCCGGCGCCCCTTGGGGATGGCTAGGTTCTGGCCAAGCCTCTTGAGGGGGTAGGGGTTGGGGAAGCACTGGCGTGGGCACTATTAACGGTGCCGTTGAACGGTGTTCCGGCAGAACCAGGGAGGTGCTGAGGGAATTGGGGGAGGAGGGGCTAGGACTAAGGTGCCAACCCAAGGTAGCGATGCCGGCGCCAATACCTGAGATCACTACCACTAAGCCGGTTTTGGGTCGCCAGAGCCCCTTAGAATTTAACCAAGAATAGTTCAGCCAAGATAGGATGACCATGAACCTAGGCAAGGATGCACTGGGGAATTTGGGCTAGTTAAGGCCTGGAGATTAGGAAAAAAGGGAGGACAAACGCTCCCGAGCCTATTCCTAAATTCAGCCCATGCAGGTCATTCTGCCACTGGGTTGATAAACTTGACAAACCCTTTCTCCTCATCATAGGACGGTTAACGGAGTTGAATTCATCTGCTGTTCAAGTTTGAACACTGACTGCCTATGACTCCCCTAACCTGCATTATTCATGAGGCCTACCAGTAGGCAGTGACTTGGCCCCCGATGAGTCAACTGCAACAGACGCTCAGTATCAACGTCCCAGTGTTGGCGACGACTTGAGTAACGAGGCCAAAAACCGTAGCGAATCGCACA
>JBEIGU010000039.1:0-29608 GCA_040381765.1 Leptolyngbya sp.
CCCTATCAGGTGCGGGTGGTGGCCCTGCTGCCCTCCCTCACCGACACCGATATGGTGCGGGGGTTTGACTGGTTTCGCTGGGTGCAACCGGTCAGCCCAGAACAGGTGGCTGAGGCCCTGGTGACGGGCCTGCGGCAGGGCAGTCGGGAGATTCTGGTGGGCTGGCAGAGCCATGGGGCGGTCTGGTTGCAACGGCTCTTCCCCTGGTTAGTGGAGGCCCTGGTGCAGCAGGCCAGTCCTGCGGTGAAGCCTACTGCCCCCTATCCCCTGCGGCAGCGGGTGTTTAGTTAGGGGCTATCAGCAAGAGCCCTGGTTCTATCTTGGAGATAACGACCCCCCGGATAGAACCAGGGTTTCGAGGGTAGGTAGTGGGGCAGGGGACTTGTAGGCTAGGTCTGACACACCTGGGTTTAAAGTGAGTCAGTCTATGCCTCTTACTAACCCTACATAGACTCCTTCGATCAGGACCTCTGAGGCATGGAGGCGTATTTCTGAATAGGCAGGATTTTCTGGAATGAGGAAAACATAGTTCCCTTCCCGGTGCCAGCGCTTTAGGGTAGTCTGATTGTCGCCTACAATCCGAGCGGCAACGATGGTTCTGTCCTTGATCTCTTTGGGGTTGCTGGGCTTGTCGAAGATCACAATATCTCTATCTAAGATATGTGCCCCAATCATACTGTCCCCCCTCACCCGTAAGGCGAACCGGTACATGTCCCTGGTGCGGGGGGAAAATCGGTCCGGTGAGAGAAAGGCTTTTTCTTCCTGATCCAAGAAAAATTCGATAAATCCACCTGCGGCGATCGCCCCTTCGATGGGAATACCCCCCAGAACCGAGATAGTCTCAGTGACGTTCTCTACCAGCCGTAATGTCCTGGCCTTGGCTGGGTCGCTCACTACCAAGTTTGCCTGCTTAAGGCGCCGGATGTGGTTTTGAACAGGGGCAACGGACTTGAATCCTAACCCTTGTTGAATATCCCGATAGGTTGGGAAAATTCTTCTAGTTTCGACAAATTCTCGGATCCACTCCAAGACCTCTCGGTTTCGAGATGTTAAAGAGGCCATAGTAGAAAATCTCCTGAGGCCGTGGTGCCAAACTCGTCATCCTACACCCAATAGTTCAATTGTACTGCGGCAATGATCGGACTTCAACTTTTCAGGATGTATCGATGCCAGCCGGGAGGACAATAGCGGGAATCTGTTAAATCAGGCCTCTTCAAAAATAAAGGCCTTTTCATCCTGGGCCCTTACCTCCGCTAATTTGCTGTTTTATAGGGTCTAAGTCACCGCCGAAAGGTTGGATCCGAATGTGCTCCAAAGACTCCAGATAATCTCGGGGAAGGATATAGAAGACTCAGATCAAAGGTGGAATACGGCTAGTCTCGGGTGGAGGAATAAGAAATGTGAATTTGCCATTGTTTATCCGTGCAGCAGAAGCACCCCCCTATGGGCCAGGGAAATTTCCCCGGGCTTTGGGTAGCTACCGCCCCCCACCAGGGAGGGCCCCGAGGCGGAGTGGTGGGGACTGCGAAAGGGGCGGGTATTCACCAGACTGCCCTTCTCCTTGAGCAAACCCGCCACGGAATGGATCTGGGTGACCTCCAGGGCCTCAGCAAATTGCAGGGGAGGCAGGATTGAGGGCAGGCGTCGGGCCAGCATGGTTTTACCACTACCGGGGGGACCCACAAAGATCAGGTTATGCCCCCCGGCGGCGGCAATTTCCAGGGCCCGACGGGCCTGGCCCTGGCCCTTTACATCCCGTAGATCCAGGCCGCCGGGGGTGGGGGTCATCAGGGTTTGGGGATCCACCACCACAGCCTGGTGTTGATCCGGATGGCGCAGAAAATCAGCCACCTCCCCCAGGCTAGCCAGGCCATAGACCGTTAAGCCTGGCACCACGGCGGCTTCGCGGCTGTTGTCCACCGGTACCACCAGGCCGCGAATGCCGAGCCGTTGGGCCGCCGCGGCGATCGGTAGCACCCCCGCCACCGGTCGTAGGCTGCCATCCAGGGAAAGTTCCCCCAAAAACAGCAGATCGTTTAGGGCTTCACTGGGTAATTGGCCATCGGCGGCCAGGATGGCGACACTGATAGGCAGGTCAAAAATAGGACCTTCCTTGCGCAGGTCGGCGGGGGTCAGGTTAATCACCACCTTGCGTAGGGGAAAGGCAAAGCCGGCATTTTTTAGGGCAGCCTTCACCCGTTCCCGGGATTCCTGGACAGCGGTATCCGGCAACCCCACAATGACTGCCCCCGGCAGGCCCCCAGACAGGTCAACCTCCACCCCCACCTTGAGGGCGTCAATGCCGACTAATGAAGCACTCCAAACTCTAGCTAGCATAATGTTGTCATGGTGGATGGGGCTAGAGTGCCCAGCCCATCTCAGGAGCCAACCGTGTTCTGGAGGAAATCGGTAATATGGCCTTAGTCAGAATCTTAGTACTGGGCGGCATAAGCGATATAAATTTTGCAGCGTTTGAGGAGGGCAGTAATCAATAATCAGTAGACCTGTTGGGATATAATGAGGAAAATCGTTGAAACGTTTGTATAGACTGAGTTTCAATGATTCTGACAGAAAATCACTGAAATGCTCGCTAGGTAAAGGTTTCAAGGCTTTTTGGACTTATTACCCAACAACTCTAGTAATCAGGAGAAGCGGGTGTATTGACACTAAGCAATACTAGTGATCGAGAGCGATTTGAGCAGGAACGGCCACATTTGCAAGCCTAACCGGCTTATCGTTACCCCGACTATGAAGTCCTCACGGCCAAAGTGACCACTCGCAGCACCATCAACGTTCGTTGCATTACCTACACGGTGCCGTCCCGTCTAATCGGTCAAACCCTAACCATTCACTTACGTCATGACCGGTTGGATGGGTTTCTCGGTCGAGAGGCCGTCATCCAACTGGTCTGGATTCATGTGCCCGGTAGTAATCCGATTCGACGAGCTCGCAGCGTCAATTATCGTCATGTGATTGAGAGTCTCAGGCGTAAGCCACAGGCCTTCCTGTCCCATGCATTCTTATGCATAACCATTTCTCCTGTTCATCCTGGTTCCCTGGCTTCACCTGGGCGTACTAACTTTGAATCCAGATTCAGCCACCATTTGTCGTTTCTGGCGCTTTGCGGTCTGGCGAATATCCTGGAGGCGTAGTAGCACAATGCAAATCATCAGCCATAGAAACCCGATCACTATCCCCACTAAGACATCAAAGGGCCATTGACTTCCCAGATATAGTCGGCTAAATCCAATAACACCAACCCACAGGATGGCACCGACATAAAACCATCGAGCCCATTTTGGAAACCAAAGGGCCAGCAAGTAGGCGATCAGACCGTACAGCACGGTGCCCTGTAAATAGTTGCCCTGAAACGATAGGGCGAGATCTTCGTCTGTTAGTAAGGAGGGATGCATAGACGGATGAGAATACTCCAGCAGCAGACCTAGTTCATAGTTGATTATCCGAACTCCAATAAAGGCGACGATGCCCATGAGTAGTTTCCAGTAGTCGCGCCGCCACCAAAGCAGACCTAAAATTATCAGGAAAATCGGTACCGTGATTTCCGGATTACCAAAACGGGTAACGCCAAGCATCATCTGATTCCCCAATGGGGTGGCGAACTGCTGGATAAACTGCAAGATGTTAATTTCCAGGGCTCGAGTTCGAGCCGGCACCCATACATTCGTCATCCATCTCACCAGCCAAAAGGTGAGGGGAAGACCGATGAGTCCACCCAATCCCAGGGCGGCAATTAAGGTCGAAACACTAGGGAAGACCCTCTGTACCCAGAAGCCTGCTACCTTTTCGACTGAGGTGGGTCGACGTTTGGCCGGGGCTACTACGGTCAAGGCTGCAGACAAACAAGACACCTCCAGGGGAGTATTGCCCACCATTTCCCCATCCACCACAATGGGTTCGGGAGAGGTTGTCTTTAAAGTCAACCGGTCAGTTCTAAAATGATATAGATTGGGTAGATTCGCTTTGGTATTGACCAAGGCTGAACCGTACAGGTTAATGAAGTCGCGGGCAGCTTGCAATTTACTTGTGATGGTAGGTTGCTGGGCATTCTGTTTAGTGATGATGGTGATATCGAGCAAGCCATCGTCAAAAATAACTTCTCCCACTCCCTGAGCTAGTACCGATGTCGGCGGGGCAGCGTTGGCAATAGTTACGGCAAAAGCCGGGAATTGATGCACCTGCCCCTCAATTTCAAGCTCGGCATTAAACAGGGCCTGTTCGCCCAGTTGCTCCCACCCGGCAATCAGGTAGGCCAGTACTCCCCACTGGTTCTTAAGTGCGCGGGTAGCTTTTCCAACCGTACCGGCCTCCAGCCCTATCCCAGCCAGTAGCGTCATCAAGTGATGGTTACAGTAAGCCGCATCCAGGCGGCGAGTGGTGCCCGCTAAAATCAATTGACAAGCCCCCGCCACCGTGGTGGGAATGCCCATGGCTACTGATAGGGCATTGGCGGTTCCCCGCGGAATCACCCCAAGGGGGATGCCTGTGTTCAATATCTGACCGGCAACAAGAGAAACCGTACCATCGCCACCGGAAGCAATAATCAGGTCGGGCTGGGCCGCAACCGCCTGCTGGGCCAGTTGGTCGGCATCGACCTCTCGGCTGGTGAAATGAATATGCAAGTGCATCCAGGGAGAAAGGATCTGGCGAATTTGTAATAAGTCCTGGGTTGAGTCACGCTGACCGGCAACCGGGTTAAAAATAAGATAGGCTACCCGAGTCTGCATAAAAGAATTTAGCACCGGGTGGGCTGTGGCCAGGTTAAAGGCAAAGGGAACGTTATACTCACTGCAAAGGCGAGATAGCTCTGCCACATCCGGTTCAGATGGAGTTTGCAGACTCGGGTCAATGAGAAAAATGACTGCTAGTACGTTGCCTGAGGCCACCTCAGCTTTCAACTGGTTAAGCTCTGTAGCATGAATAGGGAGGTGAGTCGGTCGATGCAAGCGATGGGCAATGGCAGCGGAGGCTGCTAACCGATAGTGCTGAAGAATGTCGGCACGCTCACTAATTAATTTGGTCAGGCCGGGAATCTGGCTGTCGTGGGCCAGCAGCCATACCGTGGCTGACAAGGTGTCATTGCTCACCGCTAAGTCGAGCATCGATCTATCGTTCATTGACTGATTTTATTTCCTCAATTATATAGAGGCTATGATGCTGTTCAGATTCCTACTCATTATCTACTCAATCAGGATTTACTCAATCGGGGCTTCCTGAGTTTTGACGGTCTTGGGCAGCAAAAATAACCGTCCCAGGCACAGCAGACAGCACCCCAGACCTATGGCCTGGTGGCCCTGGGACGCCTACCCCTGGACCTGAGGGATATCCAGGGGGGCAGGGATGTGGCTGGAGTTGGCGGTCACCCGCTCCCTGGGGCCCCTACAGCGCCGCCCAAACCCTGGAATGGCGGGGCGAGCTATAACCTGGGCCAGGCGGTTACAGAGTCAGGGACTGGGGATTGGTTTCAATCACCTCCGCCAGATCCTTGAGGAAGGCAGCGGCATCGGCCCCGTAGATAATCCGGTGGTCACAGGTGATGTTCACCTGCATTTGCCGCTTCACGCCCAGCAGACCATCGGCGGTGGCCACCACCGTCGGCCGGGCCCCGCCGATCGCCAGGATCGAGCCCTGGCCGGAGGGAAGGATAGCATCAAAGCTACTCACCCCAAACATCCCCAGGTTCGACAGGGTGAAGGTGCCGGAGCTGTACTCCTCGGGCTTCAACTGTTTGGTGCGGGAGCGATCCACCAGGTCTCGCCAGGTACGGGAGAGGGAGTAGATATCTTGCTGGTCGGCATTTTGTAAGACCGGGGTAATCAAGCCCCCCCCCTCCATGGCCACCGCCACGGCGACATTGATGTTAGGCCGGTACTGTAGCCCCTGATTGGTGTAGGTGGCATTCAGCAGGGGGTGCTTTTGCAGGGTTACCGCCACCGCCTTGGCCAGCAGACCGGTCATGGTTACCCCCTTGGACTTAATTTGCTGATAGAGGGCATCCAGGCCATCGGTAATAATCGGGTAGCTGACGTGGAAGATGGGCACCGCCAGGCTGGCGTTCATATTGCGAATCACCGCCTGCTGCAGGGTGCTGAAGGGCACCAATTGGCCCAGGGGAGCACTACTGGCGGCGGTGGGGAGGGGCGCTGCAGCCACCGGGGTCGGCGCTGGCGCCGGGGGAATGGGAGCGGGGATAAAGGCGGCGGGGCCACTGGGGCTAACCGGTTGACCGGCGGCCCACTCCACATCCTGGGCGACGATGCGACCGTGGGGGCCACTGCCCTGCAGGCTGGCCAGGTCCACCTTGAGATCCTTGGCTAATTTGCGGGCCCGGGGGGAAATCACCACCCGGCCTGATCGGGGGGCACTACCGCCATTTTGCTCTGCAGCGGGGCTGGGCTGGCTGGGGATCTCGGGGGCGGGGGCACTGTCGGCGGGGGCGGAGCTGGCCTTGCCGGCGGCCTGTTGCTGAGCGGCGGCAATTTCCGCTTCGGTTTCCGCCAGTAGGGCGATCGCCTCCCCCACCGGGGCACTGCCCCCCGCCTCCACCACGATGGCGGCCAAAATGCCCTCATGGAAGGATTCCACATCCATGTCGGCCTTGTCAGACTCGACGATCACAACCGTCTCCCCCTTTTCCACCCGGTCCCCCGGGGCCTTGACCCAGGAGACAATCTTGCCTTCGGTCATGGTGGAACTGAGGGCAGGCATAAAGACTTCACGAATCATGGGATGACTTCCGCAACAAGGTTAGGGAGGGACAGGGGGAAAACAACAACACTTCATTCTATACCGCCAGGTACCCCCCCATCAGGTCAGAGGTTGTTTGAAAAGGGTTGTCCCAGGTATAGTTCGCCGTCAACGGGCCGCCAAAATACGGAATTTTGCACTGATTATCCTACTCCATAGGTATAGCTTGAGACGACTCTCTTTGGCTTTTCAAACAACCTCTCAGGGTGAACCGATCCAGCCCCTAGAGTTGGCCCCGGATTTCCTCGATCACCCCATCCTTGAGGAGAATTTCCACCTGCAGTTTTTGCACCAGGTTATCCCCCAGGCTAACGGTGAAAAAGCTCTCCACCTTACCCTGATCTACCTCGGCGCCCAGATCGACGGTTTGCACCTGTTGCAGTTGTTGGAGGTTTTGATTTTTTTGCTGCAGCAGTTTGCTTTTATCCTGATTGAGGCGGTTTTGGACATCGGCAATTTGTTGTTGAATGCCCAGATTACCGGGTTGGGTTTCCGCCTGTTTCTGCAGTTCCGTCATCATCCGTTGACCCTGCATTTCTAACTGCTGCAACTGCCCATCCATCTGGTTAATCTGGAGCTGCAGTTGCTTTTGGGCCTCCTCCTTCCAGAGGGGGGTGACCACCGCCTTAATGTTCACTACCCGTTTTAGCTGTAGTGCTTGTACGTCATCCATAGGAGTTTGAATCTGAATTAAATAAGGGACGTTGGAGATATTTACGGCGACCTGGGGGGGCTCTCCGGAGAGTTTGGGTCCGTCGGCATAGAATTTAATCAATTCTGCGCTGGGATGGTCTTCCCTTGACGTTGTCTCAACCCAGGGTTTAGGTAAACATGGCCTCAATCATATCGCGATAGCGTTCCGTCACCACCGCCCGTCGCACCTTCAGGGTTTGGGTAAGCAGGCCATTTTCCACGGAAAAGGGCTCCGATAGCAGTTGAAATGGGCCAATCCGGTCGTCGGGCCGGTAGCCAGGACGGTCCTTTACCTGGCGATTCAGTTCCCCTCGGATTAAGGTTTCCACTGCGGCATCGGTGAGGGGCAGGGGGGTCAGCCCCGACGGCGGACCCTCCTCACCGGGCAGGGCAATCCAGCGGAATTGGCTGGCGGCCCAGGCCTGGAGGGCCTCCAGGTTGGGCACCACCAGGGCCCCCAGCGATCGCTGGTCCTGCCCCACCAGCATGATCTGGTCCACGTAGGGGCTGCGGATGCAGGCATCCTCAATGGGCTGGGGTTCAATATTTTCGCCGTTGGTCAGCACGATAGTATCCTTGGCCCGGCCGGTCAACACCACATTGCCATCCTTACTCAGCCAGCCCAGGTCGCCGGTGTCAAACCAGCCGTCCTGGTCGATCGCCCGGGCCGTGGCCTCGGGGTTGCGATAATAGCCCGCCATCACCTGGGGCCCCCGGGCCAGCACCAGCCCCCGAGCCCCCTGGGGCAGATCCTGGCGACTCTCGGGGTCAACAATTTTGATGTCCGTAAAGGGAATCGGTTGCCCCGCCGCCCCCCGCAGGTTGTGCCAGGCCCGCCGGGCCGACAGCACCGGGGCAGTTTCCGTCAAGCCGTAGCCCACCAGCAGGGGCACACCGATAATCTCAAAGAAAACATCCAGGTGGCGGGCCAGGGAGCCGCCCCCACTAATCAACTGTTTCACCTGGCCGCCGGTGGCCTGGCGCACCTTGCTATAAACCAGCAGCCGGCCCAACTGGTGCAGGGGCCAGAGGGCCAGGGTAGCCAGTCCGGCGGTGAGGCGCTGCCCGGGGGAAAGCTGGGGTTGGTCTAGCTTCAGATCCTGAAACCGCCACAGGTTATCCACGTAGGCCTGACTCCAGCCCAGGCAGGTGAAAATCAATCGCTGCTTGGCGGGGGGTTGATCGCGAAACTGTTTCTGGGCCCCGTCGTAGATCGATTCCCAGAGGCGGGGCACCCCCACCATGTACTGGGGCCGCACCGCCTTTAGATCGGCCTTGAGATAACGGATGCTGCTGTAGGTTTGACTACAGCCCCGGGACAACAGGAAGTATTCGGCGGTGCGCTCAAAGCTATGCCAGGAGGGCAGAATACTCACCACCCGGTCCCCCGGCTGGGGTTGCACCACCACCTGCAGGGTATTTACCTGGTGTAGCAGGTTGGCATGGGTGAGCATCACCCCCTTGGGCTTACCGGTGGTGCCGGAGGTGTAGATCAGGGTGGCCAGGTCTTGGGGCTGCAGGGCAACGGGGCTGTAGGGGTGGGCTTGGCCCCGCTCCATCAGCTGGCGGAAGTTGTACCAGGGCAAGGGGCCCTGGGGCGG
The DNA here is from genome assembly GCA_040381765.1 of Leptolyngbya sp. GTDB lineage: Bacteria > Cyanobacteriota > Cyanobacteriia > Phormidesmidales > Phormidesmidaceae > Nodosilinea. Next base: position 9,060 of record JBEIGU010000039.1, read on the forward strand.
GTCTTCGTCGGAGAGCAGCAGGCCAAAGCGGAGGGGCAGGTCCGCCAGGCGACCCTCCAGTCGCCTCAGCAGGGCCAGGTTCTCCAGCACGATTACCGTACTCTCACTGTGCTGGGCGATGTAGCGCAACTCTTCCGTTTCAGCGGTGCCACTGCGGACCGCATTCATGGCCCCAGCGGTCATAATTCCCTGGTCAGCGATCAGCCAGCGATGGCTATTGTCGGCAAACAGGTCAACATGGGTGCCCGCCCCCACCCCCAGGGCCTGTAGCCCCTGGGCAAAGGTGCGGATCGCCTGGCCCAGCTCGGTGTAGGTGAGGCGGGCAGAGGGGTCACCATGGGGGTCATCCAGGGCCAGGGTGTCGCCAAACCGTTGGGCCGCCAAGGGCCAGATCTCCGGTAGGGCCGCCAGGGATTGGTAGGGGTTGGGTTGGTCGAGGTAGGCGCGATCGCGCCGACGTACCTCTTCTAGGGCCGGGCTCAGGGCGGTCATAGGTAGGAAAGGGATAGCTACGGTTGCAGATCATCGGGGCCTGGGCTTCATCCTACCGCAGCCCGCCCCCCCTTGGCATAGCCAGGCTGCGGTATACTGGAGAGGCTATGGACCAATCCCAGCTTCAGGCCTACCTGCATCTAATTCAACAACTCCTAGCCTGTCCCAGGGGCGAGGAATGGATTGTTTTACGTCAAAACGAAGGGCTGGTTACCCCCGACCTGGTGCAGGTGATGGAGCAGGTGGCCACCCAGCTAGATCGCCAGGGTAACCCCAGGGAAGCCAAATTTCTCCACAACCTGGCGGGTCAGCTGCACCATTTATTTGTGGCCCAAACCCTGCCCGCCGCCCCCGCCGATGATCGGCAGCAGGCCTACCTGCGAGTGATTCAGGAGTTGCTCGAATGCCCCCAGGGGCAGGAGGGGCAGGTGCTAGCCCAGCACCGCGACCTGCTTGGCCCGGGTCTGGTGAGGACCATGCAACAGGTGGCTAACCAACTGGCGGCCAACGGCGATACCCAGGCGGCGGAGTACCTGCACCAGTGGTCTCAGGAGCTGGCTCGCCTCTGGCTAGAACAACAGGACTTTCAGCCCCCCGCCAAACCGACCCCCGCTGGGGCTCCAGAGGTACCCACCGATTCAGACTCTATTCCCCCTCCGGCGGCTGCGGTGGTGCCCCCAACCGTGGCCGTCCCAGCCCTTGTCGGCATACCCCCCAGCCCCGACCTGGCCACGGATCTCTGGGCCAGTGAGGAAGAGATTCCCGCCCCCCTGACCAGTCCAGCCCTCGCCATCCCCCCCAGCGCCGAGTTGGCGGAGCACCTGCAGGGGCTAACCGCCGCCCTCACCCAACTCAACCAAACCCTACAGACCCAAGCCCAAGCTCCGGCCAACCCCCTCTGGTATATGGAGGTGCTGGAGCAGGCCTGCAGCGGTGGTTGGCTGTTAACCAGCGACGAAGTCCAGCACCTGATCGGGGTGAAACCCACCTGCCCCAGGGGGGAAGATCACTTCCAACGGGGCTGCTGGGTGTTTGTAAAGGCCGGCAAGCTAGGTTCCCAAACCGCCTGGCAAGTGGAAAAACACCACTGAGCGCCCGGTGGTTTATCAGTGAGCAGCCATCGTTGTTCCTGGGGCAGCGCTACTCAAAGGTGACTAACCAGAATAGTCCTCACGGGAGGTCGGCATTAGCCATAGGTTATCCACAGCCCCGTCCTAATCTGTGGATAACTCCAAAGTGGTTGGCAAAAATCCCGACCATCCCCCGAGGACGTATCGCTCTGGTCAGAGTCCTTGGGATAGATTAGATCGGTGAAAGTCAAGACTAGGACTGCGTTCTAACTTGCATCCGCCCACGGGTACCTAGCTATGGCAATAGCTGATCTTATGACTTTTTAGGCGACTTTAAGAAGATAAACAGTGCTTGTGGCCTGTGGAAAATTCCTGAATGTTGAATAGCGCCACACCGACATCAATCAACCCTGGGTCAGGATCAAGCCTTGCCATGCCCGATCCAAAACCCAGGTCAGGGGCTACAGCCGTTAATATCCCAGCATTCAGAGTCTAATTGATAACAGCCCCTAGAGTAACCACTCTAGTCCCAGACCCCAGCGGTTGTCTTGCCCCAGGCTAGACCGCTGCCACTGCCAGTCGGTTCCCAGGCGCAGTTGGGGGGTGAGGGCGTAGCCCAGGGTCACGGTGGTGAGGCCTGCTTCCTGGGCTTGACCAGGGGCAACCCACTGCTGGCTGAGGCTGAGATCGGTGCCCCCACCGCGGGAGGGAACCACTACCAATCGCAGCCCCAGGCTGACCCCAGTGCTGCTGTAGGTGGTTGTAGCCAGACCCCGATAACCGAGGGTAGGGGCCAGGTTGAGGTAGCCCCCCAGGGGGAGGAGGTAGTAGCGGGTCTCGACACCGTAGGACTGGAGATCGCCAGAGCCACTCTGCCCATAGTCAGCCCCAACGGCTAACCCCGTACCCGACACTAGAAAAATATCCTCCACCCCCACCTGCCAGCCCCCCCCCTGCTCCCTGGAGGGAAACTGGGTGTAACTGGCCCTTAGCCGGGGGAGAAAAGCCGGAAGCTCACGCATCTCAGCCTCCACCTCCGGCACCTGCTGCAGCCACCGTTGCAGGACTGGACTGTGCTCGAGAATGGCTGGATCTAGATCAAGGAGGGGGCCCCCTTGGAGTTGGCTTAGATCGGAGACCTGGATATCCAGGGGTCGGTTCCTTGCCGGGAAGGTTGACACCTGGCAGTCAGCACCACTGACCGCCCCCTGGGGGAACGTCGGACAGGCCAGCAGGGGTAGGGGGGGTAGGGAGATCGCCGCGATCGCGCCCAGCAACCCGACCCAGGGCAAGGATCTAGTGCACTTGACCACGGGTGGTGGTGACGTCAATGGGCTTGAGCAGATAGAGCTGTACCATCTGCCAGCCAATGGTGGCAATTTGGGGAAGCTGAGCCAACCACTGCAGCGGTTTAGGTTGGTTGGAGGCGCCGATTTTCGCCAGCCTGGCATTGGCTGCCGCCGCCATATCTAGCCGTTTGAAAAAGTCTGGATGGGCCACATTCAACATCACGGGAAACACCCGTCCAGCGGTTTCATTGGTTTTCTCAATCACCTCAATGTCGTAGTCCCGGGCCTTCAGACCCAGGGCGGCATAGAAGTCGCGACGCTGCAGGTCATTCAGATACATGGTGGCAAACACCGACAGCAAGAAGAACCGGCACCACAGCTTGGCTCGCCAATCGTTGAGGATTTGGGGTTGGGCCTTCATCAGGGCAGAAAAGAAATCACCGTGGCGATTTTCATCCTGGCACCAGTTTTCAAAGAAACGGAAGATGGGATAGACCTCGTTTTCGGGGTGAGACTCCAGGTGGCGGAAAATGGTGATATAACGCCAGTAACCAATTTTCTCCGACAGGTAGGTGGCGTAGAAAATAAACTTAGGCTTAAAGAAGGTGTACTGCTTGCTCTTGGTTAAAAACCCCAGGTCTAATTGCAGGTTAAAGTCCGCCATGGCCTTGTTGAGGAAGCCAGCGTGACGCGCTTCATCTCGAGACATTAAATTAAAGCACTCGGCTAACAGGGGGCTTTTAGCCTTGAGACGACGACCCAGCTCTTTATACAGCAGAAAGCCTGAAAACTCCGCTGTACAGGAGCGCTCTAGAAACTCCACAAATAACCGGCGGGTTTCACCATCGATATGGTCCCAGGATTGATCAAAAGCCTCGTTGCGAACGAAGTGGTGGCGATTGTAATCGGCCCGAAACTCCTCCAGAATGGCCTGCAGTTCCTCCTCGTTGACGGAGATATCCATAGCGGCCATCTCATCAAAGTCGGTGGTGTAAAACCGAGGGGTCAGGATAGTATCCTTAGCCGGAGCCTTGACCCCCGGACGAATTTCTTCAAATTCAGGCTTTTTAAGGGTGTTTACCATGGATCGATAGGGTGCGGTGACATGACTAGGGGCGAGCTTGCTGCGCCATGCCTGGGGGGACACAACCTCAGCCAGGCTCTGAGTGTTAGTGTATCAGGGCAATTAGGGGATGTGACCAGGTATTAAGTTTTGCAACAGACTCCGGGCCTTAGCGGTCTGGCTCGGAGCGGAGAGCATTTACCCGGAAGCTAGCCTCGAGGGGGAGCTTCTGGTTCCCAGCCATTGGCTGGGAACCATTGGGGTCGCCAGGAACTGGGGCTAACTACCCGCCCTGACCTCGAGGGGAATCTGGCTGCAGGTCCTGTAGTAACCCAGCCATTTTCCGGCGCATCTGCAGGTGAGTGTTTACCCCTTCGTAGGTATACCGACTAAAGCCCCCCTGATCCACCAGCTGTTTGAGGTAGCTGATCCGCTCCTGGGGGTTGGGGTGGGAGGCAAACCAGGTGATGGTCTGGTTGCCGTATTCCTTTTCCAGGGTCAGCATCAGGTTATGCAGTCCATCGGCAGCATAGTCCGCCATGGCCAGTACCCGGGTACCCAGCACATCCGCCTGCCGTTCCATGTCCCGGGAATAACCGGACACTACCAGGGCGGCGGCAATACCGGCCACCTCACGGATGGGAATCAGGTCCGCCAGGCTGTTCATCAGGTTACCCCGAGTCACCATTTGCAGGCCGTGGGAAAGCACAGCGTGGGCAATTTCATGGCCTAATAACCCCGCCAGTTCCGCCTCTGAATTACTTTTGACAATGGCGCCAGCATGGATAAAGACCTTGCCCCCGGGTAAGGCAAAGGCATTCAGACTGTCATCCATAATCACTTCGAAGCGGTAGTCAAACTCCTGGCGACCGGTTAGGGCGGCCAGTTTTTGGCCAAGGTCATTCACGTAGGTCCTGATCTCTGGGTCCTCTACCATGGGCAATTGGGCCATTACCTGGTTGGCCAATTGGTCCCCCAGGGCGGCTTCCCCCTGCAGCAGTAATAGACCCGAATCAAGGGCCCCTAGCCCTCCCCACAGACCGCCGGTGAGTAGATAACTGGCAGCTCCGGTAATCAGGTTGGAAATCAGGTTTTGGGTGAGGGACTGGTTTAGCTCCTGGCGAAACCGGTCCAGGTTCTCCCTGGCCAGGTTGGCCATGGCCTCCACCTCAGGGTGATTGGGGTTGAGCAGAGTAAACTGATTAGCGGTAATGGCGGCCTCAATCCAGTGTTCCTGGGCCATTTGCACCTTCACCTGGGCCCGGAGCAGATCGGCCTGGTAAGGGAAGCGGGCGATCGCCGTCTCTAAACTGGCCTGGGCCGCCCCTAGCTGGCCCTCCTTCACCAGGGCTTCAACGTAAAGACTTTGACCAGGTAAAAACCCAGGATACTGCTCAACCAACAGTTTCAGCGGGACCAGCACCCGACTGGTCACACCGGAGTCAGCCCCAGCCTGGGCCTCTCGCCAATAAACCTGACCGGCTGGGGATAATTGACTGGGGTCCAAGATCGGCAGGATAGGTTGATCAAGGGTGGATTCCGCTTGCCACTGGGGATCCTTAGCGCGGCTGTAGAGGACTGTAGCCCGGGCCCTATCCCCCGCTCGGTAGAGGGTGTCGGCGTCGATCAGAAGTTGGGCCCGTTCCATCTGATCGGGGGAGAGCCCCTGGAACAGCTCGGTAGGAACGGAACTATTGCCCGATGGCAGAACGGTGGCCTCTAGGGGGGCAGGATCCACCGCCCAACTGACCTGGGCCAGGGTGAAATCCTGGCTAGCCCATACCGCCAACCAGAAACCCAACAGCAGTATGGCCAGGAATTGCTTTTGCCGTTGCATCGGTCCTCCTTGGGCAGGGGCAAAAATAGGGTGGTAGATGGGTTTGACGGGCACTAAGGCATAGCATTGCCCCTGATCTGGAAAGCCCCAGGAGACGCTGGCATAAAAAGACCTGCTTCTCCTAACTACTGAGCTCTGATTACCCATTCCCTCTTTAAGGGGCGCCTACCTTAGGCCGCGTACTACTAGCCTCGATCAATCATGGCCTTAATTTGATCGACAAAGGCCTGGTGATCAACAACCGGTTTAGAAATATAGCCATCGGCCCCACTCTGGCTGAGGAAGGCCTCCCGATCGCCTTGCATAGCATGGGCTGTCACTAAAATTACCGGCAAACTGGCGGTGCTGGGATCGGCCTTGAGCAATTGGGTAATTTTAATGCCGTCAATGGATTTTCCTTGGTAAATGCTGTTGGCCAAAGAAACATCCATTAAAATCACATCCACCTCCCCCCGGCGGGCAATCGCCATGACCTCCTCCACATCTTCGGTGTGCCTGACCGCTAGCCCACCCCGTTTAGTTAGAATCTTCGAGAAGACCCGGGCATTAATCGGCTCATCCTCAACGATTAAAACGGTTTTCATGCTGTTGTCATCCCTCTGTTTCTAGGGCATAGTGAGGGCACGTTAGAGTCAGAATTGGTTGCCAACCCCCGCATCATTGCTATCGAGCTGGAAAAGTTGGGAACGCTTGCCATAGACTTAGCCTTATGTACAGGGTACCGCATTACTCAGGGAATATTTACTAACGTGAGGCATAGCCAGGAGTGTCCCCTTGGGTCCGGTTACGACCAATCCCATGGACCCGGACAGTTTTCCACAAGGCGGTGGTGAGTAAGATCATTCATCAGTTGTCAAACAGCATCTAAAGTAGGTACGGTTAAGTCCACAGTGGGTTAAGTCGGAGCAACTCCTGCTTTGGCCACAATGCTAAGGACAGAGGTGTTCGGTTAAAGCAGAGCCTGGATAGGTATTCTGGCTTACCCCCATGCCATCAAGCGAGTTTAATGTTACACCAGCGGATGGATACAGGTTATAACTTGAAACTGTTCCAGGCTGACCTCCACCGTCTAGCCCCCATCGTACTAGTGTACTAGTATAGAGTCTGCCCCCTACCCTATCCAGGACTATCCTCCATGGCCGACCAACTCGACATCTTCGCCACCTCTGACGATTCGACGCCGAACGAGCCTGGGGCCGATCGCTCCACCCTGGGGCAAATTGTCCCCACCGCCCTGCATACTGAGGTGCAGCGATCCTACCTGGAATACGCCATGAGCGTCATCGTCGGTCGGGCCCTGCCGGATGTGCGGGATGGTCTGAAGCCGGTGCATCGGCGCATTCTTTATGCCATGCATGAACTGGGACTCACCCCCGATCGCCCCTACCGGAAGTGTGCTCGGGTGGTGGGGGATGTGCTGGGTAAGTACCATCCCCACGGAGACCAGGCCGTCTACGACGCCCTGGTGCGGATGGTGCAGACCTTCTCCAGCCGCTACCCCCTGCTGGATGGCCATGGCAACTTTGGCTCCGTGGACAATGACCCACCGGCGGCCATGCGCTACACCGAAACTCGCCTTTCCCCCATCAGTAACGAAGCCATGCTGGGGGATATCAGCGAGGCCCTGGTGGATTTTATTGACAACTTCGATAGCTCCCAGCAGGAGCCGGTGGTGCTCCCCACCCAGTTGCCCAACCTGCTGCTAAACGGTTGTTCTGGCATTGCCGTGGGGATGGCCACCAACATTCCCCCCCACAACCTGGGGGAGGTGGTGGAGGGCTTAATTGCTCTGATCGACCGGCCCCAACTCTCCGATGCAGAGTTATTTGCCCTGATTCCGGGTCCTGATTTTCCCACCGGGGGGGAAATCATCGGCACCGACGGCATTTACGAAGCCTACCGCACCGGTCGAGGTAGCATCCCCATCCGCGGAGTGAGCCGGTTTGAGGAAATCCGTCCGGGTAAGGGGCGGCAGCGCCGCAATGCGATCGTGGTGACGGAACTCCCCTACCAGGTGAACAAGGCGGGCTGGATTGAAAAAATTGCCCAGTTGGTGAACGGGGGTAAGCTGGAGGGGATTGCGGATATCCGCGACGAGAGCGATCGCGACGGTATGCGAGTGGTGATCGAGCTGAAGCGGGAGGCTTCTGCCCCCCGAGTCCTGCAGGAGTTATACCGCACCACCCCCCTGCAAACTAACTTTGGGGTGATCATGCTAGCCCTTAACCAGGGCCAACCCCGGCAAATGCCCCTGCGGGAGGTAATGCAAGCCTTTCTGGACTTCCGGGAGAGCACCCTCACCCGCCACTACCAGCACCAACTGGAGAAAACCGAAGCCCGCCTCCACATTGTGGAAGGTTTGCTCACCGCCCTGGCCAACCTGGATGCGATCATTGATATCCTGCGCCAGTCCGCCGATGGCACCACCGCCAAGCAACGCTTCCAGGCGCAATTCAACCTCAGTGAGCGCCAGTCCGACGCCATCCTGGCCATGCCGCTGCGTAAGCTCACCGGTATGGAACGCCAGGGCCTGGAGGCAGAATTTGCGGAGTTAACGGAGCGGCGGCACCAACTGCAGCGGCTGCTCTGCGATCGCAAAGAGCGGCTTAAGGCCATGAAAAAGGAACTCAAGGCCCTGCGGAAAAAGTTTAACGACCCCCGGCGTACCCGAATTCAGAGTGAGGCGGAACGGGCAGAGGAGTCCCAGCAGCTAGGAGAGAATCTGGCGGAGGCCAGCGAGACGGAAACCGTTCTGGAATTTACCCAAAAGGGCTACGTGCGGCGGTTTTCCCAACGGAGCTACCAACGTCGTCAGGCCCGCCAAAGCAGCGAAGCTAATTCAGTCCTGCAGGCCCTGGAGGAGGATGTCACCCTGCAGGTGGAGCCAGCCCTGACCAGTCAGGAGTTGCTTACCTTCACCCGGGATGGCCGTGCCTTTACCCTGGCGGTGGAGGATATCCCCCCCCATCCCCGTCAGGGTAAGGGGGTCCCCCTGGTCAACCTGTTACCCGATACGGTGCCCGCAGAGGCGGGAGCGTTGGTGGCCCAACGGGTAATCCAGGGGGACATGCTGGATTACGATCTGATCTTGGTGACTCGCCAGGGCAAAATTAAGCGAGCCCCCCTACGAGAGTTTACTCACTTGACCGGCCGGGGGTTAACCGCCATCAAGGTGAAGGAAGGGGATGAACTGGCCCATGTCACCCTGGCGGAGGCGGGTGATGACTTGGTGTTGGGCACCTCCGGCGGTCGCTTACTGCGTTTCCCCATTGACGAGGAGAACCTGCCCCCCATGGGGCGAGCTGCCCAGGGTCCTCAGGGGATCCGCATGGGTAAGCAAGAAACAGTGGTGGGCTGTGTTCGGGTGCAGTCCTCCCTGGAGGACCTGGTGCTGGTCAGCGCTGCCGGCTATGGTAAGCGCCTGCCGGTGGCAGAGCTGCGGGTGGCGCGCAGGGGAGACCTGGGCACCCAGGCCATGCAGTTTAGCCTCAAGGGAGACACCCTGGTGGCCCTGCTTCCCCATCGCCCTGGGGATAGCCTCACCCTACTAACCAATCAAGACCGGTGGGGAACCCTACCGGTAGCCCAGTTAGCCCGCCAGGGGCGTACCACTGAAAGTGAGTGGATGATAAAACTGAATCGGGGAGAGCTCCTAGCCATGGTGCATTATGGGAACTCCTGATCTACTTGACCACCTCCATCAACCTGAACATGGGCAGGTACATGGAAATTAAAATGGCCCCCACCATACCCCCCAGCACAATAATCATTAGCGGTTCCATGATACTGGTCAGGGCTTTTACTGCCTGTTCCACCTCATCTTCGTAAAAGTCCGCCACCTTCATCAGCATTTGATCCAGCTCGCCGGTCTCTTCGCCGATGCTGATCATCTGAATGGCCATGGCGGGGAAAACCGAGTGTTTTTGCAGGGCCAGACTGATCATGCCGCCGGTCTGGACATCCTTGCGGGCCTCATCAACCGCCTCGGCAATCACCTGGTTGCCAGCGGTATCCCGAACGATTTCCAGGGCGGTCAAAATCGGCACCCCCGAGCGGGATAGGGAACCGAAGGTGCGACAGAAGCGAGCGGTGGCGGTCTTCTGGATCAAATCCCCGAATAGGGGCATTTTTAGGGCAAACCGATCAATGGTCCGACGGCCATTCACGGTGGTGTAGTAGCGACGCAAAAGAAAAGCCACCAGGGCTAGCACCCCCACCATCACCACCCAGTTGAGGGGCTGGCGCAGGAAACGGCTGACCCCCAGCATCATCTGGGTAAAAAGGGGGAGCTCCGCATCAAAGCTTTCAAACATGTCGGCAAAGATCGGCAGCAGAAACATGGTCATCGCCAGGAAAATCACCACCGCCAGGATGCCCACGGTGACGGGGTAGGCCAGGGCGGATTTAATCTGGTTTTGCAGCCGGTTTAGATCCTCCAGCAGCTTAGCCAGTCGGTTCAATACCTCATCCAAGACCCCCCCCACTTCGCCGGCCTGCACCAGGGCAACGTAGAGATCGTCAAAGCAGGCCGGGTGTTTGCGCATCGAGTCGGAGAGGCTGGTGCCCTGTTGTACGTCACTGTTGACCGCCAGCAGGGCCTGTTTCAGTTTGGGGTTGCTACAGTCATCCGCCAGCACCCCCAACCCCCGCACCAGGGCTACGCCGGCGTTGACCAGGGCGGCGAACTGACGAGAGAAAATCGCCTTATCCTTGACGGTTACCTGGGTAAGGGAGGTCCGGATCGTCTCCAGGTCAAGGTTAAAGGCGGTCTCTTCCCGCAGGTCGAGGACAAACAGACCCTGATCCTTGAGCAGGGTACGGGCTTCTCCGGGGGTTTCCGCCGCAACCCGTTCTCGGCGTTGGGCACCGGTGGCATCACGGCCAATGGCGACGTAGGTAGGCATGACTGCAGCTCTAAAGGATGTCCCGTCATTATAACGATAGCCCTACCGGGCGGAACCCTATCTCCGCTGCGATCGCCGCGCTACAGTCGGGTATTGGCCATACCCGGACGAGCCTGGGTAGGCGTAGGGGTCACTGGCGCCGCCCCCATCAGCCGTTGCAGTTCATCGGGACGGGAGGTCTTGGCCATGGCGGACTCAAAGGAAATCGCCCCGGCTTTATAGAGATCCGCCAGCACCCGTTCCAGGGTTTGCATGCCTAACTTACCACCGGTTTGAATGGCGCCGTAGATTTGGGCGGTTTTGCCCTCCCGAATCAGGTTAGCGATCGCCGGTGTCACCACCATGATTTCCTGGGCCATGATTCGGCCAAACTCACCGGGCCGGGCATTCACCTTGGGAATCAACGTTTGGCTAAGCACCGCCACCAGGGAGGTGGAGAGTTGGATGCGAATCTGCTGTTGTTGATCGGGGGGGAACACATCGACGATACGGTCGACGGTTTGGGCGGCGGAACTGGTGTGCAGGGTGGCCAACACCAGGTGGCCGGTTTCAGCGGCGGAGATGGCCAGGGCGATGGTTTCCAGGTCTCGCATTTCCCCCACCAGAATCACATCCGGATCCTCCCGCAGGGCGGCCCGCAGGGCGTTAGCAAAGCTTTTACTGTCCTCCCCAATCTGACGCTGGTGAATCAGACTTTTCACCGGCTCATAGATAAATTCAATGGGGTCCTCGACGGTGAGGATATGTTCGGATCGGGTGAGGTTAATGTTGTTAATCATGGAGGCCAGGGTGGTGGACTTGCCCGATCCGGTGGGACCGGTCACCAGAATCAAGCCCCGTGGTTTCTCCGACAACTCTCGGACGATATTGGGCAAGCCCAACACCTCCATGGTGGGAATATGGGAACTCAGGGCCCGTAAACAGGCGGCGTAGGTGCCCCGGTCCTTATAGACGTTGACCCGAAAGCGAGCCAGCCCTTTTACCCCATAGGAGCAGTCTAACTCCCAGTTTTGCTCTAGATGCTTCCGTTGGGTGTTGTTCAGCATGCTGAAAATCAATCGCTGGCAAGATTCAGGGCTCATCGGCTCATGGTCAGTGGGGGTGAGGCGACCACTGATACGGATATAGGGAGGTAGCCCCGCCGATAGGTGCAGGTCTGACCCACCCCGATCAATCACCTCTTCCATCAAGTCTTCAATCATCAGTTCCATAGTGTTACCTTTCTAGTACTAGGTGGCGTCAATCAGGCGACCCTTCAAAAGGGGAGCAGGAGTTAGAACTCAGCAGTCAGGAGCAGTAGGCAGACCTATGCCAGGCTCTACTCGGTTTCTAGGCGGTGTAGGTGGATAGGGAAGGAAATCAACCCCTAGCGACCTAGTAGTCATGAAAACGGGGGGTGAGACAGTAGGGACAATCTAGCCAGTCCTGGTGTAACTCTGCAGCACAGTTGGTACAGGTGAGGGAGACCTTGCGCCTGGCCTTTAGTTCTGCCTCCAGACCGGTATCGGTAAAGGTGACCCGCTCCACCTCCTCCAGGGTGGTTAAGCCCTGCCGCACCAGATCCAGGCTATAGGCCAGAAGGGTCTTCATGCCCTCTTCAACGGCGGCTTCCTTCACCACCTCCGCTGGCGCCCCTTCGGAGATCAGTTTTTGCAAGCGCTCGGTAATCCGCATCACCTCGTAGACCCCCACCCGGTCCTTATAGCCAGCCCCCTGGCAATTGGGGCAGAGGGTGTTTTTGGCCTTGGCGGCGCTAATGTCTTCAACGCTGAGGCTGTTAGCTTTATAGAAGGTGATGTCCGTCTCAAGGGAAGCACTGAGGCCAAAGTGGGCCAGGTGTTCAGGGGTGGGGTGGTAGGGAATGCGGCAGTTAGAACAGACCCGCCGGACTAGCCGCTGGGCCAGCACCCCAATCAGGGCGCTGGAGACCATAAAGAGCTCAATGCCCATCTCGTCTAAACGGGCGATCGCCCCGGCGGCATCGTTAGTGTGCAGGGTAGTTAACACCAGGTGGCCGGTCAGGGCCGCCTCAATGGCGGTTTTAGCGGTTTCCGAGTCCCGGGTTTCCCCCACCAAAATCACATCCGGGTCTTGCCGTAAAAAGGCCCGCAGCACCGAGGGAAAGTCCATGCCTTTTTCCCGAATCACCTGGACCTGGGTCAGGCCCGGTAGGGTATATTCAATCGGATCCTCCACCGTACTAATGTTGATGCCCGGGTCATTGCGCTCCGAGAGCATGGAGTAAAGAGTGGTGGTTTTACCCGAGCCGGTGGGCCCCGTCACTAAAATTAAGCCAAAGGGTCGGGAAGCCATCTCCTGGATCAGTTTTAAAGATTCGGAGTCGGTGACAAACCGGTCCAGCCCCAGTTGGGTGGCGGCGTTGTCCAGGATCCGCAACACCACCTTTTCCCCACAACGGCTGGGCAGGGTACTGACCCGAAAGTCCACCTTACGGCCCTGAAATATTCGCCTCACCCGGCCATCCTGGGGGACTCGCCGTTCGGCGATATCCAGTTCAGCGATGATTTTAAAGCGGGCGGTCACCGCCGGAATAATCTTTTTCGGCATGTGGGGTAGGGCTTCCTTCAGGACCCCATCCTTACGGAAGCGAATCCGCAAAAATTCCTCCTGGGGTTCGATGTGAATGTCAGACACCCCTTCCTGTAAAGCCTTGACCATGATTTTATTGACCAGGGCGATCACCGGGGCCGCCCCGGCATCCTTGAGGGCTTCCCCCAGGTCAGATTCTGTATCGTGGACGTCCTCCAGGTGATCATGGCGGTAGTCCAGCTCCTCCAAACTGGTACTGACGTCCACGGCAGCATCCAGTTCCTCTTTTTTCTGACGGGCCACCGCCTCGTCTAGATAGGCTGACATGAGGCGCTGGTAGTCTTCGCTAGTGATCACCATGCGCTGTAGGGTGAGGTTACGGGGCCGCAGGATACGGTTGAGATCGTCCTGGGCCTCTAAATTTTCTGGGTCCACCATGGCCACTAAAACCGAGGGCTGCTCTCCCTCCTGCTCCGCCAGGGGAAGCAGCCGGTGGCGACGGCAGGTATCCACCGGGATTAGGGTATCGATCAGGTGACTAATTTGGGCGGTGGAAATGTCATTCAGCTCAGGGTCAAGGGACTCAACGCCGTAGAGGATCTTAAGCTCAAACAGCTGCTGCTTTTTATACTGCCGCAGCAGCTCTGGGGAGAGTTGCTGCCCCGTCAGGGACTCGAGGATGTCGGTGAGGGCCTGACCGGTTTTGCGACTCTCCGCCAGGGCCTTATGCATTTGATCGGAGTCAACGTAGCCGCTCTGGATCAGCTTGTTGCCAAAGGGGGAAAAGCTCCGCTGTAAAATTAATGCCCGTCGGGAGGAGGAGGAGGAATAGGTCATGGCCTTGTCGTTAGTATATGCCCAAATTTGGACCCTATGATTTTGATAATACCCCTATCTATATTGGGTGCAACTGTTCTGGGGTGGGAAGGTGGGTCCACCCCTCCCGATGATCAAGGTTTGAGTATCACCCCACGCCGAGGGGCGGTGAGTTTAACCATAACACCAGGCTTTGCTTTAATTGGTTCAAGTCTCGATAGAATTCCTGTTTGAGGAATTGACCAAGGGCATCCAGGGGAGTAAACGCATCCCCCGGTTGCCAAGCAATGTCCTGGGCAATGGGGGTGGTGTGGCTACCGGGGAGAATCGCCACCGTTGTCAACTGGGGAAAGCGGGGTACCAGCACCTCCGATAGGGGACGGGTCTGATCGAGGCTGTCATTGCGAAACTTAATCAGCAGGTTGCGAGCCACCGGGTACTGATCCGCCACCAGGGCCAGGGTGGCCTCGGGGGAGGGGGTAAATTCAATATTGAAGGCCGGACTAAGCTGGGCCACCTGTTCTAAAAAGGGAATGGATCGCTGGGCGGGATAATTATTAAAACTCATGTAAATATTACCCCAGCGTTCCACCTCCCAGAGGCTATTAATCAACAGGTGCAGTTTGCAGCCCATGCTATGCCCCAGACCGTAGAGGGGTAGGTCGCTACCGGAGGATAGCCAGTGCCGATAGAGGTGGTGGAGGGCTCGGTTAAAATTAATCAGGACGGTTTCGGCGATCGCCTCATGATCGACGGTGTTGACAAAGGGGGTAGCTACCACGAGGTACCCCCGCTCCGCCAGGTTTTCCAGCAGCCAGCGGTAGGTTAAACTGGGGGCAGTAGCCACAAAGGCCCCACCTAAAAAGTGGACTATCGCCACCGGATCAGGGGGAACCAGAACCCAATTACCCGCGATCTCCTGCCAGTCCATCGGGTAAGTCGGCATCGTGTTGACTCAGTTAGGATACTCCTATGCTAATGTACTGGCTTCGGTTTGGGGAACCATCAGTCGGGCGAACTGCCCTTAGAATAGCCAGGGGACGTTGGGGTAAGCATGTACCTCAGTTGGGATCGGTGACCATAGGTCATACTAAGTAACTGTAAAGCCTTTGTGTATAGAATGTTGCTTTACACCGATCATCTACCAATGATTTGATCAAGCCGCCATAATGGGATCAACGCCTGGATATCTATCGTCAGTTACCCGCCCATGAGCCTAACTGTTAGCGAATGCCTTAAGTCAGCCATCCAACTGGCCCGACTCGGTTATTTTGAGGATGCCATCGAGCAGTTCTCCGAGGCTGTTCATCTTGATCCCCACTGTTCGAAGCTCTATTATAACCGTGGCTGTGCCTACCGCGACTGGGACCATTATGACCAGGCGGTGAAGGACTTTTCCGAGGCGCTTCGCCTCGAACCGGGCTTTATTAATGCCTATATCAATCGGGGCAGTGTTTATCGGTTATTGGGGCAATTGACCAGCGCCCTAGCCGATCTGGATCGGGCCCTGGAACTGCAGCCCTCCGCCACTAAAGCCTACGGCACCCGGGGCCGAATCAAGTTAGACCTGGAGGATTACGATGGGGCGATTACGGATTTTTCCATGGTGCTATGGGAACAGCCCAGTTTTGCGAAGGTGTTGCTCTGGCGAGGGCTAGCCTACCTCAAGCAAGGGGCTCACACCGCCCTGGCGGAACATCGTCGGGAAGCTTACCATTGGGCCATTGTGGATTTCTCGGCGGTGCTGGAGGACCAACCTAAAAATGCTGAAGCCTATAACTATCGGGCTGTCGCCTACTTCCAACTGGGAAATTACTACCAGGCCACCCTGGATATTAACCAGGCCCTTCATCACCAACCGGACTACGCCGAAGCCTACGTTAATCGAGGCATGCTGCGCCATGAACTGGGAGATTTTCCTGGCGCCATCGAGGACTATACAACGGTGTTGGAGTTGAATCCAGCCCTGCAGGACCGATCCTATAATCAAACCCTGGTGGGCCTCGCCCTGGATAATCCTGACGCCACCCTCAGCCAGGATACCCCCATGGACCTGCGCTTCCGCCTGGCGGATTTGTACGATAGTCGGGGGCTGTTGCGGTCCCAGGTGGGGGACATGGCCGGGGCGATCGCTGATTATACCCTGGCCCTGGGGTTTCGCCCCGGTTGTAGCCGAATTTTGGCTAATCGAGGCCGGGTGCTGAGCCGCCAGCAAGACTATCCAGCGGCGATTGCCGACTTTAACCAGGCCCTCGAAATCAATTCTAACGATTCCCTAGCCTACTGCGATCGTGGCTATGCCCACTACTTCCTAGAGTCGTGGGAGCAGGCTTTGGCTGACTTCAACCAGGCAATTGGTCTTGACCCTAACCTGGCGGAGGCCTATATTGGCCGGGGTCATACCAGTATTCGCCTGAGCCATGGCGCTAATCAGGCTATGGGGGACTTTCGCCGCGCCCTCAACCTCTCCTGGGATAGTCGTCGTAAGCCGGAGCGATCTCGCCTACTCTAGGTATGGGCTAGCTTGCCTTAGTTTGACAGGATATGCTAGGTTGAATCTTCTAAGGACGTATAGCTCAGTTGGTTAGAGCACCACGTTGACATCGTGGGGGTCACTGGTTCGAGTCCAGTTACGTCCATCCTCCAGAACTCAAGCACTGCAAGGCGTTCAAGAATTAACTGTAGTGCTAAGGTTAGCCCTATTGGGTATCTACCCTTGTCGATATTTAACGGAAGAATCAGGGTTTTGGCGATAGAATTGGTACGTATTTGGTACGCGAATCAGGTCACTATGATCCATCCCTGGTAAAGTACCGAGGCGGTGAACCCAAGCCACAGGTCATAGGAGCAGTGGAGCTCTTCACCCGGTTTATCGATTGGAAAGCCAAGCGGGTACAACCCAGGACGCTGGAGAAGTACTACGCCTTAACAGTTTGGCTGAAGGATCAGTTTGGCGATCGCAGCGTTGGTCCAGAGGATGCTGAAAAGTTTCTATCCCAATTGCTGGGAAACATGGAGCCTGTTACCGCCAAAGAGCGCCTGGGTTTGCTTAACGCCGCCTGGGAATGGGGAGGGAAGCAGGATCTGGTGTCAGGTAACCCCTGGAGTGATTTAAGGGTCAGGAAGCCCCCTAAGCAAGCCCCCAAGCCATTTACTAAGGCACAGGTAGCTGCCATCATTGCCGGGTTTAGTGAGTCTCGTTACTACCGCTACTACGCCGATTATGTACAGTTCAAGTTGGGGACGGGTTGCAGGACTGGAGAGGTCGCCGGGCTGCGGTGGAAGCACATTACTGCCGATTGCTCCTTAGTTTGGTTTGGCGAAAGCTTCACTCACGGGCAATTCAAGGACACTAAGACAGGCAAAGCCAGGGAAGTAAAATTATCCTGCTCTTTGGCCACCATGCTTAAAAATCGGATGCCGGACGATGTTGACCCCGATGCCTTGGTGTTCAGTGCTCCCAAGGGAGGGGCAATGGATGAACATAATTTTTGCAGAGCCTGGAGAATCGTCCTAAAAGCCCAGGGCATTGCCTACCGAAACCCCTACAACACCCGCCATACCTTTATCAGCCATGCCCTAGAGGCAGGCATGAGCCCAGTAGAAGTTGCCGCCATTACAGGCCATAACGTCAAAACACTATTTGAGAATTACGCCGGCCTGATCAAGAGCCACCCCACCACACCAGAGCTGTTTTAACGCCTACCAAAAGGCTTTTTCCGGCCACTGGGGAGCGATCGCCGAAAGTTTTCTATCGCCGCCTGGTGGGTCTGGGGGGCATCCTGGTTGGCTAGCCAGTCAAGGATCAACTCACGGTTATACAGGATAGGAGCTGTTGGCCCTTGCCCTCGGCGATAGTAATGGACTCCATGGATCCATTGCTCCCGCAAGGCTTTAAGGCTGTCTGCCTTACACCGTAGCAGTTCACAGCATTCTTCAGTGGTCAATAGAGTGATCTGCATTACAGCAAAAATAAATTCAGAACCAGTTTAGGCCGTTTCAGCCGATTCGCGCCCATCCATGGAGCTTGATCTGAACGAGGTATCAAGGGTTTCAGCCCCTAGAATTTTTGAATTTACAATTGCTGTCTGCATTAAGTCCCTCTCCAGTCGCTACCGCCCTTGGCCATCAGTCCTTGCTTGCACATCGAGGCATGATGTTTACGCTGCACTTCTAGTCCCCCAGTGGGTTGGATAAACGGTCAACCCTAGCCACCTAGTTATTGCCCATAGTTGCCATCCTGAAGCCTTCTGGTCGGTTAGGGCCGCTAACCCTTCCCCTTCAGCAGGGCCAGAATTTCCTCCACCCCGCCGCGATCGCTAATCATCTGAGTCACCTGCCCTACCTTCGCCACCGGCACATACCGCTTACACTGCTGACCCTGGTCTAACCAGCCATAGTAATAGGAGACAGTAGGGGTTTTACGATGCTTATTGCCCACACGCTTTTCCAGCCAGCCCGAGGCGGAGCCCTTCTCGCTGTGACGTCGTTTGCTAGAGCCAGGATCTAAGTCCACAACCATGGAATGATCGAAATAACATCCTTAGCTCTCATCCCCCTGGGTTTCCAGGGAGTTCTGACTAGAGTTAGGGCGACAGCGAGATTCCTCTCGGTCACGGTTTTCCGCCTCCGCTAGTCGCCTAACCTCCTCGGCTAGCAGGTGTGTATAATCGCTCTCTGACAGCTTGGAGGATGCCCCAGGATACTGGGCCTCCACATTCTCGCAGGCCTTCAGAAACCGAAAGGCCGTCCTTTGTAGCAACTCAGCCAGGGTGAATGAGTACATAGGAGAAAGGGTAGATATCACATTGAACAGAAAACCAATCAAAAAAGATTGATTTTCCTTTCAATCGAATATACATCATTCCTCGTTCGATGCACGATTCCGTTATAGTTCCCTGTATTTTTGTTGTTATCCCCAGAACCGTTTTTTGCCGCTTCTCAGGGCCAAGGACTTAGCCCCAATCTAGAACTTGGGTAATTGCCAGGCGAATGCCTAAACCCCAGGCAGAAGTAAGGGAGCTGTTCTGGGGACTGAATAGATCTGAGAGAGGTTGATGAGAAGTCAGGGTCCTTGATTTGAAGTCCCTTTAAAAGCAAGTGGAAGCACCTGTTACAGGCCTCTCCATTTGATTGACTTCCTGTAAGAAACTATATTGACCCATCCCCCTGGTCTTCTGGTCCATGGTTGGGAACACGCAGGTCAATGGCGTCATCAATGTTTTCCTCCAGCTTCCCGGCCAGGAGGAGCTGGGCCTTGGCCCGGTAGAAAGCCCGGCGATTCATCTCCCACTGTCGACAAAACTGAGAAATGTTGTCAATGCGGAGCCACCACCCCCGACGCCGTAGGGCCAGGACCAGATGGTACAAATAACCCGTAGGGGTATAAAACCTCTGCTGCCAGTTTGCTAACACCTGAGCTGGCGTCAATTGCAGGCCAGGGGTAAGAGTAGATTGACGCACAACCCGAAGGGGTTTGCGCCCTTGATGAGGATGTTTCATGGCGGGGAGTAGACGCTAAGCAGACAAATGGACTAAGGGCAGGCAGCATCGATTCGACGGCCCTCAACAAGAGAGCCGCAAATCAGCCGCCAGAAAACCCGGGTATATTGATGCCGGTGCCCATCAAGCTGGTGGGCGATCGCTACCCTTGCTGCCCTCGCTATCCTCGATCTTTTTCAGCGCCTCGGCGGCCTCCGTCAGGTAGTCAGCAGCCACCTCATGATTGCCTTTATCTAACTCACTAGTTGAGAGACATGTTGACGCATCCGCCGACAGTGATGAGGAAACGGAAGACAAACAAAAGGATAAAGTCAAAGCCTCGGATGAAGACGCCGAAACAACAGAAGATGTGGAGGCGGCTGACAGACTCACAGCCTTCCTGGATGGAGCTGACAAAAGTAAGGCAACTGCGCAGATGCTATTCTCCCTTGCAAATAATGACATCCCATTCAGCTGGGGCAGCATTCGTTTGGAACTAACCAACGTTTACATAAATACCCTAGCGGTACTTTGCACACAGTCAGTCCTGAGGCACGAGACCGAGGATGCCACAAGTGTTCCAACAGTTGAGCAGCTGGAGACTGGGTACATTTTCTTCATATCCCATCTCTTGACCTCATTGCTAAGCTGCCTCAGTCAGCACCCCTGCAATGGGAAGCACTTATGCGACTTTGATGGCGCACTTCAGCAACCCAGCCTTTTGGGCCTTACAGATGAAACATGCTCTTGACAGAGGCTTCGAGGCAGCTCTCCCGCAGTATAGGCTTCTTCGTCTTCTGCCCATCCGCCAGTGGTTCCATGGGCAATATCCATGGCAGTTCAGACTGGATCCCAGCTCAGGCTACTACTTGCCTGACAGCATAGTCCTCTACCTTCCTGTGCAGATGTGCATCTGGGTCGCAGCCTACTTGAAACAGGCTGGACCGGACCTGCCTGCGGAAGAAGGCAAAGGTAAAGGTGCAGATGTTGTACCAGCTCCCATCTTGGCGACTCCCTTGCTTGGAGAACTCTCAGTCTTTCCGCAGG
>JBEIGU010000040.1:0-29298 GCA_040381765.1 Leptolyngbya sp.
CCACTTACCAGGTATCGCAGAACGGAGCCGATAAAGCCACCAACACCAATCAAGAGCAACTTATTCACTGCCACGACTCCTTGCCAAAGATGGTTTGGTAGGAGTCATCAGCCGAGGCAGTTGATGGCAGACTCCATTGCCTAAGCAATTTAATTGTAGCGGAAGTGAGAAATTGCTAGACTCCTGGTGGCTGGGACTGTTCAGATTTTTGTGTAAATTCTGATATAACGGTTGTCGATAGCGTGAGACACCCAATTGCTCAGTCCTCCCCCCCCTTGATTAAGGGGCAAGGGAGGGCACACCGCACTTCACCCAAGTGAAATCCGCTATAGAACCATGAAAATTCAGTATTTTTCTTGGTTGGCTGACAAAACTCCTCAACGCTGGCGGCTAGAAGCCGCGCCTAGACAGGCAAAACCCGCCTACGCGGGTTACGGGTCAGTCGGCGCAGGCCGACTTCGTCTGGATAGCAGCGGTTTGAGCCGCCGTAAGCCAATGTTTTGTCAGTCAACCAGGCCAACAGGAGCAATTGGTGGTTGCCCCACCGTTTTGACTGAAAAGCTGACTAGTGCTACTCTCAATCTCGAAATACTAACGGCTCTGCTCAGATAGATCTGTGGGTAAAACATTTATCGCGCGTCTGCTCGAAGAAATTGCTCCTACGATTGGCGCGTCAATTCTTATTGAGCCAAATCATGGCTTCGTAGGGCAGCTCACTTTTAGCAACGGCAAGCGATCTCTATTCCGGCAGACAAAACTAGATATCAATGGATTTGGTTCGGCTGAGCTTGCGAAAGACAAAGCTTATTCAAAATACTTTCTTGCCAAGCTTGGCTATCAAGTTACCGAAGGAAAAGCTTTTTTCCGAGAGCATATACGTGGACAATATGACCACTTAGTAGGCATTTATGAGGGTTGCCAATATGCTGACTCACTCGGCTTCCCGGTTATTGTAAAACCCTTGGGATTGAGTAAAGGGATTCTGGTAACCAAGGTTTTTTCAAGTAGTGAGTACTATGACACTGCGAACAGAATTTTTGCCACTGGCGCAGATTTTTTGGTTGAGAGGTTTTATTCGGGTAACGATTATCGTATCATCGTATTAGACGATCGAGCCCTAATCGCATATCAAAGAATTCCTTTGCGACTTCAAGGCGACGGCGAGAAAAGTGTGATCGAACTGCTCAATGGTAAGAAACAAGAGTTTGCACTTGCTGCCAGAAATGTAAACATTGATCCAGAGGATTTCCGGGTCACCCAGAATCTTTCCAGGCTCAGTATGAACTTAGAAAGTATAATCCCTTGTGGTGAGACTGTGTATCTTCTGGACAACGCAAACATGTCCAACGGAGGTGATGCGATTGATGTCAGCAAAGAAATTCACCCTAGCTTTCAGCGTCTAGCCGTGAATATTGCCAGAGATGTTGGCCTAAGACTGGTCGGGATCGATATAATTGCTCCGAATATTAGTGAGCAACTGGACGAGTATAGATTGATCGAAGTTAATGGTTCTCCAAGTCTTTCCCACTACGCTTCAACCGGTACGGCTCAGATGGAAAATGTCAAGAGCCTGTATCGAAAAGTGCTTCTGGCCATCCAGTATCAGTAGATCGAAAACCCATGACGTTATCGGTAAATATTTGGTTGACTGACAAAACTCTCAACGCTGGCGGCTAGAAGCCACGCCTAGACAGGCAAAACCCGCCTACGCGGGTTACGGGTCAGTCGGCGCAGGCCGACTTCGTCTGGATAGCAGCGGTTTGAGCCGCCGTAAGCCAATGTTTTGTCAGTCAACCAGGGTAAATATACAGCGTAGACAAGGGGCTGGAGGTGAGCTAGAACCCTCAGGTTCGAAGGCCGACCTTCGCCCAGGTTGAGAGGACGTAGCTCAAGCACCGGCATAAACCCTGCCATGGCCGGGCATTAATCAGGGCTTAAGGTGACCTTAGGCCAGGCTTAGGGCTCAGATAAGCTTCCCTTGGTGCCCTTGACTAAAAATTAATCTATTAGCTTAGGTAGTTTTTTAGCCCCCAGCACCATGGTTTTTACTCTACAAGTTCTCCACGCCTCTGACCAGGAAGCCGGTATCCCTGCCCTCCAGGATGCCATCGGTCTTTCCGCTGTGATGAATGCCCTGGGGGATGACTACGAGAACTCCCTGCGCCTCACCTCTGGGGATGTCTTGATCGCCGGACCGTTTTTTGGGGCCAGTGCCGATCTCTACGACTCGGCCAGTAGCGGTCGCCCCGCCGGTCAGGCCGGGTTGGCGGACATTCTCATTCAAAACCGCCTGGGTTGGGATGCGGCCGCCGTGGGTAACCATGAATTTGATGCCGGAGACAGTAGTTTCTTTAATCTGCTAGCCCCTAAGGCAGATTGGGGGAATGGGGCGGCGGGGGGCCAGGGCATTGGTGCAGGGGGTTACCCTGGGGCCCTATTCCCCTACCTGGCTACTAACTTGAACTACGGTGGCGCCAGTTTACCCACAGGATTGACGGTGGTGGCCCCCGGCGGGGCCCCCTTACCCAATAGTTTGACAACGTCGGTGGTGGCGGATGTGAACGGTACGCCCGTGGGCATTTTAGCTGCCGTCACCCCCTACCTGCCGGCGATCGCCAACGTGGGCCGGGTGACCCTGACCACCGGCAGTGGCATTACCGGCGCCACCCCCATTAACCAGCAGGTGGAGGCGTTGGTGGCTAATCTGCTGCCGGAGATCCAACTGCTCCAGGGGGCCGACATCAACAAAATTATCCTCATGACCCACCTGCAGGAGGCGGAGATTGAGCAGGCCCTGGCCCAGCGCCTGGCGGATTTGGGGGCTGGGGTTGATATTCTGATCGGCGGCGGATCCCACCGGGTGATGAGCGATAGCCCCACCGCTCCCCCCCTGCGACTGGATGAAACCCAGCAAAATAGTAGCCAGTTACTGCAGCCCTATCCCCAGATCTATGGCACCGGTGCCAACCAGGTTTACTACGTTAACACCGGTTCTAACTACCGCTACCTCAGTCAATTGGTGGTGACCTTTGACGACAATGGGGTGATTACCGATGTGGGTGAGGCCAGCGGCCCCTACGCCACCGATATCGCTGGTGTTGATCGTCTCTATGGCGCCGACGTCACCAACTTTGATCAGGTTAAGGCCCTGGCGGATCCAGAGCTGGTCACCATCGTAGATGGGGTGGGTGCCTTTGTGAATGCCCTGGATGGTACCATTTACGGCCAAACCGATGTGTTTTTGAATGGAATCCGTGGCGATGTGCGCACCCAGGAAACCAACCTGGGCAATCTCACCGCCGATGCTAATGACTTCTATGCTGAGCAGTACCTGGCCGCCTATGCCGATCAGTTGGTGGCTGGCTTTGATCGCATCGATGTTTCTATCAAAAATGGCGGCGGTATTCGTGACATCATCGGTCAATCCTTTGTGCCTGGGGGCGGCGGTGACCTGGTGCAGCTACCCCCAGGGGCTAACCCCAACGTCGGCAAGGAAAGCGGCGATGTCTCTCGACTGGATATTTCCAACTCCCTGCGCTTTGATAACTCCCTGGTGGTGGGCACCGTCACAGCTACGGGTCTCTACGCCATTGCTGAGCACATGGTGGCGGCGGTTGAACGGGTGGGAGGGCAGTTTGGCCAGATTGGCGGGTTTCGCTTTAGCTTTGATCCCACCGCCGCCCCCCGCACCACTACGAATCCAGGGGAGCGGATTCAAACCCTAGCCCTGGTGGATGACAACGGCCAGGTACGGGATCTGGTGGTGCAGGATGGCGCCCTGGTGGGGGATCCTAACCGTCGCTTTAGTGTCGTCACCCTGGAATTCCTGGCCACCGGTGGGGACAGCTATCCCCAGGTGTTTGAGAACCTGGTTTCCCTGGCTGATCTGGCTGAACCGGCCTCCCTGGGTCTGGCTAGCCTAGAGGCTGGGGGTGAGCAAGATGCCCTGGCGGAGTATTTGGCGGCCAATTTCAACCGGAGTCGGGGTCAGGCTGCCTTTGGGGAGATGGATACCCCCCGCAATTTAGATCGTCGCATTCAAAACCTCAGTTTCCGCAGTGATACGGTACTGGGTGACGGCGATTCCACCGCTAACCCCCTATTCCTTGATTTGCGATCCATCGAAGGACCAGTGGCCATTGATTTTACCGTCAACCGGTCAGCCCTCTTCGATAACTTTGTGGGGTTTTATCCGATTGTGGACTCCAATGGCGGCATTGACACCGATGGAGATGGGGTGGCGGACGTCACCCCAGGACAGGCTGGCTATAGGGAGGCGGCCCTGAATGCTCTGCTACAAAGCGTTGGCTTGACCACCGCCGATGGCCAGGAGTCCCTATTTCAGCCGATGGCGGCCGGTGGGGTTCTCTATGCTCCCTTGATTATTGCGGATGGGACGATTAGCGATCGCAGCTCCTTTAGCCTCAGCGAGGTCTATTTTGCCTTCACCACCGCCAATGCCGACGGGGTCGAGCACATTCGGCTGCAGGGCGATCGTCTGTTGTTTGAGGACCTGCCCGGCGGTGGCGACAATGACTTTAACGACATGGTGGTGAACCTGCGGGTCAATTCCCTGGTGAACGGGGTGGCTAGTGGTGATGTTACCCAAAACTCTGCCGTGCTCTGGGCCCGTAGCCTGGCCACCGGTCCGGTGACCTTTGAATACAGCACTGACCCTGGGTTTACCAGTTTGGCGGGGACTACCACCGCCACCGTGGCGGATCTAAACCTACCGGTAAAGGTTAATCTGAACGCTTTGCAGCCGGGTACGGAGTACTTTTATCGGGTTATAGATGCTGCGGGTGACCGGCGGGCTGGTCGCTTTGTCACCGCCGCTCCCAACGGTACTCGGGCTGGCTTGAGCTTTGGGGTCAGTGGTGACTGGCGCGGTGAATTGGCTCCCTATCGGGCCATTGCCAATGTGGCCGGGCAACAACTTGATTTCTTTGTGGCCCTGGGGGATACCATCTATGCCGATGTGCCGTCGCCAGCGGTGACTAACCCCGACGGTAGTCCTAAACCCCAAGCCACCAGTCTGGCAGACTTTCGCGCCAAACACCAGGAGGTCTATAGCGATCGCTTTGGTAAAAATCTGTGGGCCGATGTGCGGACCTCCACCGCGCTGTATGCCACCATTGACGACCATGAAGTTACCAACGACTTTGCCGGTGGTCAAACCATCGGGACTGATGCCAGGTTTGCAGCCGCATTCCCCGCTGATAGCCCGGCGTCTCTGATCAATGACAGCACCCTATTTGAAAATGGTCTGCGGGTTTTCCAGGAATACAATCCCTTGCGAGATGAGTTCTATGGCAATACCGGGGATAGTCGCACCGCCAACGAACGCAAACTCTACCGAGCCAACCGCTTTGGCAATGACGCCGCCACCTTCCTCCTTGATACCCGGTCTTTCCGGGATCAGCCCCTGGTGGCTGCCGATATTACCAACCCTTTGGACGTGGGGCGCTTCCTGCTACAGTCTGCTACCCTAAATCGGCCCTTTTTGGGCCAGGTACAGCTTAATGATCTGAAACAAGACTTGCTCAGTGCCCAGGCCAGTGGGGTGACCTGGAAATTTATCATCGTGCCTGAGCCAATTCAGGAGTTGGGCATTTATAACGCCGACGCCTTTGAGGGCTACGCCCGGGAACGCACGGAACTGCTACGGTTCATTGAAACCAATGGGATTAAGAATGTGGTGTTTGTGGCCGCTGATATCCACGGCACCTTTGTGAATAACCTCACCTATCAGCTAGTCCCCGGCGGCGATCGCATCGCCACTAGCGCCTTTGAGGTGACCACCGGTTCAGTGGCCTACTCCCCCCCCTTTGGTCCCACGGTAATTGATGTAGCCAGTAGCCTTGGCCTATTGTCGCCCCAGCAACGGGCGGTTTATGATGTCCTCCCGATTGCCTCCGATAGCGACAATCTGGTTAATGACAAGGATGATTTTCTAAAATCCGCCTTCCGTTCCCTGGCCATTGATCCAGCGGGCTACGACCCGATTGGCCTGAATACTAACCTACCCCAGGCCGATGGTCTGATTAACGCTACCCTCCTCCAGGGAGATTACCTGGCGGCCCATACCTACGGTTGGACCCAGTTTGATATTGATGCCAGTAGCCAGAAGCTCACGGTGACCACCTACGGTATCACCCCCTACAGCGCCACCGACCTGGCCAGTAACCCTGAGGCGGTGTTGGGGCTAACCCCCGCCGTCGTCAGCCAGTTTGAGGTGACTCCTAACCTGGCGGGGCTGCCTTAAACCCTGGAGTCTTCCCCTTTGAACCGCCAGGTATTCGTAGCAGATAACCTGGCCGTCCCCATCCTGGTCGGCCTCGGCCACGATGCACCGCACCTGCTCTGGGCTCAGGGGCAGGATCAGGCGACCGGCAATATCAAGCATCAAGTCATAACGCTGCCCAGTTTGAGCGATTAATGGCGTAGGCGTCAGACTTCTTCCAGGCCAAGGATAGCCGGAGAGCAAGGGAATGGCCACGCCGCCATACCAATCCCTTGGGTTCGCAGCCAGGTTGAGGGTGTTACTCCCAGATCAGGGTGAGATCCATAATAAAGTTAGATAATAGGGTTTCACCAGATAGGCGGCTGGGCTGATTGAGTAGTTGCATCGGTTGTCTGGGACGATAGCAGTAGACCTGTTGGTGCTCTGAATCGATCAACCAGGCCAGTTGGGCACCATTGTCGATATATTCTTGCAACTTGGCTTGAAGGGTGGCGAGGTCATCGCTGGGGGACTTGAGTTCCAACACAAAGTCAGGACAGATGGGGGCAAATTTGCGACGTTGAGCGGGGGAAAGTCCTTCCCAACGGCTTTTTTCAATCCAGGCGGCATCGGGAGAACGGATAGCGCCGTTGGGGAGGGTAAAACCTGCGGAGGAATCGAAGGTTACCCCCAGTTTGCCCTGTTGGTTCCAGTGCCATAGTTGGGCACTGAGGCTTAAATTTTGACGCCCACTTTCACTTCCGACGGGGGACATGGCGATCAGTTCTCCTTGAGCGGTGCGTTCCAGGCGTAGGTCGGGGTTCTGCTGGCAGAGTTGCTCAAAGACTGCATCGGTGAGTTGCAGGGTGGGTCGAAGATTGAGAGCAATCATGGGCTTTTCCTTTGGGGATTTTTTGTGTTCTTGGTGTCTTCGTGGTGATATTCATCCCAGGGGCACCGAGTAAGGTGTGCCCCGTTGTCTTGACAGTTGGAAATTGGGTCGATCTCAGTGCCGTCGCTACCCCCAGGGATCCTTCCTTAGTTTACCCAACCGGACAGCACCCTGGATCTGACCGTCTGACCCCTGATTGCTTGGTGGTTCTCCTGGGGAGACAGGGTGTAGGGGCCAGTCGGTGAGAAAGCCCTAGTTAGGGGCCAGGGTGATCAGGGGGGGCAGGGTTTTGTCGGGGTCTTTGAACTGCACTACTGGTGCTTCTAGCACCAGAGCTAGGGAGTTGTTCCGAATTCCGCATTCAAAATTCCGAATTCATTCAGTGCGATCGCTCCACTCTACGAATTCAGAATACTCTTCGAGAAGGGCAAAGCCCGACGGAGGTCGGAAGTCGCAAAAGGTTTGTACGATCGTATCGGTCAATGCGATCGCCTCCACCGTAATGGATGCATTAGCTTTTTTGGATCTTATCCTGATGTTCAACATAAGAACGCAACACAGCATTCATTAACGACTGATAGCCCTTACCGCGAGCTTTGAACCATTGCAAAACATCGCTATCAACTCTTAATGAGATGGCCTGTTTAGCGATCGGTCGAATCAGTTTTGCATTCTCCCAAAAGTGCTCATCTAATTCAGGAATATCAGAAATATTAATTTCATCGTCAGGAATATTCTGGATTTCTTCAAGTCGCTTGGCTGAGATACTCATAATACACTCTCCTTTCTTTAGGCGTTGCTTTTCTCGCTGAAATAATTCGGATAGTTCCATCCCTTTCTGTATGTGCCACCGTGATGATCACCACCCCTTGGATTGCCCCCATACTGGTTTCTCGGATCTACAGCGACGCTGAACTGAGACCCCTGATAGATGCTTTGGACCCGGCTACCGCTGGTCCCTTGCCGGGCTATGCGATCCGCATTGCTGATGGCAACCTATTAGCAGCGACGGAGCACCGCATCGCGATCTTGCGACCGACGCGCTCTGGAGCCTTGCCCGGGAAATCCATTGCTGTGCTAGATCCCCAGCATCACCTGGTCACTGATGTCTTTCCCTGTGAAGATGCCCATGCGCAAGAACGGGCACTCTTGCCCCAGGTCTTGGCGACGGTACAGGCGAAGCAAGTATGGATTGCAGACCGCAATTTTTGTACCGCCGACTTTCTCTCAGGGATTGCTCAACGTCAGGGGTATTTTGTCATTTGCGCCCATCAGAACTTGCCCTGGCAAGAAGTAGACCCCCTTGAGGAGGTCGGAGTCTCGGCGACGAGCAGCGTCTGGGAACACCCGGTGTGTCTGGCCACTCAGCAGGGGCATGCTTTGCCGATGCGTCGCATCCTAGTGCGCCTCAAGCAACCGACCCGTCACGGCGATCTCGAGGTGACAGTCTTCACTAACTTACCGGTAGAAGTAGCCGATGCCCTCACCGTAGCTGAGTTGTACCACTCTCGCTGGACGGTCGAGGGGATGTTTCAGGTGATTACCGACGTCTTCTCCTGCGAACTCAATACCCTGGGGTATCCCAAAGCCGCTTTATTTGTCTTCTGCATCGCGGTTGTGGCCTTAGCATCCCCATGTTGCCACTGCTCGACTCCTCAAACAAAAGGAGAACAAACGTTCACCTTAACAGGGGTAGGATCAAATGGATAAAGTCGAGCTAAGGTAAAGTCTAAATTATTAGAGCGGAGTTCATAATAATCAGAACATTTGCAAACAACAAAACCCTTGCCAGACTGAACTTTCGCATTGTCAATTCAATTAGTAACAGTGCTAGTTATTAACTTTACCAGCTGATTATGAATCAAGGAAGGACTAAATAGAGTCTCTGACAAATCTTGTAGGGTTTTCCCCAGTCTTATCTGTTTATTGATATCTTTGTGAAGCTGAAATAGGCATTTGATCAACTCAGCAGGGTCTGGGAAAGCCACAATAGTACTAATTTTCTGATCCTGCAAAAACCTGATGGCTGAAGAATATTCTGGACCCCAAGTTACAACTGGTTTCCCATAAGCAGCATACTCAAGTAGTTTACTGGGGAAACTGGTTCTAGTACGACGTTGGAAAGCCTTACTAAAGCTTGCAACCACGAGATAGGCATCAGCCTCCATAAGAACAGCCTGGGCATCAGAACCATATCTAGGACCTTTATAAATACCTGTCTCCTGAGCAAAAGATAATAAATCTTGCGACCAGTTGTCTACTGGTCCGTATAGCTTTAGATCTAACCAATCTTGAGGATACTCATTAAGATACCTGAGCAGTGATTGAAGTATCTGACCATAGTCACCTGCCATAGTCCCAAGATAAACCAATCGTAAAGGCTGGTCCTGAGGCTTGACTTGTAGAGCTGGGAATTCAGGAGTTTGAAAACTTGGAATTGGATAAAGAACTACGGAATTAGGGTGAGATCCTAACTCCTGCCTCATCGACTCACAGACACATAGAGCCAAGTCACTTTCTTGATACAAAAGACGAAATCTATGATCGACAACTTTTTTACCTAACCCTCGACAGGGGGCTAAATCAGGCCACCAATCATGAAAAAACGTAATCAGAGGTAATTTTAGTTGACTAGCAACACGAGAGGCAACAAAAGCATGACTACCAAAAGCAATTGTGACTATAGCCTGAGGTCTAAATGCTAATAATTCTTCTAAAAGCGATGAGCTGATACGATGTTCAGCCATTAATACATTCAGAGCAAAAATATCTGGATATAGCCTTGTTTTGCCTAGCCTTATCAAGAATTTATTGACTGACCGAAAAGGAGTTTTTAGATATTCCATTGACCACATACAAGATTCAATGATACTATCAAAAACAAAATCTTCACTTTCAATAAAATGTCTATACATTTGTACAGGTCCGCCACCAGTTTGCTCACAAGGCAGCGTACCAATATACATTAATCTAATTTTCATTTTCTAAATTTTCAGGGTTTAAGTCTAATTCAATCTTTAACAAAGATTCCATCCACCTGAACCACTTTTCCATCTACGGCACTATTTAACTGCGTAAGATTACCCTGATATTTAAATCCTAAGCTTTTAATTAAATGATATAAATTATCAAATAATAGTTGCCCCTCATAAAGGGGCAAAGTAGACATCTCGATAATTAATACATCAGCTTGTTTAATTAATTGCAAGCCTCCAAGTATAACTTTGTCCTCAAAACCTTGTACATCTATTTTAATCAATATTGGTTTTTCGATTTCTATTTCCAATTGCTGTTCGATATCGTCCAATCGCATAATTTTTATTTTCTCTTCATGGATTTTTCCCTTCGAAAAGGGAAATGCTTTCTCATGAGATTCTAGCATTGGCAACATAGAGGAAGATTGAGAATAACTATTATTATGAATAATAGACTCTCCTGTCACATCTCCAAGGGCAAGATTAAAACCCTTAGAGTGTGGTAATTCTGTTAAATTAAGGATTAGTTCTTCAAAGCAGTCTTGCAAGGGTTCAAAGGAATAAATTTTGGCTTGAGGTATAATCCTATGGATATACTTAGCAAACTGTCCCTGATTAGCACCGATATCAAGAATTGTCTTAATATTAAGATTTTCCAACCATCTCGTCTCCCGTCGCTTCTCTTGCTCTTCTATTGCTTTCAAAAACTCAATTTTATATATTCCATAACCTAAGTATTTAATAAAACTAGCTATTGCAGATTTAATCAGGTTAATTATCATAATCACTTTTTAATATGTCAGATTAACTAATCCAAGGCTTATGAATACAAGCTTGATCGCCTGAAACAGCTATAGCGGTTCATGAACGCATGAGATACACACCAACTGAGTAAGAGTCTCTCAGTTTATAGCTGGACATCACGCTCGTACCTCATTCGGACAAAAACCGTTCTAATACGCAAGAAAACAAGATTAACCTATCCTGAAACAGAAACACTACACCAGTTCTCGTTTGCTTCTGCGAATTCAGCGATCTCTTGCAACACTTGATGAATCTTTATCTGCGGAGTCCATTCCCATACCTGCATGGCCTGGCCCGCATCCAACACCATCCAGGGGATATCGAAGGGTCGTTCTATATCCGTCTTAATCACCTGATTGAGGCCAAACCAGGCTTCACACCAGTCCGTCAGTTGCCTGAGAGACAGGCTATTTTGCAAACCACCACTGACGTTAATCACCCTGGGTTTGTCGCTAGCCAGGGGCTCAGCAAACTGCTTTACCAACAGCGGCACCAGGTCTCGAGGGTGCAAACAATCGCGCACCTGGTGACCATTGCCCTGAAAACCAATGTACTTAAGCGGACGCCCTTCGCGAAAACTATGAATCCAAAAGGCAAAAATCCCCTGGTTAGGGTGGCCAAATTGACCGGCCCCCGCCATCACCCCACAGCGATTAATCCATACCGGAAAGTCAAAGGTGGCACCATACTCCAGGGCTAAATGCTCGGAGGCAACCTTGGTGCTGCCGTAGAGAGACACCGGCGGAGCCGTGGAGTAGCTCTCCGCCACCCCCAGGGGAGAAATCCCTGGGGAAAATGCCTGGGCAGGGTCGGGCACAAACCCCCCGGCCTTTTCCAACATCCGCAGCCCACACAACCCAGGGATGGAATATACTCGACTGGTGGACAGTAGGACGAAACCCGCCCCATGGCGCTTGCAATACTCCAGTAGGTTAATAGTACCCAGCAGATTATGCTGGACCAACTGCAGGCTGCTGGTCTTACCATCCACCCCCGCCAGCACACTGGGGTTAGCCGCCGCATCAATCACCCAGTCCACCGGCGGTAGGGTTTCCAGATCACTGGCCTG
This sequence comes from Leptolyngbya sp., assembly GCA_040381765.1. Taxonomy (GTDB): domain Bacteria; phylum Cyanobacteriota; class Cyanobacteriia; order Phormidesmidales; family Phormidesmidaceae; genus Nodosilinea. Next base: position 11,964 of record JBEIGU010000040.1, read on the forward strand.
GCGCAAATCACCATGCCACACCTTAATGCCCAGATCCTGTAGGGGTTGCCGATTCAACCAGCTACCAGACCGAGAAAAGTTATCAATCCCAACGATCTGAGCGGTCGGGAAATAGTCGCGGAGAGCCCTGGCCAGGGTGGAGCCGACAAACCCACAGATGCCAGTAATCAATAGTCGCATAGATACTCCTTAGGCCGGGGATGGTTGGGCCACTAACCGCGACTGCCAGGATGCCACGATCTGCCCAACCGTTTCCTCCAGGGATATGGAGATATCCCAACCGGGATAGTGGGACCGCATCTTAGTTAAATCTGAGTAATAGCAAATATGATCCCCAATCCGATTCTCTGGCAGATAAACATAGCGCATCGCCCTACCGCTAAACGTTTCGGCCAATTTAAAGGCCTCTAAAATTGAGCAACTATTATCCTTACCACCTCCCAGGTTATACACCTCGCCCACCCTGGGGCTCTCGATAAAGGCGTGGATGAAGCGGGCCACATCTAAAGAATGGATGTTATCCCTCACCTGCTTGCCCTTGTAGCCGAAGATCTTATACTCCCGGCCTTCCAGGTTACACTTCACCAGGTAGCTTAAAAAGCCATGGAGCTCCACCCCGGAATGGTTAGGCCCGGTCAGGCAGCCCCCCCGCAAGCAGCAGGTGGGCATGGCAAAATATCGACCATACTCCTGTACTATCACATCCGCCGCCACCTTAGAGGCACCAAACAGAGAATGCTTGGATTGGTCAATGCTAAAATCTTCAGGAATACCACGGGCGTAGGCTGGGTCCGCATAGTCCCAGCGGGTTTCCAGCTCCGTTAGGGCAATCAGGTTGGGGCGATCGCCGTAGACCTTATTGGTAGACATGTGGGCAAAGGGGGAAGTAGGGCAAAACTGCCTCACCGCCTCCAGCAGGTTCAGGGTGCCCACCGCATTGGTATCAAAATCATCAAAGGGAATTGCCGCCGCCCGGTCATGGGAGGGTTGGGCCGCCGTATGCACAATGGCATCGGGCCGCAGATTATTAATCAACCCTAAAACCCCCGGCCGATCCCGAATATCCAATTCGTGGTGGGTGAAGTGTTTCAGGGTTTCCTGTAGACGTTTCTGGTTCCAACGGGTATCCCCCGGGGCCCCAAAGAAAATCGCTCGCTGGTTGTTATCAACCCCGTGGATATGCCAACCCTGTTCAGCAAAATAGACACAGACCTCAGAACCAATCAGCCCTGAGGAACCGGTTACTAATAGTTTTTTCATAGTTATCCTTAGATTTAGAAGGTATCCACTTTCAAATTTAAACAACCCCTCAGGCCCCCCTGACCCTTGCCCAACCCACCGTCTGGATTTGCCAGGCGCGGGTGTAGCGGCCCTGCAGAGCCAATAGCTCAGCATGGGTGCCCTGTTCCACCACCCGGCCCTGCTCTAACACTAAAATCTGGTCGGCATGGACAGTGGTGGACAGGCGGTGGGCAATTACCAGCACCGTACGATCCCGTTGAAACTGCTCCAGGGCCTGCTGCACCAGCTGTTCGGAATGGCTGTCTAAAGCACTGGTGGCTTCGTCAAGGATCAAAACCTCAGGCTGCTTCAAAATAGCCCGGGCCAGGGCCAGTCGCTGCCGCTGCCCGCCGGAAAGGGTGTAGCCCCGCTCCCCCACCAGGGTGTGGTAGCCCTGGGGCAGGCCCTCAATGAAGTCGTGGGCATGGGCCTGTCGAGCCGCCTGGCGCACCTGGGCGTCGGTAGCCAGGGGAGCCCCATAGCGAATATTGTCTAGAATACTTTGGTTAAAAATAAAGGTATCTTGACTCACCACCCCCAATCGAGACCGCCAACTGGCCAAACTGTAGGTCTGTAAATCCAGACCATCTATCAGGACCTGACCCGCCGTGGGATCGTAGAGCCCAATCAACAAATCAACCAGGGAGGATTTGCCAGCCCCTGACTCCCCCACCAGGGCGGTGACGGTGTTCTTGGGCAGGGTAAAGCTGACATCCACCAGATTAGGGGTGGTAACTCCCTCGTACTGAAGCCATACTCGCTGAAAGGCAATTTCTCTGGTCAACTGATCAAAGGCCTGTCCCCCCTGGCGGGTAAACTGTTTGCCGGAAACCTGTAAAACTTCATTCAGGCGGAAGATCCGTCCTGAATTCTCCCCAAGAGCGTTAAAATGCCCAAGCACACCCTGTAGCTGCATCGATAACCGATTCAGTGACAAAATAAAGGTAACCAGGGCAGGTAGTACCGCCGTTTGACCATGCCCCAGCAAGAAAGATCCAGCCACCAGCAAAGCGGCCACCATCAGAATCGTCAAGGCACCATTCAGGGGCGCAGGGATGGCCATTAGTCGGGCCTGACGCTGTAACAAGCGCAGCACCTTACCCTGCAGATGACTGACCTGGGAGACAGTTTCGACCTGGTGGCCAAAGGTATGGACAACCCGCAGAGCCTGAATATTTTCTACGATATTTTTAGAGACCTCTACCTGGGACTGGGACAGATTCACCGAGGTGGCCTGGAGGCGGGGTAAAAGCCTCTGCTGAACAAAGATTAAGCCAGAAAATAGCAGCACCGCCACCCCAGTCATGGGTAAGGAGATGGACACTACGGTTACGGCGTAGGCCACCACCAGGGTAAAGCCCGACAGCAACCCGCTCAGTGCCCTCATCTGGAACTCCACAGCGTACCCCGCCTCGCCCACATAGTTAGTTAGATCCCCCACCTTATAGCGACTGGCACAGGGAAAGCTAAAACTGACAATGCGGGAAAATACAGTTTCAATCATCTGGGCCTGGACCCGAGCCGATAAATCCCCCGCCGCGACGGTGGCCCCGTAGGTCAGGGCGCTGCGAACTACCTGTAGAACCACCGCCAGCCCCACCAGGGCTAAAAATAGGTAATTTTGTTGGATCGGTCCCAACACCTCCGTTAGCCAGGCAGGAAGTGACGGTAGCTGGTCACCCTCCAGGACTCCCAGAGCTAGGAAAATTGTACTGAGGGTTAGGGCTTCGAAACTGGCCGCCAGCATATTACCCACCAGGGCGGTAATCACTAGCCATCGATTGCGGCTAACAGTGGATTGGATTTGCTGGTAAGCTGGGGTGTTTAAACTTTTCAGCCAGGGGGCATAGAGGCCCTTAGTCAAGACCTTTAGGGGTTTAGATAACATTAGCAGTGGGTAAGTAGTGTCTCCAGTCCTATCTGTAGCAGTTGTCGGTCCGGTCAGGGCTGGGAGGTCATTTTCAGCAAGATGATACCCGAAGCTTTACTCAGTAGCCTGGGCTAGATGGCTGAAGCCTGCAGCTATGTTGGCTAATGCCCTGGCCTGCCTAAAAGAGTAATACAGATCACTCAGCGTAGTAGTTCTTCACTCCAGGCAGAGAATAACCATTGGCAACAACCCCCAGGATAGGAATGTTGGCCGGCTTGAGGGTATCGATCGCGCTAGACAAAGCAGTTCGCGTTGTTTGTTTCATTTTCACCACCAGCAACAAGCCATCGGTGGCCGGGGCGATTAGCAGACTATCCGCCAACCCCAGCAGGGGGGGCGCATCGTAGATCACCAGGTCATAGGTTGAGACAAACTGCTTTAACCAGCCCTTGGTTTTTTCAGAAGAAAGCATCCTGGTGGGGTCAGGGGGATGGGGTCCTGAGGTCAAAACCGTCAGGTTAGGCTGTAGCCTATGGGCGTTAGCCCCCTTCCAGTCCTGCGGCCGTTGGTCGGAATTAACCAGGGTACTAAAGCCAGTATGGTTGAGTAGGTCCAGCCGCTCCGCCTGGCGGGGCCGACGCAGGTCAAGGTCCACCAGTAACACCTGCAACCCCATGCTGGCAGAGGCCATAGCCAGTTCCGTCGATACGGTGGACTTGCCCTCAGCAGGGGAGGCGGAGGTCACCACGAGAGATCGAACCGGCCGATCAGGGCTGAGCATCTGCAGGCTAGTATTCAGAGTTCGAAAGGCTTCTACGAAACCAGAGCGCGCATAATAACCCGACTCTGGCACACCATTCCGCTTTGGTCTGGCAGTACCTAACACCTGGGTCAACATCCGGGGCGCCCCAGCCTGGGATGATGCCTTGAGGGGCACAATGCCCAACAGAGGCAAGCCAGACTCTTCCTTCAGCTCCTCCGGCGAATGGAAGGTGTTATCCAAACGTTGCCGCAGCAGCCCCAGACCGCTACCCATGACGAAGCCCCCCACCAGCCCCATGATCAGGTTCCTGGGCAAGGTAGGAGCCTTGGGGTCGGGCACCGGCTTTGGTTCGGTGGAGGGCTGTAAAATTTGCCAGGGGGAGCTGTCTTGCACCTCAGCAACCTCTAGATCCTGCAGGCTTGACTTAAGGAAATCCATGGCTTCGCCCTGACTATTAACCTCCCGCTGCAACTCTGAATACTGTTGTTGCAGCCGGGGCACCCGCTGAAAGTCCCCATCAATTTCTGTCAAGGCCGTTTCCAGCCCTCGCAACTCCGCATCCTGGGCGGCCAGGTCTCGCTGCAGGGTTAGCAACTGAGCCGCCGTGTCACCCATGGTGGTATCGGGGTCGTAGCGTTTGGCTGAATCTAGGTCGACCAGCTTAGCGGCCTGCCCCAGCACCTGATTTGCGCGCTGCCCCATGGCCTTCTTAACAAAGGCCTTTTGGGCCGCCACCTCCTCCACAAAGGGGGTGGCATCGGCAAACCGAGAGCGGTTCATCACGTGTTCAACCTCCAGCTCAGTGTGCTTGGCCATCAACTCCTGGTAGACCGGGTCCTGGCTGAGGGTAATGTAGAGCAAAGCCTTACGGGGCTCTTGCCCCGCCCTGCTCAGTTGCTGCTCCAGGTCTTTGTACTGAGTGTAGGTCTTTTCGTAGGCAATCAGGCCCTCCTGGTAGCGGGCCTGCAAACTTTCCTGTTGACCAATCAGGGAACCAGCCAGGGTATCAGGATCGCTCAGTCGATTAGCTTCTCGAAAGTTCCTCAGATCTGAGGCAGCCTGATTTAAGGCCATGCCCGTTTCCGGCAATTTCTTCTCAATCAATCGAATGGCCTCAGTGGCCTTTGACTTTTGCCGAGCCAGGCTGTACTTGGTGTAGGTTTGCCCCAGGGTAGTCAGTATGGTTTGGGCTTGAACGGGGGTTGGGGCCTGATAGCGGAGGACCAAGACCCCAGTCCTACCGGCTTGCTGAATCGCTAGATTACCAACCACCTGCTCAAAGGTCAGGCCCTCAAACTCTGGACCGGGGGGCAGATTTTGAATCGCCTTGTTAATCAGCACCGGACTGCGCATCAAGGTGATCTCCGCCTCGATATCAGCACTACTGCTTGGCTGCATCCCTTGCATCGCTAGTAACTCACGCACCGTACTCTGACTACTAATCTGAATCATCATTTCAGAGGCGTAGCGGGGTACGGGGCGATGAAGCATCAACTGAACCATCGATCCCAGGGTTACCAGTGCGGTGGTGGCGAGAACAATCTTCCAGTCTCGCTGTAGTACCCGACCCAGAGCCCCCAGTTCCCCCCCGTCGGATTGCTCAGGAGCTTGACTAGTAAGCATAATGGGAGATTGGGTGGTGTTCATAGTAGAATTCTCGCTGGTGTGAGGTACATTAGGAATACCCGTAACACTGACCTAGGAAAAAGCGCCGTAGTCAATTAGATTAAGTATTTGACTGACAACAAATGGCCTGATCAGTGCCTCCACCGCCAGTGAGGCGGTGGCTCAGGGCATAAGCTGAGATCATCAGGACCATCAAAGCTCAAACCCAGACCAGGGGTACGATTTAAATTAAAAGTTTAACTAGACTGGACAGTGGGAAGTTCTCCGAGAAAGTGAGATTTCATCAGGGTTTCAGGCTTCGGACTGCCAACAAAGACGGAAACTACTCAAGTGCCTATGGTAGAAGGGTTTCAGGCTTCTTCAAGCCCCGGATTTTGGAAAGACTTCCGACTCTCCAGTAACTAGAGTGCCGAAAATATAATTGATTGATCAATCTAAACCCCGTCCATGTTGAGATCTGGAGTTTTTAAGATGGCCTGATAGAACCTAGGACCGTCAACTCACAAGCCTTTTAACGAAATTCGCAAAGCTAAAAGCTAGGGTTTTCAAGCTGGACGAAGTATAGATTCGGGTAGATGCTGAGGATCGAATGATTCAAGAGGGACCCGTAGCATAAGAGCTAAGAGAAATCGTGGCTGTATCCGCTAGTCAGAACCATATTAATGTAATGACTGAAGAAATTAAACTTTACTATTGGAAGACTATGTTAATGAAAGATATAGCTGATAATGCCTAGCGATAATCGTATCAAATAAAACTGAGAAAATAGAATTTATATAGGTTGCGCACTTATATACCACCATATACCACTTACCCTAGTCCAATAAACTCACCCTGATAAAGCACTTACTAAGTAGCAAACGAAATCGTAAAAGATGCGACATTACTCTAGTCTTAGATAACTTCCGGGTTCTTGTCAAGCCCGGGGGAATTGTCAGCCACCGCAAAGCTCTCCATCGGAGATGCTGGTTGACTGACAAAACATTGGCTTAGGGCGGTTCAAACCGCTGCTATCTAGACGAAGTCAGCCTTCGCCGACTGACCTATACCCGCATAGGCGGGTTTTGTCTGTCTAGACGCGGCTTCTAGCCGCCAGCGTTGAGAGTTTTGTCAGTCAACCAATCGGAGATGTCAGGCAGGTGTCGGTCAACAGCTTAATTTTGGCAGGTGATGACTAGCACCAGTACAGGGCAGTGGGGTCGTATCCGCATTGGGGGGGGCTATTTCATGGACCGCGTAGCTCTGACCACCATAATGAGGGGTTGGCTGAGTCGCCAAAGTAGTGGCTGGATAGACAGTCTCGCTAGCTTTCTCGCCGTTACCAGGAAGTCCAGCCAGATTCAGCTCTGGAGGAAGGGGCGCTGTACTACCGTCAGGGTCCTGCTGTAGACACTTGAGTACAACTTCCAGATATGCCTGAGCACAGTGTTGGGGGGTAAAATTTTCCAGCAGAAACTGCCGCCCCCGATCTCCCATTTGGCGACCCATGTCTGGGTTAGCCATCAACCGGCGGATAAACCCTGCCAGCCCAACCCCATCCCCATTATCAAAGGCCTCACCAAAGGCACCTTCAGCCAACAGCGATCGCAGGTAGGAATGAGGCTCACAAATCGCCGCCACCGGGCATCCTGCCGCCAGACTACCGTAAAGCTTGCTAGGAGCTACCATACCTTCTACCCCCTGGACCAAAGACACCAAACTAAGATCGCAGGCGGCTAAAGAATAGGGTAAAACATCCTGATCCTGATAGGGCAAGAATAAATAGCGAGTCAAGTTAGCGGCCTTAACCCGCTCCATCAGGTCCTTGCGCTTCGGTCCTGAGCCAATGAAAACAAACTGGACTGGCTCGTCGCGCAGCTCTAAAGCGGCCTCCAAAATTGTGTCAATGTCATGGCAACGCCCCATATTACCGGAATAGAGCACGGTAAACACCTGATCAAGACCATAGCGCAGGGCAAACCAATTCCTATCTTTAGGTAGAGGATAAATCTGCTCTGGATCGGCCCAACTGTGAATCACCGTAACCTTATCCGCCACCTCAGGGCAACGTTCAACAATTTGCTTTTTCATGGTGTCGCTAAGCACCACAATGGCGCTGGCCCGTCGCCAGATCTGGCGGTTACACCAGTACCAGAAGCGAACCAGCCAGTGCTGCTCCGACATCATCCCCAGGGCCACCGCCACATCAGGATAAATATCGTAGACTACGCACAGATAGGGTAGACCAAACCAATAATTAATCAAGCCGGCCAAAATCGCCAGGTAGGGTGGCTCCGTGGTAACAAGCAGTAACTCTCCACGAAAGCTAGGGTGCAACAACTTCAGCAGCGATCTCAAACAAAACAACACACCCCCCATGGCACGACCCCGAATCCGTTGAGGCCAAAACCGAGCAACACGGGTGCGATGCACCGCTACCCCATCGAGCAATTCCCAACTCGGGGCCAGGGGGGAGTCGTAGGCATAGCCAGGCTGCCCGGTAAATACCTTGACATCCATACCCTGATGACTAAAATACTTTACCAAGGAATGGACGAACTGACCTGTCGCCGCATAGTCAGGGGGAAAGAACTGAGTCAACAGTGACAGCTGTGGAGAAGTCACTGTCGTCGGTGTAAAGTTTGCCATGGCACAATTTCATACTTGTGGATAAAACAATTCAATGCACTCCCCTGAACCCGCCCCAGGCGCCCAAATGATAAATGCAATCCGACCACTCAACCATTCTGAAAAATTCAACTAATCCTGCATATTAACCACCTGATAACGCGACAGAAAAACACTACCTGCCGCAAGAGCAGAAAGCTCTCAGCTGGGATAAACCGAGATCTAAACGACCATCAAGGTTTACGCCCTGAAAAAAGACACCAATAATATTTACAGCTTTACAGCCCTAGCCCGGCGGAGACGAGCTAAACCCCCTAGCCAGATTGCCTGGTAACTGACAGACTTGTCTGACCTTAGGATGCGGTTGAATTCGCCAATCAACTCAGCCCTCGGCGTCTTGCTAAAGCAATATGGCTACAGCCGCATCTGACCATCCACTTTGGTCACCATGCACTGCAGATCTGCTAAAACCTTTCCGATGGATGAAATGAACATTTCTTAAAAGCTCAGCTGCAGCACCTTACCAGGCACCTCGGGCTGAGGGATGTCAGCCATCAATACCCCATCAGTCACGACCATAGTAAGTGCGAGTTATTGCAGAGCCAGTGGCGATCCCAAAGCTCCAGAGGCTATTCCTAATTCATAACTACAGATCAGGTTAAATAATTGAAAGAATATAGTGTAGATGCAGCCAGCAACTAGACCCTGGCTAATCGGAGAAAATAGGTAGATGCTCACAGTGGAGAGACGTTTCCAACTCAATGTCAGCAGCAGGAACGCCGTCCCATATCCAAGGACACAATAGAACTAAAAAAGCTAAAGCTATTGTCCGCTAATTTCAAATGATTCAGTAGAAATCTGTAGAAGCAATTAAGCCTGATTACCTATTATCTTATTCAACGCTCGGCACTCCGTCAATGCAATCAAGGTAAGGTTTTGATGAAGAACTGTACCACTGCATCCAGCCTGGTGAGTTCACCACAACGCGACCAAGCTCGCGCCAACAGTCCTTCGATTACTCCTAGGGTTCCCTCAAACTTCAGATAAATCAATTAAATCAATTTTTGCTATGGCTAAAGCCGATGCAGTATCCCCGGCTGACGCAGGCCCAGCAATCGCTGCTGTCCTGTGCAAAACAGCACCGTCATGATTTCCGCCATCAGGCTGTCCACCAGTTGGGCGATCGCCGCCTCAGACTGGTGGGCCGCCTGCAAAAAGGGCCAGGCCAGGCCAGCTAGATCGGCCCCCAGGGCAATGGCCTTAGCGATCTCCAGGCCATTGCGCAGGCCCCCCGAGGCGATCAGGGGCAGGTGGGGGGCCACCTGACGGGCTGCCACAATGCACTCCGCAGTGGGAATGCCCCAATCGGCAAAGGTTTCCCCCAGCCGCCGCTGGATCGGATCCTGGGCTCGCTGGCTCTCCACCCGAGCCCAGGAGGTACCGCCGGCCCCGGCCACATCCACCGCCGCCACCCCCGACTCTAATAGCCGGCGCACCAGGGGGGCGGCAATGCCGTTACCAACCTCCTTGACCACCACCGGCACCGGCAGGGCCCGACAGACCTGTTCAATTTTATGGAGTAGCCCCTTGAAGTTGGTGTCTCCCCCGGTTTGTACCGCCTCCTGCAGGGGGTTGAGGTGCAAAATCAAGGCATTGGCCTGCAACTGGTCTACCACCTGGCGGCACTGGTCCAGGCCGTAGCGATAGTTGAGTTGCACCGCCCCCAGGTTGGCCAGCAAAAACACCTCTGCAGCCTGCGATCGCACCTGGAAGGTGGCCATCAGCTCCGGTGTTTCCACCCCAACCCGCTGGGAGCCGACCCCCATGGCCAAACCGTAGGTTTGGGCCACCCGGGCCAGGCGTTGGTTAATCTCCTGGGCCAGGGGGGTACCGCCGGTCATGGAGGAGATTAGTAGGGGCGCCCCCAGCCGGTGCCCCAGGAAGGTGGTGCTGATATCCAGATCGGCCCAGTCCAGCTCTGGCAGGCCGCAATGCTGAAACCGATAATGCTCCAGGCCGGTGGTCACCTGGTCGCACTGCACCGCCTCCTCCAGGCAGATTCTCAGGTGATCGGCTTTGCGAGACTGGGTAGCAGGCTGGGGTAGGGTCACGGCTGAGGGGTTGCACAATGGGGCAAAGGGATTGTAGCGAATGTCAGGGCGATCGCACTATCTCTCTGGTTTGCTAACCCCCTGACTGACTAAGCACGAGCGTCGCCGGGTTTCAAGAGCAACACCCCATCCTGCCCATCCAGGTCCTGCAAAAATACCTTGACCGACTCCTCCTTGGAGGTGGGCAGCAGACGACCCACAAAGTCAGGATGAATGGGGAGTTCGCGATGGCCCCGATCAATCAGCACAGCCAGTTGGATGCTATTGGGGCGGCCGTATTCCAGCACCGCATTCAGGGCGGCCCGAATGGTGCGGCCACTGTAGATGACGTCGTCCACCAGCACCACCACCCGGTCGGTTAAATCAAAGGGAATCTGGGTGCGGGCAGGGGTGCGGGTGCTGATTTTGTCGAGATCATCACGATAAAGGGTGATGTCGATCGCCCCCACCGGCAGGTCAACCCCCTCCAGTCGCTGAATCTGCTGAGCCAGGATTTGGGCCAGGGGCACCCCCCGGGTATAAATCCCCAACAATACCACCCGGTCCAGGCTGCCGGACCGTTCCACCAACTGGGAGGCTAACCGATTCAGGGTACGGCGCATCTCCTCGGCGGAGAGGATTTCCACAGGGTCACTGGCGAGGGTCATGGTGGACAACACAGGGTAGGGGCTAGCTATCAATCTCGAGGGGCCAACCCAAAACCACCCATCGTCGCCCCCTCCTAATCAAAACTATACAACCGCCATCCCATCAAGGCATAGCCACCCCGGTTAGCCCCCGCACCCCATAGCCCAGGGCCAGGGCCACCAGTAGCCACAGCAGTACGGCTCGACGGGTAAGGGTCAAGGCCTGACCAATCTGATCCGGGGTAATGGGATGCCGGGCCTCCCCCAGGTAGGGTTTAGCCTTGACCACACCACGGTAAACATTCACCCCCCCCAGTTGCACCCCCAGGGCGGCGGCATAGGCCGCCTCACTCCAGCCGGCATTGGGGCTGGGGTCGGCGGGGGCATCCCGGCGACAGATTCGCCAGACCCGTCGGGGTTGGCCCGAGAGTAGGGCGATGGTGATCACCGTTAACCGACAGGGCAGCCAGGTGAGCCCATCCTCCAGGCGGGCGCTAAACCAGCCCAGGTGGGTGTAGGGGGGATGGCGGTAGCCCACCATGGAATCGAGGGTGCTAGCAGCTTTGTAGGCCAGGGCCAGGGGCACCGCCCCGAGGCCCGGCACCATCGCCCCCAGCACCCCATAGAATAGGGGGGCCAGCACCCCATCGGTGGCATTTTCACTAACGGTCTCCAACACCGCCCGCAGGATCTCCGGTTCCTCCAGGTCAGCGGTATCCCGCCCTACGTAGAGGGCCAAACGCGCTCTAGCCAGGGCCAGGTCCCCCTGGGTCAGGGGCGCCAGCACCTCCTCCGCGGCCCGGCGCAGGCTGCGCCCCGCCAGACAACTGGCCAGCAACACCACCGTCAGGGCCAGGGCCAAAACGGCGGAAAACCGCTGAGCCCAATCCACCAGCCACCAGCCCGCCACCCCGCTGCCCACCACCAGGGTGAGCCCCAGCCCTACCCCCCAGATCCGTTCCACCCAGGCGGGTAGGGCCAGGGCCAGGACGGGTTGAGTGCCCAGGGTAATCACCCTGCCCATGACCTGCACCGGATGGGGCCAGCCCCAGGGATCGCCAACCAGGTAGTCAACCCCGGCGGCCAGCCCCAGGGCGATGCCGCTAGACCATATAACTGACATTGTCCCCCTGGGCGGCCTGCCAGCTGCGGGCGTCGTAGTATAGATCCTGGAGGGAAATGGCGTAGAGGGCCTCCCGCAGTTTTTGGGAAAGGCGCCGCCAGACCGCCACCGTCACCCAATCCTCCACCTGATCAATCTGGGGTTGGTGACGGGGTAGGGGGGTGGTTTTCTCCCCCACCGCCTCTAAAATTTGCCCCAGGGAGATCTGCTCCGCCGGCCGGGCCAGGCGATAGCCCCCCTGGGGGCCCCGCACCGAGGTCACCAGCCCCGCCCGGCGCAGGTCGATCAGTAGCTTTTCCAGGTAGGCCATGGGTAGGGCCTGGCGTTGGGCAATGCTGCTGACGGAAACCGGCTGGCAACTCGGCTGCAAAGCCAGGTCCAACAGGGCCTTTACACTGTAGTGACCACGGGTGGTAAGTTTCATGGGTTCATGGGCAGGGCAGATGGTCGGGCGGGGCCCTGCCCCTGTGCCATTTCTACGGAGCTTCAGTAGAATGGGGCTGGCCAGCAGGGGCTTGTTAGTGACTATAGCGTAATCACCCCAACCCCAGCGGAGCGGAGACTATCGATCCGCACCAGCCGCAGGGCAGACTGGTCAGGTTAGCTTAGATTACTGGGGATTGCTCGTCAGGGGTGAATTCATGAACTTGCCAATTGTTTTAGACATCGCCTTAGGGTTGGTTTTTATTTTCTTTGTCCTCAGTCTTTTAGCCAGTGAAATCCAGGAAATCATCGGCACCCTGCTGCAGTGGCGGGCTGAACACCTGAAGCAATCGATCGAGGTACTGCTGGCGGGCAACGATCGCGATAAGGAAAAGTCGGCCCAGGCCCTGGCGGATGCCCTCTACGAAAGTCCCTGGATTCGCAGTCTCGATCAGGAGGCCAAGGGCGGCATTGCCCGCAGTTTTCGCAGTGTTACCCACTTGATTGGCCGCATCTACCGAGCCCTGACCGGTACCCGTAACGTCTTTGGCGACGGCAAAACCAGTGGCCCCTCCTACATCCCCTCCGAGGCCTTTGCCAATAGTTTGATTGAGCGTATGCAGCTGGGCCAGCTGTGGCAGACCCTGGCGGATGAACGGGTGCGCCAATTTGCCCAAGATCAGGTGCTGATGCCGGTCCATAGCATCCTCAGCGACCTGAGGGCCAGCACCGGCAACGAATTTCTGCTCAACCCCGAGTTGCAGCAGCTCGAGCAGGGGGTCAACCAGATCATTGACGATTTCCGATCCGGTCTGGTCTCCCTGCCCGAAAGCCTGGATCGGCTGGTGGTGAAATTGGAGGACTTTACCCTCATGGCGGAGCATGTCTTACCGGAGGGTCACCCCCTCACCCAGACCTTTTTACGTCGTCTAGACTTTATTAAACGGGCCCTGAGCAATGGGCCGGCGGAGCGAGCCGCCCTAATCAGTAAGCTGCGACCCAACGTGGAGAGCCTGCTGGAGGTCTTTAACCCCGATAGTGGCATGTACACCGAGCTGCAGCTGTTAGCGGAACAGGGCAACCCCGCGGCCCAGGAGTTAATCAAACGGGTAGATAAGGCCACCATCACCCCGGCCCTGCGGGATAGCTTGAGGGCGATCGCCCACCGGGTAGATATCACCACCGATGCCCTGCGCAATGAAGTCGATCAGTTTGGCCACGAGGTGGAAAAGTGGTTTGACCGGGGCATGGAGCGGGCCACCGGTGTCTATAAACGCAATGCTAAGGCGGTGGCGCTTATTATTGGCGTGGCCACCGCCATCGCTATTAACGCCGATTCCTTCCACATTGCCACCCGCCTGGCCAAGGACCCGATGCTGCGCAACTCCATCACCCAGGCCGCCGATAAGGTGGTGGCCAATTCCCAGGGGGAGTTGGGGCAAAACCTGGTGCAGGTGCAGGAGGCGGTGGACCAGGCCCTGGAGGAAATTCCCTTCCCCCTGGGCTACAACGAGGTGGTGGTCGAGCAACAACTAGCATCGGAGCGGTCCTGGCCCATTCCCTTTGTCCCCCGGCGATTCCTGGGCTGGCTGGTGAGCGGCTTTGCCATTTCCATGGGATCTACCTTCTGGTTTAATGTGCTAAAGAAGGTGGTTGATATCCGCAATAGCGGTGGCAATAAGGAGGGCTAGGCCGTTGCCCCCGATCTCAGGTCCCACCTACCGTTGTCTGCGTCCCCTGAATCTCTACAAAACCCCCCACCTGCAAGACCTGGTCACCCAGGCCAGGGCCGGCGGTTACCTGCAGTTCGCCGATACCGCTGCGGTGGAGGGGGCGGTGGCGGTGCGTCTCTGTGAAGATGGCTACCCGGGGTGGATTGCCCAGGCAGAGAGTCAGGCCCTCACCCCGGTTGATCACCCCTATGCACCTATCCAGCTAGATCGGGCCGCCATCGCCGCCCGCCTTCCCCAGGTGATCGCCTTTGCTCGCCAGGCCATGGCCCAACCCAACCGCTACCTATGGGGAGGCACGGTGGGGCCTGACTTCGACTGCTCGGGGTTAGTGCAGACCGCCTTTAGGGCGGCGGGCATTGTGCTTCCCCGGGATTCCTACCAGCAGGAGGCCTTTACCACCCCGATCGCCTGGCGTGATCTAGAGCCCGGCGACCTGGTGTTTTTTGGCAGCCCAGAGCGCACCCAGCATGTGGGCTTATACCTGGGAGGGGGCGCCTACATCCACAGCTCCGGCATTGATCAGGGGCGCAATGGCATTGGTCTCGATTCCCTCACCGATCTGTCCGACCCGATCAGTCGTGCCTACTATGCACAACGGCGGCGCCCTGGCCGGGTGATGGCCAGCTATTGTCCTGATTAATTTGTCCAGAATAATTGATTAGCTCGCTTTGGAAAGAATGCAGTATCCTAACCACAGTTATCTCTGCGGCCTGATAGCCTATGTCCCTTGCGCTGAAGTCTAGTAGTTTTGAGTCACCCCAGCCTCAGCGCCGGTCAACCTCCCCTCGAGCAACTCGCCCCATCCCCCTGCAGCCCCGGCCCGCCCATCCGGCCCTGGCCAGGCTCCAGCGCCTGCAGCGGGTTTCATCTGTCCTGGCCACTACCACCCTGGGCCTCTCCCTGCTGAGCTACGGGGCCTCGGTTTACATGGATCAGCAGGTGGAACAGGCGACTCGGCGCTTAAGTGAACTACAACATAACCAACAACAGATGGCCACCTTTAATGCGGTGCTAAAAAGTCAGATGGCGGCCCAGGCCCAACTCCCCACCAGCGGACTGCAACCGCCCAAACCAGAAGCTGTGGTTTTCCTGGCCCCCGCCACCCCCCGCCCGGTAACCACGGCGGTGACCCAAGCATCTAAGTCTCTACCCCTGGGGGAAGGCCGCCCTCCCCTGGGTTATTAATCCTGCTGGAGCCCTACCCCGCTAGCCCCTGTCCTGTCTATGGCCAGCTTATCCCCCGCCCGATCCCTGCGTCGCCGTCGCCCTGCCAGCCTCACCCATACCAACCAGGCTAGCTCGAAGGGGCGGATGGTTCTGGTCTGGGCGCTGTTGATGCTGGCCATCATTACCCTGGCTGGCCGGCTGGTGTGGCTGCAAGTGGTGCAGGGGGAAGACCTGGCCGATCGGGCCCGGGCCCAGCGGCAAATCCCTAGCCAACCCTTTCCCCAGCGCTATCCGATCAGCGATCGCCAGGGTAATTTACTGGCCCTGGATCGGACGGTCTATACCCTCTACGGCCATCCCCAACTGTTTAACCAACCCCTGCCAGCGGTGGCCGCCGCCCTGGGTCCGATCCTCCATCAGCCGGTGGCAGCTCTGGTGGCGACCTTGGGGCAACGGCCCACGGGGATTCGCCTGGCCAACCAGCTCACCCCCGAGGTGGCCACCCTGATCCGCCAACTCAGGCTGGAGGATGGCCCGGTCAATGGCCTGGAGCTGGTGCCCCAACAACAGCGGTTTTACCCACAGCAGGAGCTGTTTGCCCCCATCCTGGGGTTTGTCAACTTGGATGGGGAGCCCCAGGCGGGGTTGGAAATGGCCCAGGCGGATCGGCTACGGCGGCCGGACCTGGGGCCCCGCGATCGCCTGGAGGCGATGACCGCCTTTCAGTCCGATCAAGCCACCCTGAAACTAACCCTCGACAGTCGACTGCAGCGGGTGGCCCAGCAGGCCCTGGCGGCGGTGGTGGAGACTCACCAGGCTAAGCGGGGCACGGTGATGGTCATGGAGGTGAACAGTGGGGCGATGCTAGCCCTGGCCACCGTCCCCACCTACAACCCTAACCAGTACTACCAGGCGGATATGGCGGCCTTCAAGAACTGGGCCATCAGCGATCTCTACGAACCGGGCTCTACCTTTAAACCGATTAACATCGCCATCGCCCTGGAGAGCGGCCTGATCAGCCCGGCGGAACGGGTGGAGGATAGTGGCCAAATTCGGATTGGCAAGTGGACCATCAAAAACCATGACTATGCCACCGCGGGCGCCCGGGGGCCAATTTCCATCACCGACGTCCTCAAGTACTCCAGTAATGTGGGGATGGTGCGGATCATGCAGAAGCTATCCCCCGCTAGCTACTTTGACTGGCTGACCAAGTTAGGCCTCAACCGCCCCTCAGGCATTGACCTGCCCAACGAGAGCGCTGGCCACATGAAGGACCGGCAGGAATTTATGCGCAGCAAGGTGGAGCCCGCCACCACCGCCTTTGGCCAGGGGTTTTCCCTGACGCCGATCAAGTTATTGCAACTTCAGGCCGCCCTGGCGAACGGTGGCAAGCTGGTCACCCCCTACCTGATTGACAGCTTAGTGGGGGCAACAGGGGATAGCCTGTGGGCCCCCGATCGCCCCCCGGCGCCCCGGGTGTTCTCCGCCCAAACCAGTCAACAGGTGATGACCATGATGGCGGCGGTGGTCGACGAGGGCACCGGTAGCCCCGCCCAGGTGGCCGGCTACCGCGTTGGTGGTAAAACCGGTACCGCCCAAAAGGCTAACCCCACCGGCGGCTACGGTCGCGGTCGGATCACCAGCTTCGTTGGGGTACTGCCCAGCGATCGGCCCCGCTACACTGTCCTGGCGGTGATCGACGAACCCCAGGGAGACAATGCCTATGGATCCACCGTGGCAGCGCCCCTGGTGAAGCAGGTGATGGAATCCCTGGTGGTGCTACAGGGCATGCCCCCCGCCTCCACCGATCAAGGTGAAGGGCTGCCGACTCCACGACCCTAGCCAGCCACTTGACCTTGGTTACCTGACAAAACTCTCAACGCTGGCGGCTAGAAGCCGCGCCTAGACAGACAAAACCCGCCTACGCGGGTTATGGGTCAGTCGGCGAAGGCCGACTTCGTCTAGATAGCAGCGGTTTGAACCGCCCTAAGCCAATGTTTTGTCA
>JBEIGU010000041.1:0-29260 GCA_040381765.1 Leptolyngbya sp.
AAAGTACTGCTATGCAAGGCTTTTAGCGAAAAAATAAGTCTTTAGAGTTCTTTTTGCAGGACTTAAGGCTTGTAAGCATTGGTATGATAGGGTTTTAAGTTTCTCGAGCCTTAATGTCGCATGGTCAGACCGGAAGAGCCAATTGTTGTTATGTTTTCTATCCTATGACAATCCGGATTGCCCTGCTTTTAGATTGACCGAAAATAGGGCGTTTTCTCTATAGAAATGTCCCTAGCTATTCCATTAACTCCATCCATGAAAACAGACTCAGGATCGCCGCGCAGCCATGATTTGGCCGGTGGTCCTGTGCTTGCAGCTCAGTTAGCTAAAGCGCTTACCCAGGGGCGGGTAAACTGTCCCCGGTGGCGTACTATCCTTAAGGCCAGTAACCTTCGGCGGATTGTTTAACTCCCATGCAACCGGTTGACCTGACTACCCTGATGGCGGTGGTGCATGACCTACAGCGGGGCTGGGTGCCCTGCCGCTGTGAGCAGGTGGTCCAGTGGCAGACCACCTGCCTGGCCCTGGCCCTGCGCACCTTCGATCAGCGGGGTTGGCTGACCCTTTCCTGGCATCCCCAGGCGGCCCGGCTGCACCTGGGGGAGGCTCCCCCCCGGGGTCAAGATACCTTCACCTTTAGTCAACAGCTCAAGCACCAGCTCAACCAGCTGGTGTTGGTGGCCATCACCCCCCTGGCCCCCTGGGAACGGGTGGTGGATTTGCAGTTTGCTCAACGGCCTGGCGATCCGCCCCTGTGGCATCTCTACGTGGAGATCATGGGTAAGTATAGCAATGTGATTTTAGTCAACGCCCAGGGCCAGATCGTCACCGCCGCCCACCAGGTGAGTGAGCAACAATCGCGGGTTCGCCCCATCCAAACCGGCGAACCCTACCAACCGCCCCCGGCCTTGCTGGGTCCCTGCCCCAGCCGCCAGGAGTCTCTACCAGGTTGGCAGGAGCGCCTCACCCTGGTGCCCGGCCCCCTGGGGAAGGTTCTATTACAGAGTTATCGGGGGTTGAGCTCCAGCCTGGTGCGATCGCTGCTGGCCCAGGCCCAGATCGAACCCCAGCGAGACTCCGGCCAGTTAACCCCCACCGATTGGGACCGCCTCTTTCAAGTTTGGCAACGCTGGTTAGGGGCTCTGGATACGGGGGATTGGCACCCCGCCCTGACCGCCGACGGCTATACCCTGCTGGCCTGGGACCAGCCCGGGGAGGCTTCGGTCCATCAGGTTTTGCAGGGGTACTACAGGGCCGAACTGGACCGGCAGCGGTTTAGTCAACTGCACAACCAGCTGCAGCAGAAGCTGAAAACCGCCCTGGCTAAGGTACAACACAAGGCAGAGGGCTTTCGGCAGCGCCTGGCTGACTCCGTCCAGGCTGACCCGTTGCGGCAGCAGGCTGACCTGCTAATGGCCTACAGCCACCAGTGGCAGCCCGGTCTGACCCAGCTCACCCTGCCGGATTTTGCCACCGGCGCCCCCACCACTATCCCCATCGATCCGGATAAAACCGCCATTCAACAGGCTCAACGCCTTTATAGGCAGCACCAAAAATTACAACGGGCCCGCCAGGTGGTGGTTCCCCTGCTGACGGCGGTGGAGGCGGAACTGGCCTACCTGCAGCAGGTGGAGGCCAGTCTCAAACAGCTGACCACCTACCAGGAACCAGCGGACCTGGAGGCCCTGGGGGAGATTGAACAGGAACTAATTCAACAGGGGTACCTGGTGGTCCCGGATTACCGCCCTCCGGCCCCGGCTCGGACTCAATCGGAGGGATTTCGCCGCCACCTCAGTCCTGATGGTCTGCCGGTGTGGGTGGGGCGCAACAATCGCCAGAATGACCTGCTGATTTCCACCGTGGCCGGCGACTACGATCTGTGGTTTCATAGCCAGGAAATTCCCGGTAGCCATGTGTTGCTAAGGCTAGAGCCGGGTCAGGCCCCCAGCGATCGCGATCTACGGTACGCCGCTGACCTGGCCGCCTACTTTAGCCAGGCCCGCCAAGCAGACCAGGTACCGGTGGTGTACACCCAACCCCGCCACGTTTATAAACCCAAGGGGGCTCGCCCAGGCATGGTGGTCTACAAACAGGAAACCGTAATCTGGGGCCAGCCTCGCCGGGTCGAGGCGGAGTTCAAGCTTGAGGTTGACAATGGGAGTAGCTAAACCAGTAGCCATAGCTATCGGTGGGGGGTAGAAGCCTTGAGGGTCTGCGAGGGCCGTTCTCCAAACATTTTTTGGTAGTCTCGGGCAAAGTGTCCGGCGCTCCAAAAGCCGCATTGTTGGGCGATCGCCATGACACTCGCATTTTTGGCGGTGGCCCTCTGCAAGCGGCGGCGGGTACGCTGTAATCGCTGAATTTTTAAGTACTCCATGGGGCTGACCCCAAACACCTCTTGAAAGCCGTAAAACAGGGGGCGCTGGCTGGTATGGAGAGCCTGGCACAGATCCCTTAGGGTAATGGGTTGATCCAGATGGGCCAGCAGGTAGTCCTCCGCTTGCTTCACCAGTTGTGATCGGGGTAGGGGGGAAGGGGGCTGCAGTCGGTCCTGGTTGGCGGGGGAGATGGCATTGATTAGCAGGGGGATACAGTCTTCTAGCAACAGGGTTTGCAGCTGGTGCCGCTGCAATAGACTGGGCTGATGACTAATCAGATGCAGGACTTGCTGTAGGTAGCCCTTAATTTCCCCAATAGTTTCGGGCAGATAGATATAGTTACTAGCCCAAAACCGCTGGTCTAGATCGGGGCGATCCATGATTTCTAGGTAATGCTGAAGCAGACCTCGGTTAATCAGGAGGGCAACGTAATGAACCTGGGAAGGGAAAACAAACTTGGCCTCCAGGTCAGGGTCAAAACCCGCCAGGGTATGGTGGGAAACCCGACGACCATGAGACACCAGACAAGGCCCATCCGGCTCTAGCAAGCAGCTAAAAACAATGGCATCCCTGGGCTTTTCCCCCAGTACAGAAATTGGGCAGGAGGATTTAATAAACAGAAACTGCACCTGTTCAAAGGCCGCCAACCAAAAGTCACACTCCAACTGATCTAGACTGAGCTGGATCATCTGTAACTTACTAAAGCACTGGACCTGCTCAGTGAAGCAATCGATATCCCTAAACCGATGACGGAAAATCTTGGAGCTGCCTCCCTGGTCAGCAGCTAAGGCCGGTGTAGGGACTGGGTGACGGCCCTGAGAACTGAGGGTAGACAGAGTCATCTAGGGTAAGTCGGGGTGATCAAGCCAGCAGTTTTTGAATACTCGAGGCCGGGAAAGGCGCTCAACATATTTACTATAGCGGTTTTCCATAGAGTGAGACACCCCATTGCTCAATCCTACCCCCCAGCGCCTGGCTGTATGAGTTTCATGCTGTACCTCCCCTTGGCAAGGGGGCGCAGGGGGGGTGTTCACATCGCACTTTACCCGAGTGAAATCCGCTATATCAGCCCTTTAGTGATGTCAACCATCAAAATCTCATTGCTTCGTTCCATCCCTGATTCAGGGATGGCGATTTAGAAAACGGTAGGGTTTCCCTAACATTATCTTAAGATCGCCCCCGTATCCTAGATCACTGATTTAGCCTTGAGCTTTTAGGGCTCTCAAGCCACTGTCATGCCAATCATTCCTTGCTCCACCCTGAAGAGACTGAACATCATGAGCCAAGACCAGCCCCTACCTCGCCACCTGCTTCCCATTCCCGATCAGCCCCAGGGGGGGCTGACCACCTACGATGCCAAGGATCCAGACACCCAGTACCCCCCGATTCGCGAACTGCGCCCTCCCCAGGGGGCGCCTAACGTTCTGGTCATCCTGCTGGACGACGTCGGGTTTGGCGCCTCCAGTGCCTTTGGCGGCCCCTGTCAGACCCCCAACTTCGAAAAACTGGCGGCCAAGGGTTTGAAATACAACCGTTTCCACACCACGGCCCTTTGCTCCCCCACCCGGCAGGCCCTGCTGACCGGGCGTAACCACCACAGTGTGGGCATGGGGGGCATTACGGAGATCGCCACCTCCGCTCCGGGCTACAACTCGATCTTGCCCAACACCTGCTCCCCCATTGCCCGCACCCTCAAACTCAACGGCTACTCCACCGCCCAATTCGGCAAATGCCATGAGGTACCGGTCTGGCAAACCAGCCCCATGGGCCCCTTTGATGCCTGGCCCACGGGGGGCGGCGGCTTTGAATACTTCTATGG
Organism: Leptolyngbya sp.; assembly: GCA_040381765.1. Taxonomy (GTDB): domain Bacteria; phylum Cyanobacteriota; class Cyanobacteriia; order Phormidesmidales; family Phormidesmidaceae; genus Nodosilinea. The sequence goes on from JBEIGU010000041.1 coordinate 4,198, forward strand.
CTTCCTGGGGGGCGAAACCAACCAGTACTACCCCGCCATCTATGAGGGGACAACGCCGATCGAACCGGAAAAAACCCCAGAGCAAGGCTACCACTTCACGGAAGACATGACCGATAAGGCCATCAAGTGGATCGGTCAGCAAAAGGCCCTGATGGCCGATAAGCCCTTCTTTGTCTACTTTGCCCCGGGGGCCACCCACGCACCCCACCACGTTCCGCCGGAGTGGATTGATAAATACAAGGGCCAGTTTGACCAGGGTTGGGACCAGTTGCGAGAGCAGATCTTTACCCGCCAGAAGGACCTGGGGGTGATTCCCGCCGATAGCCAGTTGACCGATCGCCATGCCCAAATCCCCGCCTGGGACAGCATGGCGCCCGAGCTCAAGCCTATTCTGGCGCGGCAAATGGAGATCTATGCGGCCTTCCTGGAGCATACTGACTACCACATTGGACGGCTGATTGACAGCCTTGAAAATCTAGACATCCTGGACAATACGTTAATCTACGTGATCATTGGCGACAATGGCGCCTCCGCCGAAGGGTCACTCCAGGGTTGCTTCAATGAAATAGCTCCCCTGACTGGCTTTGCCGATCTGGAAACGGTGGAATTCCTCACCGAGCGCCTCGATCAACTGGGTGGACCTGAGGCCTATAACCACTATGCCGTAGGCTGGGCCCATGCCATGAACACCCCCTACCAGTGGACCAAACAGGTGGCCTCCCACTGGGGGGGGACTCGCAATGGGTTGATTGTCCATTGGCCCCGTGGCATTGAGGCCAGGGGGGAAATTCGTAGTCAGTTTCACCACGTAATTGATGTGGCCCCCACCCTGCTAGAGGTGGCTGGCCTACCGGAACCAACCTTTGTCAATGGGGTGCAGCAGCGCTCGATCGAAGGGGTCAGCATGGCCTACTCCTTTAACCAGGCCACCGCCCCAGAACGCCACCAAACCCAGTACTTCGAGATGGCCGGCAACCGCGGTATTTACCACAAGGGCTGGACGGCGGTGACCCGCCATCGTACCCCCTGGGAGACGGGGATGGTCAAACTTCCCGCCTTTGATGACGATGTCTGGGAGTTGTACGACACCAATACGGACTGGACCCAGTCCAAGGATTTGGCCAGGGAATACCCAGACAAACTCCACGACCTGCAACGGCTGTGGCTGATCGAAGCGGTCAAATATAACGTGTTGCCCCTGGACGATCGCTTTGCTGAGCGGGCTAACCCTGAGCTTGCCGGTCGTCCCCAATTAATTACCGGCACCCGCCAAATCCTGTTTGGTGGCATGGGGCGGCTGACCGAAAGTTCCATCGTCAACTTCAAGAACAAGTCCCACGCTATCACCGCCGAGGTGGTGGTGCCGCCAGCTGGGGCGGCAGGGGTGATTGTCGCCCAGGGGGGCTTGACCGGGGGCTGGAGCCTCTATACCAAGGCGGGTAAACCCAAGTACTGCTATAACTTCTACGGCGTCAACCACTACACCATTGAGGGCACCATGGCGATTCCACCGGGAACTCACCAGGTGCGCATGGAGTTTGCCTACGATGGCGGTGGTTTGGCCAAGGGCGGCACCGTCACCCTCTACGTGGATGGCCAGAAGGCCGGTGAGGGCCGGGTGGACCGGACCCAACCGCTGGTTTTCTCCGCCGATGAAACCTGCGATGTGGGTTTTGAAGCGGGGTCCCCAGTGACCAAGGACTACCCCACGGCGGGGGATAAGTTTAGCGGTGAGGTCAATTGGGTGCAGATCGATGTGGGTGAGGATGCCGAAGATCTGGATCACCTGATTTCCCCAGAGGAACGATTCCGGGTGGCCATGGCCCTCCAGTAGACGGGAAATTTTACAGGGATCCTGGCGATTTCCCCTGGCCTAGCCCGGCTCTGTCTTCTGGTCCTGCCCTGGAGGCGGAATCAGAAGACAGAGCCCTCTGTACTAACTTAGAAAACATGGAGAAAAAGCGATGACTATGAAAGAATACAAAGCCGGCAACGCCTTTCCCGGTGTGATTGGCCGCACTGCCGATGTCTCTACCCCCGCCTGGCCAGAGCCAAACCGGGCCAAGCAAGGGGCGCCCAATGTTCTATTTATCGTGCTGGATGACACGGGTTTTGGCCAACTGGGCTGCTACGGTAGCCCGATCAAAACCCCCCACCTGGATGCCCTGGCCGCCGATGGGTTGCGGTACAACAACATGCACACCACCGCCCTCTGTTCCCCCTCCCGGTCCTGCATGTTGACCGGGCGGAACCACCACTCCAACGGGTTGGCCTGCATCACCGAGGGGTCCATGGGCTACCCCGGCTCCAATGGTTACATTCCCTTTGAGAATGGCTTCCTATCGGAAATTCTGCTGCAACAGGGCTACAACACCTACGCTGTCGGTAAGTGGCACCTGACCCCGGCGGAACAGGGCAGTGCGGCGGGTCCCTACGATCGCTGGCCCCTGGGCCGAGGGTTCGAGCGATTCTACGGCTTCCTCGGGGGTGACACCCACCAGTACTATCCCGAGCTGGTGCGAGACAACAGCCAGGTGGAACCGGAAAAGACCCCGGAGCAGGGCTACCACCTGACGGTGGATCTGGTGGAAAAGGCCAAGGCCATGATCGCCGATGCCAAGCAAGTGGCCCCCAACAAGCCCTTCTTCATGTATTTCTGCACCGGGGCCATGCATGCCCCCCACCATGTGCCTAAGGAATGGGCAGACAAGTACAAAGGGCAGTTTGACGATGGCTGGGATGCCTACCGGGAAAAGGTATTCGCTAAACAAAAGGAAATGGGCATTATTCCCCCCCATACGGTGCTGTCTCGCCATGACCCGGATGTGCCGGACTGGAATAGTCTCTCCGCCGACGAGCGCACCCTCTATGCCCGCATGATGGAGGTGTTTGCTGGGTTCCTGGAGCACACCGATCACTACCTGGGCGAGCTGATCCAGTTCCTGAAGGATTTGGGGGAGTACGAAAACACCCTGATCATGGTGATCTCCGACAATGGGGCCAGTTCCGAGGGGGGACCTACCGGTTCGGTCAACGAAAACAAGTTTTTTAATAACGTGCCGGAGAACCTGGCGCAAAATCTGGCCGCCATCGATGATATCGGTGGCCCCAAGTACTTCAACCATTACCCCTGGGGTTGGACCCACGCGGGGAATACCCCCTTCCGGCGCTGGAAGCGGGAAACCTACCGGGGGGGGGTCAGCGATCCCTTCATTGTGAGCTGGCCCCAGGGTATCCAGGCGAAGGGGGCGGTTCGTTCCCAGTATGCCCACGCCATCGACATGGTACCCACGGTGCTAGAGGCCCTGGGCCTTGAGACCCCCACCACGATCAAAGGGGTTACCCAATCCCCCATCGAGGGCTTTAGCCTGGCCAACTCCTTTGACAACGCCGAGGCCCCCAGCCTGCACCTCACCCAGTACTTCGAGATGTTTGGCCACCGCTCTCTCTATCACGACGGTTGGCGGGCGGTGTGTCCCTGGCCTGGCACCTCCTTTACGGAGTCCGGCCTGTTCTTTGGGGCGCCGATTTCCTACGACCAGCTGATCGAATTAGATGCCCACGGTTGGGAGTTGTATAACATTCAGGAGGACTTTGCGGAAACCAACAATCTGGCAGAGACCGAGCGAGACCGTTTGATCGCCATGATTGGCATGTGGTACGTGGAGGCAGGTAAGTACAAGGTGCTGCCCATCGATAGCCGCGGCACCCAACGGTTTGCCGAGGAGCGGCCTCAAATTGCCGCTGATCGCCAACGCTATATTTACTACTCCGGCACCCAGGTGATCCCGGCCAATGCCGCCCCCCGGTTGCTCAACCGTTCCCACTCGGTTTCCGTGGAGGCGGTGGTGCCGGAGGCGGGGGCCGAGGGGGTGCTGTTTTGCATGGGGGGTAACGATGGGGGCTTCTCCTTCTATGTGCAGAATGGCAAGTTGACCTACGGCTACAACTACGTCACCGACAGCTACTTTAAGGTGGAGTCCTCCCAGCCCTTGCCCACCGGACACCATATCTTCAGTTTCCAGTTCACCCCCACCGGCCCGGCGGATATTGCCCAGGGTCGAGGAACACCCGCCAACATCAAACTGCTGGTGGATGGTCAGCCCGTGGCGGAGGGAGACCTGCCGGTCACCATTCCCCTCTCCCTGGGCCTGGGTGCAGGGGTTGCCCTGGGAGCCGATCCTGGCTCCCCCACTATGCCAGATTACCAGCCCCCCTTTAAATTCACCGGGGAGGTGAATCGGGCCCTGGTGGATGTCACCGGTGAAGCGGTGCAGGACTACGAGGAGAGAATGCGCATCTACCTGGCTCGACAGTAGGGAGCTTTGCTACTACCCTTAACCGGGCAAGCCTCTGGTGATAACGCCTAGCCTATAATCTTCGGCTTGGGCGTTATCACCCCTGGATGTCACCATGAACGAGACAGCACCTGGCTACGGTGCTGGTCTGTCAGCAGGGGTGATAGGCCAACTGGCTTAAATCCCTACCAGAACCGTGGCAAGATCAGGCCCTCAGTTGGTCGGCAATGGCGGTGGCCCAGACCTGGGCCAGGTCGGCCACCCTGGCCTGGATCAAGGGCTGACCCTCGGCGCTGACCAGGGCCAGGCTATCTCCCTGCACCTGACCCAGGGCTTGCCAGTGGTCCGGCAACTCCGCCTGTAGGTAGGCTTCCCAATGGGGTTGGGCGGCGGCGGCGATAGACACCACAATCCGGGCTCCCCCCTCGCCAAATAGGAGTCGGTCCCAGCGTTGCTGGGTTTGATCACTGGTCAGACCCAGATGAATCTCGGCCCCCAGACTGCCGCTGATGCAGCATTCCCCCAGGGCGATCGCCAGCCCCCCCTCGGCACTATCGTGGGCCGACTGCACCCAGCCCTGGGCAATGCCCTGGCGGCAGACCGCCTGCACCCGTTGCTCCAGGGCCAGGTCAATTTTGGGGGGATGACCACTCACCTGCTGGTGCAGGGCGGCCAGGTATTCCGAGCCCCCCAGGGTGACCAGGGGCCAACCCTCCAGGCTGGCGCTACTGGTTTGATCGAGGCGCACCCCCAGCAGGTAAATCAGGTCGCCCGCTGAGCTCCAGCCCTGGCCGCAACACCGCTGCACATCCTCCACCAGGCCCACCATACCCACCACCGGGGTGGGGTAGATGGGTTGGGGCTGGCCCTGACTATCGAGGGTCTCGTTGTAGAGGGAGACATTGCCGCCGGTGACCGGGGTGGCCAGGTGGCGACAGGCCACCGCCAGACCTCGGCAGGCCTCCGCCAGTTGCCAATAGCCGATCGCCTGCTCGGGGCTGCCAAAGTTGAGGTTATCGGTCACCGCCAGGGGTAGGGCCCCTACACAGCTGAGGTTGCGAGCCGCCTCCGCCACCGCCGCTACTGCCCCTTCGTAGGGGTTGAGGTAGACGTAGCGACTATTACAATCGACGGTGGCCGCCAGCCCCCGGGTCGCCGCTCCGGGCTGATGGTGGGGCACCGGCTCCTGGGGCCGCAGCCGAACCACGGCGGCATCGGCGGCCCCAGGGCAGAGCCGGGTGTTGTTTTGCACCTGATGATCGTACTGACGGTAGACCCATTGCTTAGAGGCGATGTTGGGCTGGGCCAGGAGCTGTCGCAGAACAACGGTCCAGGGGAGCAGCTCCGGTCCCTGCTGTAACCCGGCCAGGGTAGCGGCGGGCAGACTCTCCTGTCGCCAGGCCCAGGCCCTCTGGGCGTAGTCTGGCGGGGTGGGCAGCACCTGCCGAGGGTAGATGGGGGTGTTTTCCGCCAGGGCCAGGGCGGGGATGGCCGCCGCCACCTCACCCTGGAACAGGATCCGCACCATCGGTTCGGCGATTACTCGACCCGCCACCACCCCCTGGAGGCCCCAGCGCTTGAAAATCTCGATCACCTGCTGCTGACGCCCCGCTTCCACCACAAACAGCATGCGCTCCTGAGATTCGGAGAGCAGGTACTCGTAGGGCACCATGCCGGTCTCCCGCACGGGAATCAGGTCCAGGTCCAGCTCAATGCCCACCCCTCCCTTGGCCGCCATCTCGGCGGTGGAGCAGGTCAACCCCGCCGCCCCCATGTCTTGGGCCGCGATGATGGCGCCGGTCTTAAAGGCCTCCAGGCAGGCCTCCACCAGGCATTTTTCTAGAAAGGGATCCCCCACCTGCACCGCCGGGCGATCGCGGTCCGAGGCCTCGGATAACTCCGCACTGGCAAACCGGGCCCCCCCCATGCCATCCCGGCCGGTGGTGGAGCCGACGTAGACCACCGGGTTGCCCACCCCCGCCGCCCCCGATTTAACAATAGTCTCGGTCTCTAAAATGCCAATGGCCATGGCATTGACCAGGGGGTTACCGTTGTAGGCGCTATCAAAGTAAACCTCCCCCCCCACCGTCGGCACCCCAAAGCAGTTGCCGTAGTGGGCAATCCCCGCCACCACCCCCTGGCAGAGACGGCGACTGCGGGCATCGGCCAGGTCGCCGAAGCGCAAGGAATTGAGCACGGCAATGGGGCGGGCCCCCATGGTGAAAATATCTCGGAGGATACCTCCCACCCCCGTCGCCGCCCCCTGGAAGGGCTCCACCGCCGATGGATGGTTGTGGGACTCAATCTTGAAGGCCACCCGCAGACCATCGCCGGCGTCAATCACCCCGGCATTTTCCCCCGGTCCCACCAGCACCCGCTCCCCCTGGGTGGGGAACTGCTTTAACAGGGGGCGGGAGTTTTTGTAGCAGCAGTGCTCCGACCACATCACCCCAAACATGCCCAGCTCCGCCGGGTTAGGATGTCGCCCCAGCCGTTCTACGATATCGTCGTACTCCGATGGCTTGATACCAGCGGCGGCAATCTGATCGGGGCTGAAGGGGACCTGGGCAAAGGCGGTCATACCGGGGGCGGAGGCGGGGTTTACTTGTTGGGCTGGGGCGTCATGCGTAGGTAGGGCTTGATCTCCGTCACCCCCTTAGGGAACCGCTGCCGCGCTTCCTCGGTGGGAATGGTGGGAGCCACCACCACGTCATCGCCATCCTTCCAGTCTACGGGAGTAGCGACACTATAGTTATCGGTCAATTGCAGGGAATCAATCACCCGCAAAATTTCGCTGAAGTTACGGCCGGTGCTGGGGGGATAGGTGATGGTCAGCCGCAGCTTTTTGGCGGGATCAATCACAAACACGCTGCGCACCGTCACCTTGGCGTTGGCATTAGGGTGGATCATGCCGTAAAGGTCAGAAACCCTCTTGTCGGCATCGGCGATGATCGGGTAATCCACCGTGACCGACTGGGTTTCGTTGATGTCGCCAATCCAACCGTTGTGGGACTGGGCATCATCGACGCTGAGGGCAATCACCTTCACCCCCCGCTTTTCAAATTCGGGCTTGAGGCGGGCAACGCTGCCCAACTCGGTGGTGCACACCGGGGTGTAATCGGCGGGGTGCGAAAACAGCACCACCCAGCTATCCCCGGCCCAGGTGTAGAAGTCAATTTCCCCCTGGCTGGTTTGCTGGGTAAAGTTAGGAACCTGGTCTCCCAATTGTAGTGTCATGGTGAATCTCGCTAGGAATCTCAACAACAGAAAACGTAACCTTCAACCCAGTTAATTGGCTGGGTTGTCAGCATTATTTAAGCTTATCTTGCCACAAACCCCGGTATTCCGGTGGGATTTAAGGGCTTATCTTAAAGCTTCGCTACCTGCCGTAACCGAGGGGCGCTCTGATCGGTCCCCGCTGCGGCCCTACAACCAACCCTTTAGGCGGTAAATCGCCAGGCCCACATACTCCTTCAGGGCTCGGGTGAGGGAGTGGAGGTTGTCGGTTTGGGGCACCCAACTGAGCAAACGGCCCTGCCAGGTGGTTTGGGCCAGGGTGAGGCTATCTGCCACAATTTGAAAGTCCGTAGGGGCTGGGGTAACAGAAATTCCCTGTTTTTTAAAGATGGCTAGGGATCGGGGCATGTGCAGGGCGGAAGTGACTAAAAGGATGCGGTTAAGGCGGCGATCGCGCAGGATAGTCTTCACCTCCCGGGCATTTTCGTAGGTGTTGAGGGACCGGGGCTCCTTAACCATGGCCGCCGCCGGCACCCCCAGGGCAGTAGCTAACTCCACCATGTCGTCGGCCTCCGACCGGGGGTTGGGGGACCCCCAGGTGATCCGGCCGCCACTAAAGATAATCAGGGGGGCCTTGCCGGCCTGGTAGAGGCGCACGCCGTGCAACACCCGATCGCCCTCCTCCGCCAGATCCACCCAGGGTCTGGGGAAGGTGGCGGGCTTGATACTGCCCCCCAACACCACGATGGCATCGGCCCGGGGTAGGTCCGCCGGCGGTAGGTGGCGCCACTCCAGCGATCGCACCAGGGCGGTGGCGGTCCAGCTGTTGCTACTCAGCACCAACAGCGCCAGGGCCAGGCTAAGACTGAGGGCGGCCCAGGCGGGTCGTTGCCACAGCAGCACCAGGCTGAGCCCGATCAGCAGGCAGGCCAGACCCAGTGGATAGATCAGCAGGGGTAACAGTTTAGATAGGAATAGGAACACGGGGGTCGACCTCCTAAGCGGGTTGTTTCATAAGTTTTAGCTAGCACGCTTAGGACCCGGTTGATCGATCATTTTTCTGTCTCCTATGCCAATTTCGTAACTGACGGGCGTGCTGTTACGAGACCGGAAAAAGCGAGTACCGCGGGACGTTCTGGCTCGCCTTCACCCCTGGATAGATGGATCCCTAACCCCGGGGGGATGCCGCCATCGGTACCCTGTAAAGCTGTATGGATCCCGTCTATCCTCCTCCTGGGCAGCCCGTCACAAGTCTCGGACTTTTTCTATGGAACGTATTGAAAAAAGCCTGAAAACTTAGAATTTTTTTACATCAGTTTTCCTTTCCCCAGGTTTTCCCCAGATAAATCTAATTTTTCCACACGTTTTGACGAGGTCATGCGGGTTTGCCTGACTGTAGTTTTTTTTCAATTCCACAGCGGTGTCCTGGAGGGAGGGAGCCAGGGTCACCGAAGGGGGGTAGCGAGATCCCTGAAACCCCCATGACCTCGTTGAGCCTGGATTTTGCCTAGACCATAGGGGGGGTGATGACAAGGTTGACATCCCCCAGGACTCTGGTGACAATGATTCGACCAAGGAAATCAGCCCTTGTTTCTGACCCGTTCGGTTGACCTCTAAAGCTTGATTTTAGGGGGTCTCATCCCCTTTTACGGGTTGGCAGGGGCAGATTTTTGGCGTCTAGTTTTTACCGTTGGGGAAGTTCAAATGAGTGAGTCAATGACGGAAACAATCGCCCCGAGAATTAGTTTGAATGTGGAGGTGCCGGAGGAATTATTCACCGTCCTGCAGGACTACGTCGGCACCCACCCCGCCTGGAGTCAGCATCGGGTGTTTTGTGCCGCCCTGTCCCTGTTTTTGATGCAGAATGGGGTGAGCGATCGCCGCATTAACCGGTTATACCTGGACGCCGTATTTGACTACGCCGCCTGATGCCCTTTCCCTTGCCTTAAGCCGCCATGGACTTTGAGACCGCCCGCCAGTTCCTGCTAGGGCAAACCCTTGCTGGTGACCGCTCCGATAGCTTTATGGCCTGTTTGGGCCAGGGGCGGCCACCGGTGCCGGGTCAGGTCACCTCCCTGCTGCTGGCCCTGAAGGTTCTGTTTACCGGCCTACGGGGGGAGGCCTACCTGGATCGGAGCCTGGTGCAGGCCCTGGTAACCCTAATCCACAACGCCCCCGAGTTGCTGCGCCAGGGGCAGGCCCAGGGGATACTCTGGCCCCCCCTGCTGGAGGCGGACCTACAGCGCCTCAGTCAGGGAGCCCAGGCAATCATTCAAGACCACTGGCCAGAGTAGGATTGTCCCTATCCCCAGCATGCTCCTTAGGGGTGTGACCGGGCCTGAATCAGTTCGATGAAGCGATCGCTGACGCTGTGGTCTTTGGTCTGTACGGCGTGGTCAATCAGTATTTCTCGTAATTGCAGGGCTTTATCCAGGGGTAACTGGGTGGCCAGTAGCAGGTACACACCACGAAAACGAGAATCCCCCAGGTGCTGGGCCGGTCGCTCGTTGCCCTGGCCCCAAAAGGTCTGGACAATAAAAAAGTCCTGGATTTTTTCATGGCGAAATCGCCATTCGGTGAGGGTACCGCCCTGGGTATCGGTGAGCTGACGACGCAACACCATGCGGTAAGGCTCCATGCTGCTCAGCTCTTTAAACCAGGGCTCAGCCGGAATGATAAACTGATCCGCCAGGCGCATCTGGTAGGCCATTTCCCCGAACTCCGCCAGGGGGAAGGGCTGGCGCAGGTGAATATGCTCGTACCGACGGGCCATGGTGTCGTACTGCTGTTGTTGCAGGTTGAGCAGGTTGGGCTGTTGTCCCTCCGCCAGCATCTGGGCGACCAGGGTTAGTTCCATGGGATTAGAAAGGGTTTGGGCCATGACGTCCCGGCCTAGGTGATCGGGGTCCAGGTGGGCTAGAAAGCTCTGACAGGCAAGATCGTACTCAACCCCTTGCCGGGGGGCGGTGGCGGGTAGGTTAGGCCGGCGCGATCTCAGAAAATCCCCAATCTGGGACTCAGTTAGGGGCTGGAGTTGGTAGACCCTGGCACTGGCGGGGGGAGTCCAATCCATGGGTTGGGTGGCCATGAGTATATTGCCCCTAAAGTAGGTTTCGGCAAACAGGGTGATTTTGGCGCGGGTGTCGGGGGTAACTTCGTTTAGCCCGTCAATGCAGAGATCGAGGGCACCGCTGTAGATCAGGCTTTGTAGAAAGTCCGTATCCTGGGCGGGGCCATGGAGACGGTCACGCAGGGCTTCGATGACACCGCCAGCGCATTTGCGGGCGGGCAGGTACACCACCAGGCGACGGCTGCGCTTGACCAGTTGCTTGAGGGCCATGGTTTTACCCAGGCCCGATTCTCCCTCCAAAACTATCTGCCCCTTCAGCTCGGGGAGAGCCGCCATCAGCGGTAGCCGTTGCCCACTGCCCTGTACCACCACATCAGATCCGGCAAAGTAGCCTTGGGGGTCGGCCTCCTCCAGGTTGGCCTCGGCAAGCAAATTAGCCCGAAAGGGGGCAAAGAGCTTGGTCCGCAAAAAGGGCACCCAGGTAAGGGCCAGGCCCACGTAGCCCAGGCCAAAGATTTTGCGGACCCTGGGGTTCCAGAAAAATAGGGCCTGCACCTGGGGCGATCGCGGGTATAAGGCCACCAGGCCCAACCAAAACAGCCCATGCAGCAGCAACGTGGTAGTTCCCGTACGCACTACCTTAGCTAGCACCCCTTCCAGGGAGGAGTTACCCGCCTGGGTGGCGGCGATCGCCTGGCCCAGCTGCCGTTGCAATTCCGCCGTGGCCTGGGGGTTTTGCTCCAGATTGGCCAGGCCCTGGTTAAGACTTTCCAGGGAGGCGGACTTTTGCCTGGGGGAGGGGCTGCCCGGGGCGATTAGCCCGGGGCCAGGCTGGCCCAAGCTGGCGCTTGCCACCGCCAGCAGCTCCACCGTGTTTCTCAAAATTGTCGGGTCTGACTGCTGCAGCTGGCTGACCAGGGTGTCCAGGTGGGGCAACAACAGGGGGCTGGTTTCCGCGGGGGCGTTGGCGGCGATGATACCTAGAGCCGTGGAGGCCTCCACCGCCAGCTCACTGCCATTCCCCTGGATCTGAGCGACCAGGGCCTCCACTACCGCCGAGGTCGGCACCCGTAGCCCCCGAAACCCCTGGGCCACTGGTAACTTCTCCGCCTCCCCCGCTGCCCCATCCTGGAGGATGGCCACCAGCGGGTCGGGCTGGTTGCGGTCGGCCAGGGCTCTGGCCGCCGCCGATCGCAGATCAGAGTCTGATTGGGGGTTTTCGAGCCGGGCAATCAAGACCGGGTCTACCAGCGCCGCTTCCCCCTGTACCTGGCCCAGGGCATAGGTGGCGGTAATGGTCAGGGACGACGGAGCCTTGGTCTGGGTCAGGGGGCGGATCAGGGCCTGGGCGATCGCCCCCTGGCGGGACGCCTGATCCGACAGGCGAGCCACGGTCCCCAACACCGCCGCCGAGCGTTCCTGCACCTGCTCGTCGGGATCGGTCTGTAGGCGGGTAATCAGGGTTTCCGTCAGGGCGGGGGTGCCGTCCACCCAGGCCGGCTCAGCGCTGGTGAGGGTCAGCAGCCCTTCGAGGGCGGCGATCGCCTCGAGTCGCTGATCCCGATCGCCCTGGTTAAGGGCGGTTACCAGGCCAGGGATGGCCTCGGCCCCACAGGCTTGAATGGCCGCCATGGCCTGCTGCCAGCCGCTGGTGTCAACCATCGCCTCTAGATGGCCCCTAATCTGGGCCTGATCACAGGTTTGGGCCAGGGATCGCCCGGCCCCACCCAGGACAGCCAACACCACCAGGCCCGACAGCCAGACCTGACCCACCCGCCGGGCCCTGGAGCCATTCTCCCCAGGGACAGAACTGACCAGCCCCCACGGATCCTCAGGATTACGGTTAGGGTAAACAGACGCCATCACAGCACCATTCCATATTCCATTTCAAGGGAAGGGAGCACGGCTTAACCAGATCATGGCCATGGTCCGGAGGGATCACCCCTCAACTGCAGATCCAGACTATCAGGTCCATTCCTTAACGGAATAGGGCATTGATTTCACTACCACTCCGCATCAGTTGATGATTGCGCGGGTTGCTATCGTCGTTGCTGGGGTTACCGTCCTGCAAGGATTTGCACCTGCCCGGCAAAGGAGGAACTGCGGTTGAGCAGGGTAAAGTCAATCTGGCTAACGCTCAAGTCTGGGGGTAGGGCGGTGTCACCCTTGAGCAGAGCCTCGCGATAGGTCTGGTATGGGCCTAGCTGGGAGGCCATTTCCGGTAACCAACTGTTGGGGTCAAGGAAGGAGGTAATTTCCGGAGAATTGGCGATCGCCCGTCGCTCCTCCAGTGAAAGGGGGCCGTAGATGGGACCCTTCCCCTGACCGACTCCCTGCCTGGTCCACGCCACCTGGTAGCGCTCTCCGGCGGAGAGCCTCTGCCGCTGGGAGGCGCCATCAGGTCCAACCGATATTACACCCCCCAGCACCTTCACATCCACACTGTAGTCGCTGGCTTCAACTAGAGCCCAGGCGGCCTCCGGAGTAGCCGGTTCTAGGATAATGTGACCGGTCTGGCCATTTTCCTGCAAAGCCTGGTAGAGAAACACCGCTACATCCGCCCGTGAGGCCCGTTGGTCGGGGTAAAACCGATCAGGGTTGGGCCCCTGAATGCGAATGCCCTGACCAGTGGCGGCCCCCACCTGGCGCCTGGCCCAGGGGGGAATCTGGTCAGCATCTCTATAGAATTCCCCCAGGTTGTCCTCACCGGTGAGCCCCAGACCACTGGCCAGGGCCACCACCGCCTCCACCCGGCGAATATTGCCCTGGGGTTGAACCAGGCCATCGTCATAGCCGGAAATAAACCCCAAGGCGTAGGCCTGCCGAAGGGCGGCGCGGGCCCAGTGGTCGATACTATCAGGAAAGTCTTGCTCCGGTCGGATCGGGGCGCGATCGCTAAAGGCCTTGTTGACCAGGGCGGCAAACTCCGCCCGAGTGACCGGGGTATCGGGTCGAAAGCTGCCGTCTTCGTAGCCGGCAATAATGCCCAACGTACTCAGGGCCTCAATTTCCACCTCCGCCCAGTGGCCCTGGGTATCGGAAAAACTAGCCTTTAGTCGGTTGGTAGGCGACAGGGCCTTGGAGCCCCTGACCGGAATCCGGAAGGGCTGCCCCATCCGCACCTGGGAGCAGGTGGGGGTGCCGCTACCGGCGGACCAACCGATCACAAACTGCCCCCGCCGTCCGTTGCAGGGATACCAGTATTCTGAATCGCGAGCGTCACTGCCGGCCCGCACCAGGTAGTTGGGAATGGTGCCACTGCCGGTGGTGGGGCGAAAGCCAAGGTGAGCGTTAGATCGGGCCGGTACCCGGAGGCGATCGCCGGGGTTGCTCATCAGCCGGCCTGGCTCGGCCCGCCCTCCTGTTAGGGTGACCTCTCCGCCATCGTGCACCACCCGGGTCAGCACCCCCGCGATGGGGGTAGCCTGGGCCAGTTGGAGCCTCCCCCAGGGGGAAAAGTTGACCCCCTCAGGCCCTGGTCGGGCCATAGGGTTAACCCATGGGGCAAGGGTTGGGTAGGCCACCACTGCTGCTGCGATCTCCCCTGCCGGCAGCCCCAACAAGGGGGCTACAGCTGCCGCCACCAGGCTACCGGTCGAAATTTTCGCAGTCAGCTTTCGCCAAGCCATGACGGCCTTCTCCTGGATGATTTCTTAACTTGACCGGCCTAATCCCTGGTTTTCAGTCCTGGAGTTGGCCTAACCGTCCCCGTTGATATTTAGTGTTGACCAATTACCCTAGAATGCACAATCACCCCTGGGGGTGATTCTTCCTTGCCCGTGCCCATCACCGTTGACTAGGCCTGGTAATCCTGCATGGCGCTAGGACGCAGTTGCTTTAGCACGGGGCTGGCCTGCCGCACCATGGCCTCCGACCCCCGCACCACCACTAAAAACTGACCTTGATCGAGGCGCTGGCGGTAGGGGGGGTTGGGGTCGCCGGCAATCACCAAACTCGCCCCACCCCCCATAAAGAAGGCCCCCATGGCCCCAGCGATCGTCCCCAACAGGCCCCCGATCAGCTGATTTCCCAGGCGGCCGGTCCAAGGGAAGGTATCCAGGCCAGTAATGATATTGAACAGAAAGCCGGCGGCAAAGCCAAAGGGGACCAACCACAGTAACATCAGCCGCACCTGGCGCCAGGCCGGTGGGTTGGGGTCGATTAATCCGTAGTCATCGGCGCTTTGGAAGCCCCGGCCCAGGATCGTCACACTATCGGCGGGCAGGTTAGCCGCCACCAGGGCGGCATGGGCCTGCTCCGCCCCCAGACGGTCTTCCATCACCGCCACCAGGTAGTTCATCAGTGCAATCCAGGCTCAATTTGGTTGAGGGGAATAAAGCATTCCGAGGGTAGCAACACCGGCTTATCCCCAAAGATCAGCTTGCCCCGGTGGGTTTTGGTACTGATGGCAATGCCAATTGGCCGCTGCATATCCTCAGGGTGCACTTCGTAGTAGGTGCGATAGATTTGGCGGGCTGACTTGAGCAGGGCCGGGTTCAGCAGGGGCGGTAGGGTGCCGGCCCCGTCGTGGCTGGTGGGGGGCATGGGCGGGGGGGAGGGGGGTTGCTGAAGACTGTACACGGCTCACCTGGATGGATTTAGACAAGACTTTAATTGAAATTTCTAGGGGCGGCAAATCTTTAACATAGGTTAACCAACGCCCACCTGGGGGGGAATGGCCAGGGGCAGTTGCTCCACCGCCCGTAATAGGGCTTCTCCCATGGCCTGACAGCCCACCTCGGTCATCCCCCTGGCCATGATGTCGCCGGTACGATAGCCCTGGTCTAGGACGGTGGTAACTGCCTGCTCGATCAGGGTGGCGGCGGTGGGTTGGTTAAGGCTATAGCGTAACATCATGGCCGCACTCAGCACCTGGGCCAGGGGGTTGGCCCGGTCTTGACCGGCAATATCGGGGGCGGAGCCGTGCACCGGTTCGTATACCCCGGGCCCCTCCCCCCCCAGGCTGGCGGAGGGCAGCATGCCGATACTACCGGTGAGCATGGCGGCGGCGTCGGAGAGGATGTCACCAAACAGGTTGCCGGTGACAATGGTGTCAAATTGCTTGGGCCAGCGAATCAGCTGCATGGCGGCATTGTCGACGTAGAGGTGGCTGAGGGTGACATCGGGGTAATCCTGAGCCAGGGCGCTAATGCGATCGCGCCACAGTTGGGAGACTTCTAGCACGTTGGCCTTATCCACGGAGCACAGCTGGCCCCGGCGTTTTTGGGCAATCTCGAAGGCCACCCGACCAATGCGATCGATTTCTGTGGCGGTGTAGGCCATGGTGTTCACCCCCCGGGTTTCGCCGGTTTCCGTGGTGAAGATCCCCCGGGGGGTGCCGAAGTAGATCCCGCCGGTGAGTTCCCGCACCACCATGATGTCTACCCCCGTCACCACCTCCGGCTTCAGGGAGGAGGCCTCTATTAGCTGGGGCAGAATGGTGGCGGGGCGCAGGTTGGCAAACAGCCCCAGCCCCGACCGCAGGCCTAGCAGGCCGGTTTCAGGGCGCTGCGATCGGGGTAGGTTATCCCACTGGTAACCACCAATGGCGGCCAGCAACACCGCGTCGCTGGCCCGGCAGGTGGCCAGGGTGGCGGCGGGCAGGGGCTCCCCCGTGGCCTCAAGGGCAGCGCCCCCGATCAGGGCCTCGGTAAACTCAAAGGTCAGGTCTAGCCGTTGACCAACGGCCTTGAGCACATCCACCGCCACCGCCATGATTTCGGGGCCAATGCCGTCACCGGGGAGTAGGGTAAGGCGGAAATTGGAGGTCATATACCGGAGCACCTAGAATGGAGGGTAACTGGCTGATTATCATACCCCAGGCCCTCCCGGGATGAACTATTTTTTATCCCCAACTCCAGATCCCCATGGCCCAGTACCTCTACCTGCACGGCTTTGCCTCCGGGCCCCAATCCCAAAAGGCCCAGGCGCTGGCGGCCCGGTTCCAGGCCCAGGGGCTGGGGCTGGAGATTCCCGACCTCAACCAGGGGGACTTTAGCCACCTCACCCTCAGCCGCCAGATTCGCCAGGGGGTTGAGCGGGTCATGGCCCAGGCCCAACCGACGGTGTTGATCGGCTCCAGCCTGGGGGGGCTGACCGCCGCCTGGGTGGCCCAGACCCTACACCACCAACAGCAACGGCAGAAAATCCTCCAGCTGGTGCTGCTGGCCCCCGCCTTTGGCTTTTTAGACCAGTGGTGGCCCCGGTTGGGCCCCGATCAGCAGGATCGCTGGCGGCGCCAGGGCTACCTGCCCATCTACCACCACACCGCCCGCGAAGATCTACCGCTCCACTACGGCTTTATCACCGATGCCCAAACCTACCGGGACGAGGACCTGCGGGCCCCGGTGCCCACCCTGATCCTCCATGGCCGGCAGGATCAGGTGATTAATATTGAGGTCAGTCGCGCCTACGCCGCCGATCGCCCCTGGGTCACCCTAGTGGAGCTCGAGGACGATCATGGTTTGCTCGGGGTGGAGGCCAGTCTGTGGTGTTATACCTGGGAGTTTCTGCGATCGCCCCCTGGTACCCTATCGGTTGTGGGGGAGTGGGGGTCAGGAGGCGGTTAGAACAGTCGCTTCTGACTTCTGACTTCTATCCCCCCCTTGAAGGATCGCCTAATTTGCGCTGCCTAGTATTAGTCACTAAGCTCCGTGCCCAGCAGACAGGCTTCCCGCAGCTCGGCCCCGCCCAGTTGGGTGTGGTGCAGTCTGGCACAGAGCAGGTTGGCGCCGCTCAGGTCCGCCCCCTGCAGGTTGGCCTGACTCAGGTCCGCCTCCTGCAGATTGGCCTGATCCAACTGGGCCCCCTGCAGATTAGCCTGGCCCAGATCGGCCCCCTGCAGGTTGGCGCGGCTGAGGATGGCTCCCCGCAGGTCCGCCCCCCGCAGGTCCGCCCCCTGGAGATCCACCGCCTGCAGGTTGGCACCACTGAGACAGGCCGCCCCCAGACTGGCTCCCACCAGGCGGGCCCCGGTCAAGTTAGCCCCCCGCAGGTTAGTGCCCCGCAGGTCGGCACCCTTAAGGTCCGCCTGCATCAGGTTGGCCCCCCAGAGGTTGGCCCGCAGGTCCGTCTGCCCCAGGTTGGCACCCATCAGGTTAGCCCCCCCGAGTTGGGCCTGGTTGAGGTTAGCCCCCACCAGATTCGCCCCCACCAGGTTCGCCCCCGCCAGGTTCAGCCCCGCCAGGTTGAGCTGACTCAGGTCTCCCTCCTCTAGGTCCGCCCCCGGTAGATGGCGGCGCTGACCGGCCCGTAGGGCGGCCAAATCGGTGGCGGAGTCGAGGCTGGGGTGGGACATGGCGGGCAGGGTTAGGGAGAAAGGGAAAGGTCGGGGTTGAGCAGGTTAGCCACCAGACTGGTGGGCTGGGTGATGGGGGGCCCCAGTCCTTGCTGAAGGGCACTGGCGGTCAAGCCGAGCAACTCCACCAGGGTGGGATCCCAGCGGCTACCCGCCTCCGCTTGACAGGCCTCTAACCCCTGCACCAAACCCCTGCTGGCCTCCGTTGGCGGAGTTTCAGCCCTGGCCCGGCAGCGCTGAAACTCCGCCGCCAGCCCCAACAACCGCGAATCCAGGGGAATCGCCTCCCCCGCCAGGCCGGCGGGGCTACCCTGGCCATTCCACCACTCTCCCTGGTGGGCAATGATGGTGGCCACCGCCCGTAGCCGCGGCATCAGCCGCAGGGATTGCACCGCCGGCACCAGGGGGCAGGCTGGGCCAGCGGCGCTGCTATCCACCGCCGGGCTGGCCGGGGCAATCCGGTGTAACCAACCCGCCAGGCGTAGCCGCTGCACCTGCCAGGCCGGCAGATCAAGCAATTGGCCCATGATTTCTAAAACCTCCACCACCTCCCTGGCCGCCAGGGGGTTGAGGGGATCGCTGCGATCCACCCACTGGGCCATCCGCAGAAAGGCCTGCAGTTCATGGCTAGCTAGGTTTTGGTCCAGATCCTGGGGGTGGCTGAGGCTGGGGTCATCGAGTAATTGGTCGCGCTGCTGTTGCAGGTACCGCACCACCTGGGTGACCGCCGGGGTGACCTCCCGGTGGTTATTTTGTTGCTGCTGTTGCTGCCAAAGGGTTTGCAGGTGAGCCTGCAGATCGGGTTGGTAGCGGCCCAGGTGGGCGATCGCCAGGGCCGCCGCCTGTATCACCAGGGGCCGATCAAAACTCCAGAGGCCGTAAAACTTGCGTTCCAGGTCCACTGTGGGGGGGGCGGCCGGGCCGTAGTCGGCATCGCTGAGCTCCTGACACAGCACCATGGCGCTGTAGTCGGGGGAGAGAATGATCAAATGCCATTCCTGGTTGACCGGATCATCATCGGCCAGATCCACCAGGGCAACGTTGGGGCGCTGGCTGGTGGGGTGGCTGTGGAAGCCCGCCTCCGGCGAGGCCATAATCACGATTTGTTCCGCCTGATTGGCAATGGCCGCGTAGCGATCAGCCTCCTGTAGGTACCACTTGCCCCGCTGAAAGGCGGTAATCACCAGGGGCTTGAGCCCCTCACCGGGTAACCCCAGGATGAAGTCCTCCAGGGCGTGGCAAAGGGCCACCAGGGTGTTTTTGTAGTACACCCCAAAATTAAGGGGAGTGGAATCCGCCTCCCCCCCTGTCGCTACCACCTGCTTTAAAATTGAGCCCTGCAGCATTGCCCTTTGCCCTAGCCGTGCGCCTCTCTCTATGGATGATAACCCAGGCCGGTGCATGGCTGGCCCTAAACCTGGGGTGAAGCCCTGGGTCAAGGGTATTAATGCCTGATTCGCCCGGTGGTTCCACCCAGCTGAGGTCGAGGTCCGATCCCTGACTGGTGGGGCTATGGCTCCTGGGGAGCAGCTTGGAACAGGCGCAGGCCCAACCGTTCGTGCCAGGGCAGGTTACAGAACGTAACCAGAGACTTGTGTTCGGGGCCCAATCGAGCTTTAGTGTTGAGTAACCTTATTAGCCTGGGGGGTGCTGTCCCCAATCACCTATGTTTCCTACCCATCGTCCCCGTCGTCTGCGCCAGCATCCCCAACTGCGCCGCATGGTGCAGGAGCATCAGATTACCCAGGCCGATCTGATCTACCCCCTGTTTGCCGTACCGGGTCAACAGGTGGCCCGGGAGGTCAGCTCCATGCCAGGGGTGTACCAGCTATCCGTCGATAAGATCGTCGAGGAAGCCAGGGAAGTTTACGATCTGGGAATTCCAGCGATTATTCTGTTTGGCATTCCCACCGATAAGGATGGCGAGGCCACCGGGGCCTGGCATGACTGCGGTATTGTGCAAGCTGCCACCACCGCGGTGAAACAGGCGGTGCCCGATCTGTTAGTGATCGTTGACACCTGTCTCTGTGAATACACGGCCCACGGCCATTGCGGCTACCTGGAGCTGGGGGACCTGAGTGGTCGGGTGCTGAACGATCCCACCCTGGAACTGCTCAAGAAAACCGCTCTTTCCCAGGTGCGGGCCGGGGCCGATGTGATTGCCCCCTCCGGCATGATGGATGGCTTTGTCCAGGCCATTCGCAGTGGTCTGGACGAGCAGGGCTTCACCGACACCCCCATCCTCTCCTATGCCGCCAAGTACGCCTCTGCTTACTACGGTCCCTTTCGAGATGCGGCGGAGTCAGCCCCCCAATTTGGCGATCGCCGCACCTACCAGATGGACCCCGCCAATGGCACCGAAGCCCTCAAGGAGATCGCCCTGGATATGGCGGAAGGGGCAGATATGCTGATGGTAAAACCCGCCCTGGCCTACATGGATATTATCTGGCGGGTGAAACAGGCCACCCAACTGCCGGTGGCGGCCTACAACGTGTCCGGCGAGTATGCCATGGTCAAGGCCGCCGCCCTCAACGGTTGGATTGACGAGCAACGGGTGGTGATGGAGACCATGACCGGCTTTAAGCGGGCTGGTGCCGATCTGATCTTGACCTACCACGCCAAGGATGTGGCTCGCTGGTTGGCCTAACCGAGCCACCCATGAGTGCTGCGTGCAACAGGATAGACCTCGGTGTGAAAACTCAGCCGAGTCAAATCCGCCATCGCTCTCTTCCTGGTTGACTGACAAACATTGGCTTACGGCGGTTCAAACCGCTGCTATCCAGACGAAGTCGGCCTTCGCCGACTGGCCCAAAACCTGCGTAGGCGGGTTTTGCCTATCTAGCCGCCAGCGTTGAGAGTTTTGTCAGTCAACCAAGCTCTCTTCTGTCAAACCAGGGTGAAACGATGAATTTCCCTTGGCTGTAATGCTGGAAATTCCTCGCGATCTCCCAAAATGAGAAATGAGAGATAGCTAGCTGTTCAACCCTAGGAGCTGAACAGCCTTCCTTCGCTGAGGTACAGCCCGTCAGACTCCAACGGAGGGAGACTTTATGGAAAATTTATATAGGCAAGCATTTGACAAAATTAAGACAAAACTCTTCACCACGGATAGCTATTCTCGAAGAGTTGGTTTAGGCTACTGCTTACAATTGAGTAATTTCACGGTGATCAATTCGTCAATGCTAGTAACCCTAATAACATTCCCAATAGGCGAATAGTATTCTCAAGTTCGCTCGTCTTCATTTTTCTGAGCGAATTCAAGTTTAGCTCTAGCTTAGGAAATTTGGCTTCAGCTTAGGAAGTTAACGCTGCCATGTTAGTACCCCAAAACGATCAGGACTCTGAAAAGATATATTCGGCATCATCCCTATTGTTTAATCGATTAATAGAGGATCAACACTTGAAGAATGACCATCCATCGGTCAGCTCCTTCGGTAAACGCGTGATTGATATTGTTGGTGCCTTAGCAGGTCTCTTCATTTTAGCGTTGTTTGTTATTCCAATTGCTCTGCTGATTAAATTAGATAGCCCAGGGCCTATTTTCTACTCTCAAGTTCGCTATGGTCTTAAGGGAAAGCCCTTTACCATTTGGAAATTTCGTTCCATGGTGAAAAACGCAGACGAGTTGAAGGCCACTGTCATCAATGAGGCCCAGGGTCTGATTTTCAAAAATGCTGAGGATCCGCGTGTTACCCGGGTGGGTCATTTCCTTCGTAGGACTAGTTTAGATGAGTTCCCTCAATTTATTAATGTTTTGAGGGGAGAGATGAGCTTGGTAGGTACCCGCCCGCCAACGGCAGATGAGGTATCTCGGTACAGTCCTTACCACTGGCGACGGTTAGATGTCAAACCTGGTTTAACTGGGCAGTGGCAAGTAAATGGTCGATCAGCGATCAAGGATTTTGAAGAGATTGTTAAATTAGATCTTCATTATCAAAGGATATGGTCATTAAGGCATGATTATATCCTAATCTTCAAAACTTTCCTTGTCCTCTTTGATAGAAACGGTGCTTATTAGGATTTTTTTGCCGAGCTTTCATTTGGTGCGTTTAGGTCAGCAGTTAACTTATCTAAGTTAGAGGTTGTTTGAAAAGGGTTGTCCCAGGTATAATTCGCCGCCAAGGGGTCGCCAAAATACTGAATTTTGCGGTGATTATCCTACTTCATAGGTATAATTTGAAACTCTCTTTGGCTTTTCAAACAACCTCTTAAGCAGTTTTCGATAGAGTGAGACCTGGTTGACTGACAAAACATTGGTTTACGGCGGTTCAAACCGCTGCTATAGCGGTGCTTGATCGGATACAACACAGCAAAAGCCTTGATGAATAAGCATTACAGGCATATCACCGTACCTCGCGCCAACGAAAACCCCTATATCCAGACAAAGTCGGCCTTCGCCCACTGACCCATAACCTGCGTAGGCAGGTTTTGCCTGTCTAGGCGCGGCTTCTAGCCGCCAGCGTTGAGAGTCTTTTCAGTCAACCAAGAGTGAGACACCCAATTGCTCAGTCCTACCCCCCGGTACCTGGCTGTAGGAGTTTCACGCTGTACCCTCCCTTGATCAAGGGGAGCAGGGGGGTGATCACACCGCACTTCACCCAAGTGAAATCCGCTATGGGGGTTAGGACTCAGAAACCAGGCTAGACAGGTGTTTTTATACCAGGGTTTACCAAGTTCATAAACTTAAACGTTTCAACTCTAACTTTAGAGGTTCTAAATTCTAGCCAGCGTATATCATAGTGCTCAATTGGTATGGGCTTTTGGCTCTTTTGTCATTCCTGCACTTTGTGTGGGTGGTGGCGCCAATTTTGTCTGTACATTGTAGCTGGCGCCATTTAGCCAAGGACACCGAGCTGGTTGACTGACAAAACATTGGCTTACGGCGGTTCAAACCGCTGCTGTCCAGACAAAGTCGGCCTTCGCCGACTGACCTATAACCCGCGTAGGCGGGTTTTGCCTGTCTAGGCGCGGCTTCTAGTCGCCAGCGTTAAGAGTTTTGTCAGTCAACCAAGACACCGAGTCAGGCTCTGGGCCTAGGGATACAACAAATGGCGTTGCGGCCTTGCCCTAACCAGACTGTCAACTGCTATGTCCCCTATCGCGATCTCCCTGATGGAGTGAGGAGCTAATCTATGCCTGGAATGCAAGGGCTGATCATCACCCTGGCCATAGTCTTTCTGATCGGTATCATTATTGGTTTCTATCTTCGTCAAGCCAGAATCAATGAACTCACCGAGGGGCTCAAGCGCAGCCAGAAACGCCAGGAGGAGCTGGAGATAGAGCATCAACAACGGCTCCAGGCCGCCACCGAACAACTGCAACGGGACTACGAAACGCAACTGGCGGAACGGATTGAGGCCTACCAGGCCCAGCATGAGGCTCACTCAGAACAATTGGAAGCCGAGTATCAAGCCCGCTATGGAGCATTGGTACCTGCAGTCACCGCGGAGGAGGCCCAGGCCCATCGGGAGGCTAACCTGGCGGTTGAACAGCAGCTCCGTCGCCAGTACGAGACTCGCCTGCGGGAGGCGGCGGTGAAATTGCAGCGGGCCTACGACGATCATCTACGTCAGAAACTAGCGGCAGCTCGCCAGGCCTACGATCTCGACTACGAGAAACGGCTGACCGTCGCCCTGGAGCGCCACCATGATGACCTGCTAGAGCGGTCTCAAGCCCTAGACTCCGACGTAGCCAATCGGCTGCAGATGATGCAGGGGGGTTCAGCCGTACCGACCCCCTCCGGGCCTGATCCAAGCCAAATCGCTCGCTGGCGCCAGGAAATTGAAGCGGAGGTGCGATCGGACTACGAAACCCGATTGGCTGAAAAAATTGAACAGTATCAGGAGGAACTCAGCCGTCGCACCGAAGATCTGCAGCAGGAGATGGAAAGTCGGCTGCTGTTCCTCACTCAAGCCAGACCTGACCCCAGTGGCCTACCCGGGGAGGACACCCCCCTCAACCTGGAGGACTTAATCAATGCTGCCATTGATAATGCTGTAGCAGAAATCACCCCTGACGTAGCCAATCGGCTGCAGATGATGCAGGGGGGCTCAGTCGTACCGACCCCCTCTGGGCCTGATCCAAGCCAATCCGACCCCCTCGATACCCTGCTGGGGGAGGGAACCCCTGGGGATGACGCTCTGTTGAGTAGTCTTGAAAGTCTTCAAGACCTTAATCCCTAGCCTATGACTCTCTGGCAATGGCAGTCCTGGCAAGAACAGGAATTTCTCACCTGCGAACTCCTCCAGGGCTGGCGACATGGTTTCTTTACCCGGGGTTTTTGGCCCCAACCCCCTGACCAACTCACCCCAATCTTGGATGCCACCGCAACGGTGCATCGGCTTAAGCAGGTGCATGGTAATCGGGTGGTGATGGCTGGGGATCGGGCGATCGCCAGCCAGGATAGTCAGGCCGACCCCCTGATCGAGGCCGATGCTCTGGTTAGTACTTTCCCCAGTCAAGCCCTTTGGGTTTGTAGCGCCGACTGCAACCCGATCCTAATTGGTGATCCGGTGAGCGGCCGCGTCGCCGCCATCCATGCCGGCTGGCGAGGCACCGCCTTGAGAATTCTGCCCCACACCGTGGCCCAATTACAGGCTCAGGGTAGTCGAACCTCAGACCTGGTGGTGGCCATTGGCCCCGCCATCGCCGGTTCCGTTTATCAGGTTTCCTGGGCGGTGGCGGCCCAGGTGGGAGCCACCCTGCTGGAGCCGGGCCTAGACCCCCTGGAGGCGGAGGGGCTGGCCTGCCTGCAAGATCTCAAGCATCCCCCGATCTTGCCTGACCCGGAACCCGGCAAGCTGCGGCTCGATGTGGGGCGGGTGAACCACTGGCAGCTGATGGGCCTGGGGCTGGCCCCCGAACAAATTGCGATCGCCCCCCACTGTACCTTCCAGGAACCGCAGCGGTTTTTCTCCTACCGCCGCACCGGCGAAAAGTTAGTGCAATGGTCAGGCATTGTGAGTCGGTAAGCCGGTTCACCGTACTTGGCGCCGCCATCCAATTCCGATTAACTTATCTATACTGGAGAGTCGGAAGTTCTCCCAAAATCCGGGGCTTGAAGAAGCCTGAAACCCTTCTACCATAGGCACTTGAGTAGTTTCCGTCTTTGTTGGCAGTCCGAAGCCTGAAACCCTGATGAAATCTCACTTTCTCGGAGAA
>JBEIGU010000042.1:0-29053 GCA_040381765.1 Leptolyngbya sp.
AGATGCATCAGGTGAATCAGCAAGCGGATGCTGACCCCCATACGTTACGCATTTCGATTGATGCCAAAGTGGCAGTCAAGGTCGGGGAATTTGACCGCGGGGGAACCACTCGCATCCCGACTGTTGCCGTAGACCATGATTTTGGTGCCACAGCCAGCCTGACTCCATATGGCATTTTTTTGCCCGAATTCAATCAACTCTATTTGTTTTTTGTCCGCTCTAAGTTGACCGCAGATTGTATTGTGGACATCATTGAGCAGTGGTGGGAACAGGTCAAAGACCAATTTGCCCACATTCGCAAATTGGTGATTAATCAGGACAATGGTCCTGAAAATCATTCCCGCCGCACTCAGTTCATGCACCGCATCGTGGCCTTTGCCCACCAGTCTCAACTGAACCTCCAGTTAGCCTACTACCCCCCGTATCATAGCAAGTACAATCCGGTAGAACGCACCTTTGGGTGGTTAGAGCAACACTGGAATGGCAGTTTACTCGATTCGGTGGACACGGTGCTGCACTTTGCTCAAACCCTTACTTTTAAGGGGATGCATCCAGTGGTCACCCTGGTTGAGAAGGTGTATGAAACAGGGGTGAAGCTGACCCAACAAGCAATGGCTGAGTTGGAACAACAGATTCAGCGACTCCCCAATTTGCCAAAGTGGTTTGTGGAAATTACGGGTAAATCAACCTAACTATTGGATCAATCATTTTATGGAGTTTTCTTAACCTATCTGCCCTTTTAGTTACCCGTCATGCCAGCACCTAAGGTTGTCACCCTTACCCACCATAGGGCCACAGCCCAATAATTCACCGAAGCCCTGGGCAATGGCCCTGGCCTGGATATGGTGCTGATTCCTGGAGGTGCCTTTCTGATGGGGTCCCCCGAGGAAGAAGTGGACCGCTACGATAACGAAGGCCCCCAGCATGAGGTAAGGGTGGCCAGCTTCTTTATGGCCAAATACCCGATTACCCAGGCCCAGTGGCGGCAGATGGCCCCACTAGAGCGGGTCAATCGGGATCTAGACCCTGACCCAGCCCGATTCAAGGGCGATAACCGCCCCGTAGAGCAGGTGAGTTGGCATGAGGCCACCGAGTTTTGTGCCCGTCTGTCCAGGTTAAGCGGTCGAGAGTATCGCCTACCCAGCGAAGCCGAGTGGGAATACGCCTGTCGAGCCGGTACCCTCACCCCCTTCCACTTCGGCGAGACCATCACCACCGACCTGGCTAATTACCGTGGTGTGGATGATGAAAGCCTGGGCTGGACAGGTAACTATAACCAGGGGCCCAAGGGCATTTACCGCCAAGAAACCACCGAGGCGGGTAGCTTTGCCCCCAACCCCTTTGGCCTCTACGACATGCACGGTAACGTCTGGGAGTGGTGCCAAGATCACTGGCACGACAACTACACAGGAGACCCTCCCCAGGATGGTAGCCCGTGGTTATTCCCTGTCCCTCTGCCGATCTGGGAGAGGGATTTAGGGTGAGGGCTGCAAAAGTGCATGTACCCGTTCTCTGAGCTGGCTCCTGACTTCTAACCCCTGACTTCTGATTACTGTCTTTTTGCGAGACTCGAAACGCCACTATTCAGACCTATCGATCAATCAATGGGTCTAGCCGTGAGACTCTCCATAATCTTTTCCTGGTTGGGGATGAGGATGGGCGCCTCCGGTGCGTAGACTAGGGGCAGTATCCCAAGGGCGATTTTCCTATGGTGCGTCACCGCCTGGAGTCCATCCTCAGTCAAAAGCGGGTGGCGATTCTAGAGGCCTGTCTGATTGGGCTGGTATCCGGGGTGGCGGCGGTGCTGTTAAAACAGGGGGTGGAGTGGCTCACCCTGGTCCGTACCGGCATTGGTTTGCCTGCGGTGCTGGCCCTGCCGGCGATCGGCTGGGGGGGTGGCTGGCTATCCGGTTGGTTGGTTCAGCACTGGGCTCCAGAGGCCGGTGGCAGTGGCATTCCCCAGGTGAAGGCGGCCCTGGGCCTTGCCCCTATCCCCCTGAATTTGCGGGTGGCCCTGGTAAAACTGGGTAGTACCCTGCTGGCCCTGGGCTCGGGTCTTTCCCTGGGGCGTCAGGGGCCAACGGTGCAGATCGGGGCGGGGCTGGCGGCCCAACTCAGCCGTTGGGTGCCCACCTCACCAGAGTACCGCCGTCAATTGATCGCGGCGGGGGCGGCGGCGGGGCTGGCGGCGGGGTTTAATGCCCCGATCGCCGGGGTACTGTTTGTGGTGGAGGAGCTGCTCCAGGATTTTTCTGACCTTACCCTGGGAAGTGCGATTTTGGCCTCCTTTATTGGGGCGGTGGTGTCCCGCCTATTGGGGGGCCATGGGCTGAACCTGGCCCTGGAGACCAAAGCCATTAGCCTATCGATCTACGACCTGCCCTTTTTGGGGCTGCTCGGGGTCGCCGCTGGGCTGCTGGGGTCTAGCTTTGGGCGGGGGATTTTTGTCAGTCTCAGCCTATTCAGGCGAGCCACCTGGCTCGATCTGCCGGGCCGAATTGGGTTGGCTGGCCTGATCACCGCCCTGGTGGGGCTGGTGGTGCCGGTGGCAGCTTTTAACAATACCGACCTGCAGGAGTTGTTGAGCACTGGCCTGGCGGCCTGGCCCTTGATAGCCACCGCCTTTGTGGCCAAGTTTTTACTGACCCTGCTGGCCTACGGTTCTGGGGCGGCGGGGGGGATCTTCGCCCCCTCCCTGGTGCTGGGGGCGGCCCTAGGATGTCTGATGAGTTTTCTGGCCCAGGGGGTGTACGGCAGTTTTGACGCCTGGCCCCTGCCCGAGGCCCTGGCTAACTCCACCACCTACGCCCTGACCGGCATGGGGGCGTTTTTCAGTGCGGTGACCCGGGTGCCGATTACCGCCATTGTGATTGTCTTTGAGATGACCGCCGACTTTAACCTGGTGCTGCCCTTGATGATTGGCTCCGGCATTGCCTACCTGATCGCCGATCGCACCAACCGTGGATCGATCTACCACCAGCTATTGGCTGGCCAGGGCATCCACCTGGAGCCGGTGCCCCAGGCCAATAATCCCTGGGCTAACCTGAAGGCCGCCGATCTGATGCAGCGCCGGGTGGAGACCCTCTCCAGTCAGATCAGCCTGGGAGAGGTGGTACAGGCCTTTTCCCGATCGCACCACCGGGGTTTTCCGGTGTTAGCGGCGGGCCGGCTGGTGGGCATTGTCACCCAGAGTGACCTGGGGGAGGTCGCCCCCCAGGGGCGGGATCAACCCCTGCGCCTGGCAGATATCATGACCCCCAATCCGGTCACCGTCAGCCCCGAGGCCTCCCTAGACCGGGTTTTGCACCTGCTCAATCGGCTGAAGCTGAGTCGCCTGCCGGTGACCGAGGGCAACAAACTGGTGGGGATTATTACCCGAGCCGATATCATCCGGGCGGAGTCGGACCAGGTAGCGGGGGAATTGTTAGACCTGGGGCCCCAGGCCCAACCCTCCTACCTGGTGTGGCAGCAGCAGGGCCCCGCCACCGGCCGGGGGCGGCTGTTGGTGCCCCTGGCGGACCCGAAAACCGCCCCGGCGCTGTTGCAGATTGCCACCGCCCTGGCCCAGGAACGACGCTACGAACTGGAGTGCATCCACGTGGTGTTGGTGCCCCGCCAGGTGCCGCCGGCGGAGGCCACCATTGACCTGGCGGCGGTGGAGCCGCTGATCGAGCTGGCCCTCAGTTACGGCCAGGGCACCGGGGTGTCGGTGCATTGCCAGGTGCGGGCGGCCCATGAGGTGGGGCGGACCCTATTGGAGGTGATTCGCGATCGCCACATTGACCTGGTGTTGATGGGCTGGCACCAGGCCAACCTCACCCCGGGCCGGGTGATCAGCGGCGTGGTGGATACCCTGATCCGCCAGGCCCCCTGTCCGGTGCTGGTGGTGCGCCCGGGCCGTCAGCTCAGCTATAACCACTGGCTAATTCCCACGGCGGGGGGCCCGAACGCCCAGGGGGTCCAGGCCCTGCTGCCGGGGTTGCTGCGGTTGGGCCAGCAGCCCCAGATCCAACTCTGTACCGTCTGTCACCCCGAAAAGGGGGAATGCCTCACCCCCCAGCACCTCACGGACCTGGCGGCGGAGCTAGCGGCGGAGCTGCAGCAGCCGGTGCAGACCCACTCCCTCACCCATGGCAGTGTGGCGACGGCGATCGTAGAGCTGGCGGAGCAAACCGCCACAGATACCCTCTTGATGGGGGCCTCCCGGGAGAATCTGCTGAGTCAGGTGCTGAAGGGCAATGTGCCGCTGGAAATTGCCGAACGCACCGACATTACGGTGATGTTGCTGCGGCAGGGGGAGGGGGGTTAGGGGTTGAGGCGCTGCTTGAGCAGGGCCAGTTCACTATCGATGCTGGGGCGGCTAGCCTCCAGGGCGGTGAACCGCTGCTCCAGGGGGTCGACGTTGAGTTCCCCCAGGGCCTGGGCCCGGGCCTCCAGGTCGAGAATGCGCTGCTCCATCTGCCCAAAGGCGGCGATCGGCCCGCCCTGACCCATCATTTCCTGGAGGCGCTGGGAGGCCGCCGCCGATCGGGCCCGGGCAATAAACATATCCTTTTGGGTTCTGGCCTCGGCAATTTTAATTTCCAGCCGATGCATATTATCCTTAAGCTGGCTGACCAGTTGCTGCTGTTCCCCCACCTGGTTAGCCAGGGCCTGGGCTGACCCCAGGTAGCTCTGGCGACGACCCAGGGCCTGACGGGCCAGGGCTTCATCTCCCTGGCGCAGGGCGAGCTCGGCCCGGTTGTACCACTCCTGGGCCAGGGTTTCGGCCTGCTGACTCTGGCGCTCGGTGCGCTTCTGGGTGGCGATCGCCTGGGCCACCGCCTGCCGCAGTTGGATCAGGTGGTTTTGCATCTCCACCATGGCCTGCTCTAGCACCTTCTCAGGGTCCTCCGCCTGGCTCACCATACTGCCCAGGTTGGCCCTGATCGCCTGTAACGCCCGACCCCATACGCCCATAATCTTGCCCTCGACTTTCCCTTCCTCAGCATAGCAAAGTCATCAAGGAGGCGATAGATTTAGTCCATTTTTAGTCCTCTGAAAAAGTTACTCAATGAAAGCCTTTGAGTTAAATAGGTTTTGAGATTTTGATTGTTTGCTTGATACGCAACTATTCAAAACCCAGCGGAGGCCTTTGGGCGACTGGGGTCCACAGAACACCCCAGGACCAACCAACCCCCTCGACCAACCTGGACCACTCCAGAGAGTTGTTCAACATGAGACCAGTGGGTTGATTAATAGGTCTGACTAATGGCATAACGAGTCTATCTATAAGACATGCGACAACTTTCTCCAGAAGACAGTAGGGTCAGGCCAGAGGGCCCCGGGTTTTGGCCAAAGCAAGGGCCCGAGGACTGGTACAGCCGTTATCTACTGTCGTGGCAGCCATCGAATAGGATGGACGTGCATTTTTGCTTGGTGACCTTGGAGGATAAGCACCCTGTGGAGAAAAGATAAAAAGTCGGAGATAACTCAATTTGAGACGCAGTTGTTTTCTGGATAGACTCGCAGAAATCCCTATGGGTCTTGAATTGAGATAGACTAACGCTCTTCCCCGTCGACTTCTAGTACTCGGCGGCATATTAGCCATCCCCTAGTGGCGCAGGCGGCAGCCCGTCTGCCAGAATGTCTAGCCCCTGACGGGGGTCGAGGGCATAGAGGGCGATAAACCCCGCCGCCGCCTGGGGGGAGACTGTTTCAGGGCCTGGTAGAGGGCCTCGATCACCTCGGGGGCCACGGCCCGGGGGCGCTTAGCAGACTCCCTGTCAGCCCATCGATCTTTAGGGGGTGCTGGGTGGTGTAAAAATACGACAATTTGCTTCGAAGGGTAACGTTCTGTGACGTTAGGGCCAGGGCGATATCCCTGGCTAACGCCCCCAGAGCTTGATCAATGGGTTGCATCCCAGTCTGGGCAAAGCTTCTGGCGAGCCCTAGGCCGGTGGCCCAGGGCGTGGGGCGGTGCCCCCCCTGGGCATTGAACTTTTTTAGGGGATGGGGTTAAGTAGGCAGGTTGCCCTAGGGCGGTGGGCTGACCCACCCCGGACCCAAGGATTAGGTATGACTGCACATCGAGGATTATTTCTGACCCTGTTGACCCTGGCCAGCCCGGCTCTGTTGCTGGGCTGTGGTGACGATCGCCCCAACTCCAATTCCAACCCTAACGCGACGGCGGGCACCCTGGTGATCCGGGCCAATGGCGAGGACTTTGTCCGCCAGGGGTTTACCAGCAAGGATGGCTGGGCGATTAGCTTTGACCATGTCTACGTTTCTCTGGCGGATCTGGTGGCGGCCCAAACCGATCCTCCCTTCCAAGCGGAGACCCAAGACCGCTGGCAGGCCACGACGGAGGTGAAGGTGGCGGGGCCCACGGTGGTGGACCTGGCCTCGGGGGATGCCAGCGCCGAGCCAGTGATGGTGGCGGAGGTGGAGGCCCCCGCCGGCCAGTTTAATGCCCTGGCCTGGGCCATGCCCCCCGCCCTCAGTGGCCCCTCCCAGGGCACGATGCTCTGGCTGCAGGGCACGGCCAGCAAGCAGGGCACCACCCTGCCCTTCACCCTGCGCCTCAGCGAGCCCCTGGCCTTCACCTGTGGTGACTTCATCGGCGACGAGCGCAAGGGGATTCTGGCCCCCGGCGGGGTGGCGGATCTGGAGGTCACCTTCCACTTTGATCACCTGTTTGGCGATGGTAGAGTGGCACCGGAGGATGAGATTAACACCGGTGCCCTGGGCTTTACCCCCCTGGCCGCCCTGGCCCAGAATGGAGTGCTGAACCTCACCAATGCCGACCTGGAGAGCCGCCTGTCTGCGGCGGACCACCAGCGCTGGCTGGGTCTTTTACCCAGCCTGGGCCACGTGGGCGAAGGCCACTGTCGGGAAGTCCAGCTCACCCGATGAGGAGGACCCTGGCCCTGATGGCGGCGATCGCCGCCAGCCTGATCACCCCCCGCCCCGGCTGGGGCCACGGCGTCCAATTGGAGTACCAGCTGGTCAACCAGGTGCAGATCCAAGCCCGCTACGACTCTGGCACCCCCATGGCCCAGGCCCAGGTATTGGTCTACGCCCCTGGGACCGCCAGCAGCCCCTGGTCGCGGGGCACCACCGATGCCCAGGGGCGGTTTAGCTTTAGCCCCGATGCCAACCAGCCCGGCTATTGGCAGGTGATGGTGCGCCAGGCCGGCCACGGCCAGTCGGTGACGGTACCGGTGGGAGAGGGGGCAGCGGCCCCAGGCACAAAACCCCCAACCGCCGACCTGGGGCAGCGCTGGCTACCGATCGCAGCGGTGATCTGGGGGTTTGTGGGCACCGCACTGTTTTTTTCCCGGCGCTCCCAGCCCCGACATGCCGATTCCCGGGGCCCAGATTCGAGGGGGAAGCCCTAGTGCACATTCCTGATGGCATCCTACCGGCTCAGGTTTGTGTGGCGGGCTACGCCGTCACCGGTCTGGCCACCTGGTACTCCCTGGGGCAAATTAACCGGCGCCCCGATCCCAGTGCCGACATTCCCAAGGCCTCGCTGCTGACGGCGGCCTTCTTTGTCGCCTCCTCCATCTATATTCCCCTGCCCCCCGCCAGTGTGCACCTCACCTTGAATGGTCTGCTGGGGGTGGTGTTGGGCTATTTTGCCTTCCCCGCCATTGTGATTGGCCTGTTTTTCCAGGCCCTGGTGCTGGGCCACGGTGGCCTCACCAGCCTGGGGGTGAATGCCGCCATGATGGGCCTACCCGCCCTGCTGGCCTACTACCTGTTCCAGGCTCGTAACTCCCTGGGGCGGCCCCTGAGAGAACCGGCCCGTACCGGTCTGTTTGCCTTTTTAGGCGGTGCCCTGGGGGTGGGGCTGGCGGTGCTGATTTTCCTCAGTCTGATTATTCTGAATATCCCCGCCGAGGTGGAGGCCAAGGCTGAGCGGGCCGCCCTACTGGCCCTCAGCCTCAGCCACCTGCCCCTGATCGGGGTGGAGGGGCTATTCACCGCCCTGCTGGTGCTCTTTCTACGCCGGGTTAAACCCGAACTCTTGGAGGGTTAGGACCATGACCACACTCTCGGTAGACAGTTACGTTCCCGGCGGGTCCCTACTGCACCGTTGGGACCCGCGCCTCAAGTTGATTAGCCTGCTGGCCCTGATGTTTGCCTTTGCCACGGTGCAGCACCTCACCCTGGTGCCGGCCATGGCCACCCTCAGCCTCGGCCTCTACGCCACCGCCCGCTTGCCCCTGGGGCTGTGGCGCCAGCGACTCAGCTATCCGGGGTTGTTGATCCTGGGGTTGGTGCTGGTGCTGCCCTTTAGCCTGGGGCCGACGGTGATCTGGCAGTGGGGCGGGGTGGCCCTGCGCCAGGAGGGGTTGGCGGCCAGCGCCTTGATGGCAGGCCGATTCCTGTCCATCCTCACCCTGGGGTTAATTCTCCTGGCCACCACCCCCTTTTTAAGCCTGTTGCAGGCGATGCGACGGCTGGGGTTGCCAGTGATCCTCACCGACATGACCCTGCTCACCTACCGCTACCTCTACGAGATCGCCGACACCCTGGCCACCATGCAGCGGGCCATGCAGTTGCGGGGGTTTGGCCAGGGCCCCCAGGCCTGGTTGCGGCTAAATCGCCAGGTGCTTGAGCAGCGGGCCATGCTGGCGGGTAACCTGTTAATTCGCAGCTACGAGCAGTCGGAGCGGGTCTACCGGGCCATGCGACTCCGGGGCCACGGCCAGGGCCACCCCGGGCGGAGGAGTGATAATATGCAAACGTTGACGCCCCTCTGGGGGCTGACGGCCACCCTGCTGGGGGCGGCCCTGGGGTTGATCATGACGGAGGTTGCCTTACACCATGGATACAATGGTATCAGCCTGTAGATTGGGAATGACATCCCTGGGTCAGCGGTCGGTGGCGATCGCCACCGAGAACCTGAGTTTCGCCTACCCTGACCGGCAGGGGGAGATTCTGCGGCAACTCTGCCTGACCATTTACGCCGGTGAGCGGGTCGGGGTGATTGGCCACAACGGCTGCGGTAAAACCACCCTGTTCATGCTGCTCTGCGGGGTGCTGACCCCCCTCAGTGGCCAGATTTATCTGCTGGGGGAGCCCCTGCAGCCGGGCCAATTTCACCCCGAGGTGGGGCTGCTATTCCAGGACCCGGACGATCAGTTGTTCTCCGTTTCCGTCTGGGATGACATTGCCTTTGGGCCTCAAAACATGGGCCTGCCCGCCGAGGAGGTGGCGGCCCGGGTGGAGCAGGCGGCGACCCTGACCGGCACCCAGCACCTGCTGGAACGTCCGCCCCATCACCTCTCCGGGGGGGAAAAGCAAATGGTGGCCATCGCCGGCCTGCTGGCCATGACCCCCGCCATCCTGCTCTACGATGAACCCACCGCCAGCCTGGATCTGCGCACCCGTCGCCGGTTAATTGGCTTTTTGCAGCATTCCCCCGAAACCCTGCTGATCTCCTCCCACGATCTGGAGTTTATTTTGGAGGTCTGCGATCGGGTGCTGTTGATCGATCAGGGCACCATTATCGCCGACGGCTGCCCCCGCCAGGTGATGGGTGATGGGGCCCTAATGGAGGCCCACGGCCTGGAAAAACCCCATTCCCTCCAGCCCCATTCCCCCCTGTGACCTGGGCCTATCCAGGGTATAAGGCTTGAAACAAGGCTCGCACCAGGGTGAGGTCCTTCCAGCCAGGGCGTTGCTCCACCCCACTAGAGAGGTCTATGCCGTCGGGGGATAGGCGGGTCAGGGCGGTTTGAATATTATCAGGGCGCAGGCCGCCTGCTAGAAACCAGGGGCAAGGGGGGTGAAACCGGGTCAGGGCAGCCCAGTCTAGGGTGTGGCCGGTGCCCCCCAGGCGGTCGGGGTGGTAGGCATCTAACAGCAGGGCATCCACCCAGGGGGTATAGGTCAGGGCCTGGGCCAGGTCCGCCTCGCTCCGCACCCGGATGGCCTTAATGAGTCGAACTCCGGGTAACTCCAGGCGGAGTTCCTGGCAGACCTGGGGGGGTTCGCCGCCGTGGAGCTGCACTGTGTTAAGGCCGATCTGCTTAACAATGGCCCCAAGGGTGGCGGGGTCGGCATCGGCAAACACCCCCACCGTGCCTACCCTAACCCGCTGTTCCCTGAGGCTCTGGAGGATCGGGGCTAAACTTTCAGGGCTCAGGTAGCGGGGAGATTGGGAGACACAGATAAAGCCCAGGTGAGTGGCCCCCAGGGCGGCGATCTCCAGGGCCTGGTCTACCTGGGTAATGCCACAAATCTTCACCCACATGTTAACTCTATTGAACACTCCCTCGGGTCGATGCTAGAACGTTCCACCTCTCCACCATAATAGAAAGTGTCTTTACTCCCTCTGGTTGTTCATTAGGAGATCCAGTCTTGTTCCATTTTTCCCTGGTGTTAGCCCAAGCGGTGCCCCCTACCCCCCAGTGGTCCTTGAAGGTGGCCCTGATCATGATTAGCTGCAACCTGTTTGTCCTGGCGATCGGTAAGTACGCCATCCAAAAACCGGGGGTCGGGCCCGCCCTGCCCGTCAGCCTACCCATGGTGTTTGAGAGGTTTGGCCTGGCAGAATTACTGGCGATCGGTAGCTTTGGCCATATTCTAGGGGCGGGGATGATCCTGGGCCTGGGTAACGCCGGCCTACTCTAGGTAACCGGTCAGCCCAGCCTGAGGGAACTGCTTAGCCAAGGGCAGCAGGCCCTAGGAACTGACCCCGAACTGCAAGACAGCGCCAAGGTGAAGGCCCTGGCGGAGGTGGAGGAACTGGCCACAGTCGCCCCACACCCTGAACCCGGGATGATGCAAAAAGCCGCGAAAGCGGAGGCCACACCATGAAATTTTCCACGGGTACCGTTGGATCGGTTAACCCGGCCCCGCCAGGGGATGGCCATCTGCTGGGCCTACTGGCGATCGGGCTCTATGCCCTCTGGACCCTGCTACCGGGCAGCAGCACCCTGATGGTCTCCTGGCCCTGGGTGGTGGTGTGGCAGGGGGCATTGATGGCGCCCTGGCTGTGGCTACTCTGGCAGCTCTGGCACAAACCCTGGGGGGATCTGGCCCAGGGCCAGGGGCTGGATGGGGTGGTAGTTCTAGCCCTGATCAGCCTGGGGCTGTCGATCTCCGGCGCCGAATTTCCCCAACCCGCCCGTTGGTATGGCTGGGCCGCCCTCAGCGGCGGGGCTAGCCTCTACGCCCTGCGGGGCTGGTTGGGCGATAGCCAGCGGGCAGTGGGGCTGTTACGGGTTCAGGGCTACCTGAGTCTGGCCTTCATTGGGCTGAGTCTGGTCCTTTGGGGGGTGCAGATCTATCAGCCGGAGCTAGCCCGCCTGCAACAGCTGCGGGCCTACGGGGTAGAGGCGGCCTTTAGTTTTCAGTTCACCAGTCTGCGGAATTGGCAACCCCTGGGGCATCAAAACTACGTGGCCGGCTACCTGGTGCTGGTGCTGCCCCTACTGGCGGCCCTGGCCCTCCACGATCGGGGCGGGCGACGCTGGCTCTGGGGTGTGGGCACCCTGCTGGGGTTGCTTGACCTCTACACCACCAGTTCCCGGGCGGGGTGGTTAGCCCTGGTGGCCGTGGGGCTGGTGGGGTTAGCCGTGGCCCTGGTCTACAGCCCCCTACCCCGGTCCTGGCTGCTGGGGCTGGGGGCGATCGCCACCGGCGCCAGCCTGCTGGTGATCCTCAGCAACAGTCGCCTGCGCCTGGTGCTGGGCAACCTGGCCCGGGGCAACCTGGCCGGCGGCGAGCTATCCTACCGGCTGGTGACCAATGCGGTGGGCTGGCACATGGGCCGTAGCCACCCCTTCACCGGGCTGGGGCCCGGCAGTGTGCCCCTAGCCTACCAGCGCTACCGGCCCCTCTGGGCCGGCCGGGAAGCGGAACTGCAATTTCAGCTCCACAGCACCCCCGCCCAACTCTGGGGGGAATTGGGGCTGGGGGGCATAGGGGTGCCCCTGGCCCTGGCCCTGGTATTGGCTATCCTGGTGTTCCGCTGGGTGCGGGTGGATGGTCGTCGCACCGCCTCAGGCCTACCGGCGATCCTGGCCTGGGCCCTGGTATTAGGGCTGTTGGGCTTTAGCCTGGTGAGTCTGACCGATTATCAGCTGGATATCCCCGCCATTGTCGGGGTGCTGTGCCTCTACATCGCCACCCTGGCCAGTAGTTTGATGCCACCCCCGACCTACCCCGACCGGCCTCGATGGCGACGGGCCACGGTGCTGGGGGGGCTAGGGTTAACCCTGGCGGCCCTGCTCTGGTTGGCGCCCATCCACCGGGCCTGGGCCCTCTCCAGCCAGGGTTTTGCCGCCCTTGGCCAGGGCCAGGTGCCGGCCTTTGTCCAGGCCCTGGAGCGGGCCCACCAACTGGCCCCCTGGGAACCCTACTACCCCAACCAATTGGGCTGGAACCTGGGGGAGTTGAGTTACCAGACCCACCAGCGTCCTGACCTGAGGGACTCCCTGCTGGCGGAGGCCACCCATTGGCTAGGGCGGGGGGCCCAGGTGGGGCCCTACCAGGAGTTTGCCCATAGCAACCTGGGTTGGCTGCAGTTGGAATCGGGCCAACCCCAGGCGGCCCTGGGGTCCTTTCAACGGTCGATCGGCCTGGTGCCGGCTAAGCCGGGGGTGTTCTTTGGGCTGGGCTTCAGTGCCCTGCGATCGGGGGACCGGCCCCGGGCGATCGCTGCCCTCAGCCTGGAAACCCTGCGCCACCCCATCCTGCTCACCAGCCCGGTCTGGCAAAGCGGCCCCCTGGCTCCCCTCTACCCCGATCTGCTGGACCAGCTAGACCAGCTCTACGGTGAACTATTGGCCACCGCTCCCTCCGGGTCGGCCCTGGAGACCTTTCTGCACCAGGGCCGGGGGGCGCTGCGCTGGTGGCGGGGGGATGGGGATGGGGCCCGTCAGGACTGGGCCACCCTACCGGAGGCCCCCATCCAGACCGCCCTGCTGGCCCTGGGGCAGCCGGTCAACCCTGCCACCCTGCCGGAGGGCCCTGCCAAGTACGCCATCCTGGCCTGGCAACAGCCAGAACAACGGACCCAGTGGCTGCAACGGGCCTGGCTCAGCCAACCGGAGGACCTCCCCCAACTGGCGGAGAGCCTGCCGCCGCCGGCCCTGATCCAACGCCTGGCGGAGAGCATGGCCGGGGCCACCGGCTTTGAGGACTGGCTACACCGCACCGCCCCCAGTTGGGAGCCCCGCAGTGGCCGCCTGGGCTTTGGGGTGCTGAGTCGCCACATTGACGGCCCCAACCCCACGGATTTTTACCCCAGGGTGGAAAATGTAGCGATCGTCAAGTTCTTTGAGACGGTTTTTCCCTCGCCGATGTTTTTCCCCGCCCTGGATCGGGCCCTGGCGCCCTACCAGCAGGCGGTTAGCCCGAATCAACCGTGATCACAGCCCCCGATTACCTTTCCTGTTGATGGAGAGTACCCATACCTGGGGGTTAAGCAACCCCAGGGCTCAATCATTCTGCCACTTCAGCACCGCCGCTCCGATCCCCTGTTCCCGCTTACGTTTGGCATCCTGCTCTAGCCAGCCAATGATCTGCTCTGGGGTGAGGGCCTCCACCGTAGTTCCCAGGTCCGCCGCCATATAGGTCAACAATTTGGCGGTGGAAATGGTCAGTCGGGCCAGAAACTTTTCTGGGGAGGATAGCAGGGCGGCATCCACCGCCGCTGACTCGGCCTCGGTTAAGAACTGTAGGGATTGCTCCATGCTGCTTCAGGTTGCCGGGTTGCCACCGATCGCTATTCCCATGATATATAGCTTTGACCCTGAAAACCTAGCTTCCACCAGCGATAACCCCTATAGATCAGGCTGAAACCGTTGATTTCCCATTGCCATAGGGTTTACACAAAATCCCGATCCTTCCAGTGCCTGTGCTTCCCCCTCTCCTCCTTACCAGCTCGGATCACTATAAAGATTAATTGTTAACTCTGCCTCTCCGGGGGGCACCGCGGTAATACAGGCGCAGATTGGCTCCGGTTGACCGACGATGTCCACCTCACAGGCATGGCACGAGCCCATCAAACAGCCGGTGGGAATAGTCACCCCGGCCCGGGCCGCCACCTGTAGGAGCGGCTCCCCCACTTCGGCGGTAACGGTAACGCCCTCCGGCAGAAACTTCACCCGTACCACCATGGCTAGGCGCTGGCACCGGGTCGGGCAGCCTTGAGCAGGGCCACCAGGGTGTGGTGGGCATCTTCGGCGCTGACCAGGGTGTGATCAAAGGGCACCCGCAGGGAGGTTTCCTGTCCGTGGACGGTGACCTGCAGGGTCATGCCCTCAGGGTCTAGAGCGGTCATGGTGGCGGCACTGGCCTCGGGCTGCTGACCGTAGGCGGTGGCATATAACAAGACGGCCTCGGCGTGGTCCTTATTCATGTGACGGCAGATGCGATCGCTCACCGCACTGGTAATTGGCTCAGCCATAGAAAATCTCCTACACTACAACTACATTAGCCCACCCCGACGGGCGAGCCCTGCGGTTATCTATGGTTATAGCGTGATGCAGCCCTCCCCTTCTACCCCCCTGCCTCCCCATCCCTGGCCCAGTGGCTACCTGTTCCAGAGCCCCGGCGCCCACTTTACCTACCGGGTGGTGGGGCCCTGTTGTCGCCTATTTGATCGGGAGCAACTACCCTGGCCCTGCTGCCGCTTGCAGTGGCGCGGTAAGGAACCGAGCTGGCGACGGATTGGTAAACGTTTCGTTCCCGACATGGCCACCCGCCACTTCC
Organism: Leptolyngbya sp.; assembly: GCA_040381765.1. Taxonomy (GTDB): domain Bacteria; phylum Cyanobacteriota; class Cyanobacteriia; order Phormidesmidales; family Phormidesmidaceae; genus Nodosilinea. The sequence continues at coordinate 14,716 of JBEIGU010000042.1, forward strand.
CCTCCTACGGGGTGGAAATTGTCGGTCAGCCCTACCATGGCCAACCCTTTGTCACCACCCTCTATAGCCATCGCTTTGATCGATTCCTGCAGAACTGGTGGTATGACCGCAGCCACCTACAGAGGGGCGAAGGCGAGCCAGAACCCCCCCCCAGTCTTAACCTTGACCGATCAACCGCGTCCTGATTCCTTCAATTCCCGCAGAGCAGCCCATCCAACTCGGCGTAATCCGGTAGGGTGGGGTAAATGGCCTGGCCCTGCCGGAGTAGGGTGCGATCGCCCTGGGGCCGTGATAGCAACTCATTGAAGCTACGGGCCTTGAACACCACCAAATTAGCCGGGCTCCCCGGGCCTAGCTGGGCTATTCTCCCCAGCCCCATCACCGTGGCTGGGGTCTGCCCCACCGCCCGGGGCCAATCCCCCAGGGGATGGTCGAGGTGGCCGATGCGCACCGCCTGGGTAAACACTTCTAGCATGTCGTGGTCGCCGTAGGCAAAGAAGGGGTCGCGGGTATTGTCACTGCCCACCGCCACCGCCACCCCGGCCTGCTGCAGTTCCCGCAGTAGGGTGATGCCCCGGTAACGGGGGGTAGCACCCGCCCGCCGGTCCTGCAGGTAGAGGTTGCAGGAGGGCAGGCTGACCACCGCCACCTGGGCCCGGCGGACCAGATCCAGGGTGCCGGTGACCCGGTCGGGCTCCTGCAGGGCCAGACTGCAGCAATGGCCACAGGTGACCTGGCCAGTAAAGTCCAGCCGCAGTTTGGTGGCGGCCACCAGCCGCAGCCCCTCCGCCTGGGGGTCCAGGGTTTCGTCACAGTGGAAGTCCAGATCCAGGCCCCGTTCCTGGGCCAGGTAAAAGGCCCGCTCCACCTGATCCTCCAGCTCGGGGTGGGGGTAGACCACCGCCCCGAGAATGCCGCCGTAGTCCGCCACGGTGTCGGCGATGGCGATGGCCTGGGGCTGATGGAAGGTTTCAATCGGCATCAGGGATACCCCCTGCAGGGTAAGCCGACCAGCCCACTCCTGCTGGAGTCGTTGCAATACCCCAAAACTAATCAGCGCCTGCCCCTCCTCGCAGTCCAGGTGGGTGCGCAGGGCCTGGGTGCCGTGGGCATAGCTGCACCGCAGGGCAAAGTCCATGCGGGGGTAGAGATCCTCCGCCCGCCAGTGGCGGCGATCGGCCCGGGTGAGGCGAATCGCCGCCGCAAAGGTGCCATCGGGGCTGGGGCAACGGGGCCAGAGGTGGGCCTTATCCAGGTGGGTATGGAGATCGACAAAGGCTGGCCAGACCATGCCCTGGCGTAGGTCCCAAACCAGTTGATCATCGGCAATTGACTGACTGGCCGGTAGAATGGCTCGAATCATGCCGTCACCGATCTGCAGATGGGCCTGCACCCAGGGTTCTGCCGTTGCTAGGGACGCCCTCCCCAACTCCACCGCCGAGTCAAGGCAGGCCAGGGGCAGACGGGCTCCCTGGAGCCAATAGCTGGGATTAGCCTCGGCAACAAAGGCGGGAACTGTCATGGGGTAGGCCACAAATAGGCAGGTGAAATTACAGACTGAATTAGCTTAAAAGACCACTGACCGCTGCCAGAAAATTAGCACGATACATCCCAGGGGACTGGTCACCTGATGCTGACTACCGGGGGGATTGATCACCAGGGTACCAGCGGGGTAGGTACCCCGCTCGTCACCTTGCTCTCCTGCCAGCACTAAAATCTGCTCATACCCCGGATGGTGGTGTTGGGGTATGGTGGCACCGGGTTGATAGCGCAGCAGGGCCATCTGACCACCGCTGTCAGCATCCTGGTATAAAGAACAAATCTCCACCCCCGGTCTTAAGGGTTGCCAGGGGAGCTGATCAGGGGAGGTCGCCGCCTCCCTCAAGTTTTTTATTACTAAGGGCATCACCAGAGGGGTGGATTCCATCCCAGCATCCGTCATAGAATTTCCTATTTTCCCAGGCTAGGGCTTATGGCGGTATCTAGGATATAGCAGTAAACGGTCTACTGCTGCTTCAATTACCCTACGGGTTAGGGATCAGAAGTCCATTATCCGTCAGTGACCGGGCTATTGTGGCATTAACAATTACTCCAACCGGGAACCGCTACGCGGTGCGGGAAGCAGTGGCCATGGTTTTGACTAATCGGGGCCAGGGCAATCAGACCCTGGCTCCCCGCAGCCGCTGGTAGACCGTGGCCAGGGCCTGATCATCCCCCACATTGCCGGGGAATAAAACCACCGGCAGGTCAGGAAAGCGGGGATGGTGGGCGGGGGTACACACCACCGAAACCCCGGGCAGGATCTGCCCCAACAGCCGGGCGCTGGTCAGGGCCAGGCCGGTGCTAAGGGTGTCGTTGGAGGTAATGCCCCCCTTGCTAATCAAAAAGCCAATATCCGCCGGTAACCCCTGGATCACCGCCATCAGCAGGGCGGAAACCTGGAGGCCAAAGTCCAGGCGGGCCTCCACCGAAGCGAAGCTCAACTCCTGGCGGCTGGTGTAGACCACCGGCACCTCCCCGCGGCGGTAGACCGCCTCCACCTGGGCCAGGGTCTCCTGGAGCAGGGCATCGGCCCCCTGGTCGTTGGGGGTTTGCAGGCGGGCCACCGCCACCTCAATGCCCCCCACCCCAGGTTGATCTAGCAGGCACTCTAGCTGGCGGGTGGTTTTTTGCACATGGGAGCCGACGATCACCACCCCCGGGGCCGTACCCCTGAGGTAGCGGTGCATCTGGTCCGCCGCCACCGGTTGGGGGGGCAGGGCGGCCAGGGCGGTGAGCAGGCTAGCGGCGCTGCGAAATAAAAAGCGCTGGCCCCGACTGGCGGCGGTGAGAATGTCCTGGGCAAAGCTATCCAGGTCGGCTTGGGTTTCCCCATCGACGGCACAGCAAACATTATCCTGCAGGGCCAGCAGCCGATCCAGACAGCCCTGGCGCAGGTCGGCAAGGGTAAACCGTTGCACCTGGTCAGCCCGGATGCGCCCCTGGGTTTTCTCGGCAACGTAGTCCGGCAGGTAGCCGGTGCTGTAGCCAAACACCGAGTCCCGGGCGAATTCCGTGGCTTCCACCGGGGTGGGTACCCCCTCCACCAGCAGGTAGTGCTGGCTATCCCGGGTGATGCGCCCCCCTTCAAAAAAGGCCGGCACTAAAAAGTGGGCATCAAAAGGGCCCAGCTCCGTGGCGATCACATCGGTTTCAATGGGATAGTGCCCCCGCAGGGTGGAGTCGGAGCGACTCACCACCAGGAAGTCCTGCACACCGCTCTGGGCGATTGCCCGCTTGAGGTTCTGACAGACCTGCCGGGTCACCGCCGCCGCCGCCGTGGGGTTAAGGGCGCGGGTGTTGGTCAGCACAAAGAAAATCGGTGCCCCATCCTGCAACCCCTGGCCTAGGGTTTCCACATCCCAGCGCAACAATAGGAGACAACTATGCACCGTCTGGGAACCGGTGGGATCGTCATCCAGCACGATAATTTTAGGGGAAGCCATGGCCGCTGCTCCGCAGGAACACCCCCTACTATCCCCCAGAATTGACCTCCATAGCCAGGCTATTTGCACCGGCGGGCTCAACCTATGGCAGCCAGCCCCCTGGGCAAAGGCTTGGTGGGCTATGCAGGGGGACCGGTTTAGGTCATCCTAGAAGGGATGATGCAGGAATTTGTCCAGAGGAGATAGGGCCATGGCCGCAGAAATGGATCCGGTTAAGCTGATGAAACAGGAAGTGGGCCGCCAGGCCGCCGCCCGGGTGCAATCCCACACGGTGCTGGGGCTGGGGACTGGCTCCACCACCGCCTTTGCCATTCAGTTCATTGGCGATCGCCTGGCTACCGGGGAACTCACCCACATCAAGGGGGTGCCCACCTCCTTTCAAGCCTCGGTGCTGGCCAAGCAGTACGGCATTCCCCTCGCCACCCTGGACGAGGTGGAAACCATCCACCTGGCCATTGACGGGGCCGACGAAGTCGATCCCCAGTTGAACCTGATCAAGGGGGGCGGCGCCGCCCATACCCGGGAGAAAATTGTGGACGGCCTGGCCCAGGAATTCATTGTGGTGGTGGATAGTTCCAAGCTGGTTGATCAGCTAGGCACCACCTTTGCCCTGCCGGTGGAGGTTCTGCCCCTGGCGGTTACCCCGGTGGCCAAGGCCCTGGCCGCCCTGGGGGGCAAGCCGGAACTGCGCATGGGGGTGAAGAAGGATGGGCCGGTGATTACCGACCAGGGCAACATGGTGTTAGATGTCACCTTCGCCGCCATTGCTGACCCGGCGGGCCTGGAGAGCACCATTAACAACATCCCCGGCGTGCTGGAGAATGGCTTGTTTATTGGCCTGGCCAGTGAAATCCTGGTGGGGGAAGTCAAGGATGGCCAGGTTACCGTCCGTAGCCTCAAGGCTTAAGAGACCAAGCAATGCAGTACCGTCGCTTTGGCCGAACCGAACTCCAGATGCCGGTGTTTTCCTGCGGCGGCATGCGCTACCAGCACAGTTGGCAGGACCTGCCCCTGGGGGAGATTCCGGCGGCTAACCAGGCCAACCTGGAGGCCATCCTCCACCGCTCCCTGGAGGTGGGTATCCATCACATTGAAACCGCCCGGGGCTACGGCACCTCTGAACTGCAGCTGGGGCAAATCCTGCCCAGTCTACCCCGCGATCGCCTGATCCTCCAGACCAAGGTTTCCCCCCAGGAAAACCCGGAGGACTTTCGCCGCACCCTCATCCAGTCCCTGGCTAACCTGGGGGTAGACCAGGTGGACCTGCTGGGTATCCACGGCATTAATACGGCTGAGCTCCTGAACTACACCCTGCGGCCCGGCGGCTGCCTGGAGGTGGCCCTGGCGTTTCAACGCCAGGGCCGGGTGCGGTTCATCGGGTTTTCCACCCATGCCCCCCTGGCGGTGATTCGGCAGGCGATCGCCAGCGATCAGTTTGATTATGTCAACCTGCACTGGTACTACATCAATCAAGATAACTGGCCCGCCATTATCGATGCCCAGCGCCATGACATGGGGGTATTTATCATCAGCCCCGCCGACAAGGGGGGGCATCTCTACCACCCCTCCCCCATCCTCCGCCAGCTCTGCGCCCCCCTCAGCCCCATGGTGTTTAATGACCTGTTTTGTCTCAGCCACCCCCAGGTCCACACCCTCAGCATTGGCGCCGCCCGCCCCACCGACTTTGACGAACACCTCCAGACCCTGCCCCTGCTAGCCCAGGCCCAGAGCTACCTGGCCCCGATTTTAGAGCGGCTGCACCAGCAGGCCGAGGCCAGCTTGGGGGCAGACTGGCTAGGCACCTGGCGGGTGGGGTTACCCACCCCCGAGCAGACCCCCGGCCAGATCAACATTCCCGTAATTCTCTGGCTACACAACCTGCTGCTGGCCTTTGACATGGAGGAGTACGCCATTGCCCGCTACAACCTGCTGGGCAATGGCGGTCACTGGTTCCCTGGTCAAAAAGCCGATCGGGTGACCCACCTCGATCTGTCCGAGTGCCTGGGTCGCAGCCCCCACGCCGATAAAATCCCCCAGTTGTTGGCGGAAACCCACCAGCGTCTATCGGGTCAGGCGGTGACTCGGCTATCGGGGGCCTAGGTGGGGGTCAGTCACCCCATCACCCCTCCCTGCCGGTGCAAGTGATCCTAAATTCACTAGAATTGTTATGCTTGCTCCCAGTGCTGGTAAGGCCAGGTTGCCTGAAGAGGTAGCCGGTGCAACCGGCGCAAGACTAGGCCCATTAACTGTGGTGATAAGGAGAACCCTGTGAGTTTACCTGAGCTTTTTGCCCGGGGTGGCCCGGCCATGTGGCCATTACTATTACTGTCCATCCTGGCCCTGGGCACTATCCTGGAGCGGATCTGGTTTTGGTCCCGCATCCTCACCCGGGAACGGGAGGTTTCAGGGCGGGTTTTAGAGGCGGCCCGCCGAGAATGGGCGGCGGCGGCGGAGATCGCTGAGCGAGCTACCCAGTTGCCCATGGGGCGCTTCCTGGTGTCGGCCCTAAAACTCCAGTCCCCCGATCCAGAGGTCTTCCGCCTGGCCCTGGAAACAGCCGCCAATGAAGAGCTCACCACCATGGGTAAGGGGGATAAGGTGCTGGAGGCAGTAGTTGGCTTGTCACCCCTGCTGGGGCTGCTGGGCACGGTGCTGGGGCTGATCAACTCCCTCGGCTCCATCCAACTCAGTGACCTGGGTAGTGGCGATGCCACAGCGGGGGCTTCCCTGGGGATTAGTGAGGCCCTGATCAGTACCGCCACGGGGTTAATCATTGCCATTGTCACCCTGGCCTTTTACCGACTTTTCCAGGGGTTTATCTTTGGTCAGGCGAAGATGTTTCGCCGCGCCGGTAGTGAGTTGGAGCTACTTTATCGCCAGAGTTGGGCCCGCCAGACTTCAGGTCCTACCCTAGACGCTAATTCTATTCCTCAAGAAACCTCCACCCCATGAAAGTCGATTTGCTAGACACCCCCAGGGAAGATGTGCGGATGGAAATTATTCCGCTCATCGACGTAATCTTTTGCATTCTCACCTTTTTTATCCTGGCGGCGGTGGGGTTGACCCGGCAGCAGGCCATCGATTTAGATCTACCCGCCGCCGATACGGCCAAGCCCCTACCCAGTCAAGCCAGTCAGGATGGCCCCGCCAATCGCCTCTACGTCAGTGTGGATAGCTTGGGACAGGTCTACCTGGATCAACAACCGGTGACGGTGGATCTGCTCTACGACGTTCTGCAGCAGTTTAACCAGGTTAGCCCCACGGGTTTAATCGTTCTCTACGCCTCCCGGGATGCTCGCTACGAAGACGTGATTACGGTTTTAGATGTGCTGCGATCGGTGGGGGGCGATCGGGTAGCCCTGGCCACCTTGCCGAAGGACATCAACCTGACCACCCCTGGTGCTAGCCTCTTGCCACCTGGTGATCAGCCACAGAATTCCCTTGATCCCTTCGCGCCTAATCAGCCCTCTATCCCCTTTGAGCAACCCCTCACCCCCGAGGGTTCCCCCGCTGTGCCGAACCCATCGCCGTCAGGGGAAGGGCAAGTTTTTCCCACACCGCAGCGTTAATGTCAAGGATAATCCGCCCGTGTTTATATCCTTCTTGAAATTCTTTAGTAAACTATGTAAATAGTTTAATCACTGGCGATTCAGGGCAGGGGCTATCTAGCTGCTCTAACCGTCCTACAGTGCCCACTTACTTTTACTTTTCCATCAAAGTTGATCTATAGGGTAGAACCATGGCGGAAGCCAAAATCTTGGTTGTGGATGATGATCCGGCCATTCGTAACTTGATTTATCGTTTTCTGGCCAAACAAGACTACGAGATGGAGGCGGCGGAGGACGGCAAGAAGGCCCTGGAGCTATTCGATAGCTTTACCCCCGACCTGGTGATTCTTGATGTCAACCTGCCCGATACCAACGGTTACGAGCTCTGCAAGGAAATGCAGTCTCGCACTGGAGTATTTGTGCTAATGCTCACGGGTCGTACCGACGAATCCGATAAAATTCGTGGTTTTAACGAAGGCGCCGATGATTATTTAACCAAGCCCTTTAGCCTCTTGGAACTTGAGGTGCGGGTCGGCGCCATCCTCAAGCGCCAGCGCCCGGTCACCGCCCCAGAACAACAGTGCCTGGTCTTTAACAGCCTGGCCATCGACCCAGTGCGCCGGGAGGTGATGCTGCGGGAGGAGTTGGTGCCCCTGACGGCGCTGGAGTTTGACCTGTTACACTTTCTAGCCAGCCATCCTGGTCGGGTTTGGCGGCGATCTGAGCTGATTCAAAAGGTTTGGGACTACGACTACGTCGGCGATCAACGGGTGGTGGATGTCCACGTTGGCCAAATCCGCAAGAAAATTGAGAAGGATACCAACGAACCCGCCCTGATTCAAACCGTGCGGGGGGTGGGGTACAAGTTTGAGCCCCCCCAAATGGAAGATTCCCCTTCCTCAGGCACGGTTTGATCCGGGTTCGAGGGGTTTAGTCCTCCCTATTCTCGGACTTTTGGTTACGATACTGCCAGGCCTGCTTAAGCAGTTGGGTCCAGATGCGATCAACCTTGTTAGGGGTCCATCCCAGCAGTCTGGCCATGTCCTCCTGCTCCTGGACCGGGTTACTTTGCTTGATTTGAATCAAGCGGTGTTGATCCTGGGGAAGGGTGGCCAGAAAGGTTGTCCACTGGTCCGGGGTCATACCGAAATTATCCTCCAGCTTGGCCCCTAACCATTCGTGCACCAGTTCCCACTCATACTGGCGGGAAAAGCGATCCACATGGTACCTAAAGCGTTGCTGTAAATAGTCTCGCTGCCGTGGCGACAGATTTAAAATTGCTTCAATCTCCGAAGTAGAACAATCCTCTAGTTTCAAGGCTAGATAATCCAAGCAGTCAGACTGCTGCTGGGCTTTAAAGTAGTCCACCAGGGCGGTAATTACCCGATCTCGCATGGCCGCATCTTCCGGGGTATCCGCCTCGGTTAGGGTAATTTTTTCCCGCACCTGCTTAATCACGGCGGTATTTTCCCCGGTCTCGGGCTTGGGGGCATCCACCAGGGCCAGGTCGATGGAGGTTTCCGCCGGCTGGCGGCGGGCAAAGGTCTGGGCTCGCAGCACGATCAGTTGTTGATGGCGACCGTTGGGAAGGTTAATGGTGCGCTTGGCGTACTGCTCGCTAAAGGCCATGAACTCCGCTAACTCCAGGCGGGTACGGGGGGTGTAGGTGGGGGGGAGTTGATGTTCTCGCCGAAAGTTATTCAAGGCTTCAATATAGAAGGTTTGCAGAAAATCCTCTATGAGAACATAACGGCCCTGAAAGTTGAGGTCGCTACCCTCCAGCACAATGGGGCGGTAAACCATGGCGCTCAGGGTAGCGTGGAGCTCCATCCGACCCTGGGTGGATCCTAGATCATAGTAGGTCAGGCACTTATCCAGGCGGTGCTGGATCAGGTTCCTTTGCCAGTGGCGAATATTGCCCGAATCCTGGATGCGATCGCTATGGCTACAGACCCGTTCCACCTCCAACCTCAGGCGGGTGAGAACCCCCTCCAGGCCCCCGGGGCGATGGGCCAGACGGTCCTTTAATAACTCCTCAATCATGCCCTGCAGATCGCCGGTTACCCCCGTGGCCAGGGGCGACGACGGATGGCCAGAATCGGGAGGAACTCCAGGGGAGGACGATACCATAACAAAACAGGTAGATGCCGCTTTCATAATAAATACCCAGTCCTTACAATAGCCCCAGTACCAGACCGCCGTGGTGACAGCTTGGTGCCGGGCTGCTCTACCTACTTCATCAGCGGCCCTGGGGGAAATTTCTCAGCCCCTAGGGCAGTGGTGCAAGTGGCTAGGATAGGAAACCAGGTATCGATCTAATGGATCTAGTTTAAGAGGGGGCGACCCCTTGTTTACCCCTGCGATCATCGTCCCAATCCTGCTAACCGGTCGGGGAGCGATGGTCACAGGTACTGTGGCGATTCTGCAACTGTCTCGGCCCCCCAGCTTTGGGCCAGTTCCCAGCCCAGGCCGGAACGCAGAATTAGGGGAGGATCGGCGGTCATATCCAGGATGGTGGAGAGGTTGTAGGTGAGGGGTTGGTCGTCATCGATAATCAGGTCTACCATTTTCTCCAGGTGATCGAAGAGCTCCACCTTATTGAGGCTGAAGCCCTCCTCGCCGCCCGCCTTAGCCGCCACCAGGGACAGGGCAGAGGTGGAGATGATCGGATGCTCCAGGGCCGCCACCAGGGCCAGGCAAATGGGGTTGTCAGGCACCCGAATACCCGTGGTGCGCCGTTTGGGGTTCATCACCAGCTGCGGCACCTGCTTGGTGGCCGGTAACAGGAAGGTGAAGGGCCCGGGAATCAGGCGGCGAATCATCCGATAGGCCGCGTCACTGACCCTAGCGTAGTCAGCGATGTTGGAGAGGGAATCACAAAGAAAGGTGAGGGGCTTGTCATTGGTCAACTGCTTGAGCTGTCGCACCCGCTGCAGGGCGCCCCGATGGTGGAGGTCGCAGCCAATGGCGTAGACTGTGTCTGTGGGGTAAAGAGCTACCGCCCCCTGCTGCAAGGCCTTCACGATCGCCCCTAATTTACGCGACTCGGGGTTGCTAGGGTGGAGGCGATAGAGGGTGGCCATGGCGATAGGTACTGTTACTGATATGAAAACAATAGCCTACCTTGACTGCCCATCGGGAATTTCTGGGGATATGTGCCTGGGGGCTTTGATCGATGCGGGGGTACCCCTGGCCTACCTGCAGGAACAGCTGGAGAGCCTGGGGCTGACGGAGCCCTTTGACCTCCAGGTGGCCCCTACCCAACGGCAGGGGCAGCGGGCCCTACAGGTAACGGTGCAGTTGGGCTCTGGACCCGAGCCCTGCGGCCCTCACCATCACCATACCCCGGCTACAGGATACCGCCATCTGCCGGATATTCAGCGGTTAATCACCGGAGCTAACCTGCCGAGTCGAGCCCGGGACTGGAGTTTGTCGGTCTTTCAACGGTTAGCAGAGGCGGAGGCGGCGGTGCACGGCATCGCTGTGGAGCAGGTGCACTTCCATGAGGTGGGGGCCACCGATGCGATCGTCGATATTGTCGGTACCTGTTTAGGTTTCGACTACCTGAACCTTGACCAGATCTACTGTTCCGCCCTACCCACCGGTGAGGGGCGGGTGCAGGCGGCCCACGGTTGGTTACCCCTACCCGCTCCGGCGGTGCTGAAGCTGATGGAGCAGCGGGCCATGCCCCTCTATAGCAATGGCTGCCAGGGGGAATTGGTGACCCCGACGGGGGCGGCCATTGTGGCGGCCCTGGCCCAGGGGTTTGGGCCGCCACCGGCCATGTACCTGCAGCGGGTAGGGCTGGGGGCGGGGGGAAAGGATCTGCCCCTGCCCAATATTCTGCGCCTCTGGATCGGGGGGGAGCGATCCCCAGGGCTGCAGCCTGCATCCCCAGCCCTCCCCCAGGTGATCCCACCCCCGGGGGAAGAAACCGTGGTGGTGCTGGAAACCCAGGTGGATGACATGGTCCCCCAGGTGATCACCTACCTGTACGACCAGTTGTTTGCCGCCGGCGCCCTGGACGTATTTACCCAGGCCATTGCCATGAAAAAGTCCCGTCCAGGGCTGTTGGTTACGGTGATCGCCCCAGTCACCGCCGCCACCGCCTGTCGAGAGGTGCTGTTTGCTGAAACCTCCACCCTAGGGGTACGGCAACGCTGGCAACAACGCACGGTGCTACGGCGAGATATACAGGTGATCCCAACTCCCCACGGCCAGGTCAGCATCAAATTGGCCTACCATCCCCAAACCGGTGCCCTCCTGAATGTGCATCCCGAGTATGAGGATTGCGCCACCCTGGCCCGCCAACACCAACTGCCCTGGCAGACCATCTACCAGGCTGCCCTGGTGAGCTGGTATCAGGAATCAGACATCAGGGGTCAGAAGCCTGACCATCTGCTGATTCCTGACCCTATTTGCCAACCAGCACCGGAAGATGGGTAAAGGGCACTAGTCCGTGCCCATCAGAACAGTCTCCCGAGGGGGTTTCCTACTCTCTCGTGATTATGGCTAAATCCAAAAAAGAGGTACCCTCCGCCAGAGGGTTTGCCCTAACCGGCCAGTTCCTTGAAAGTCTGGGTCATGGCGTAGCATCAGAGGCTCCATCGGTTGCGGTTGTTTTTCTCCCTCAACGCATGGTGACAAACTCCTCGGCGGAGCTGGGGTGAATGGCGACGGTGGCGTCAAAGTCGGCCTTAGTGGCCCCCATCTTGACGGCGATCGCCACCCCCTGAATGATCTCAGCGGCGTGGTCTCCCACCATGTGGGCCCCCAGCACCCGGTCAGTGGACCGTTGCACCACCAGTTTCATCAGGGTGCGGGACTCCAGGTTGGGCAGGGTGTAGTACATGGGCCGAAAGCGGGAGCGGTAGACCTGAATATCGTCGTCGCCAAACTGTTGCCAGGCCTGCTCCTCCGTCAGGCCAACGGTGCCCATCTCGGGGGTGGTGAAGACAGCGGTGGGCACGTTGTCGTAACTCATCAGGCCGGGTTTACCGCCAAACTCCCGGTCCGCCAGCAGGCGACCCTCCTTAATGGCCACCGGGGTGAGGTTGATGCGATCGATGACATCCCCAACGGCAAAGATGTGGGGTACGGTGGTGCGGTGCAGGCTATCCACGGCGATCGCCCCCTGGCTAACCTCCACCCCAGTGTTTTCCAGGTGTAACCCCTGGATATTGGGGCGTCGCCCCGTGGCCGCCAGCCCCACCGCATCCGCCAGCAGGTGCTCCTGTTTCTCTGGAGTGGCGATAGTGACATCAATGCCGGCCTCGGTTTTGTGGATGGCTACAATCTCACTGTGGGGGAACAGGGTGATGCCCTGGTGCCCCATGGCGGTTTGAATTTCCCCCTGCAGATCGTCATCAAAGCCCCGCAGAATTTTATCCCCCCGGATCACCTGGGTGACCTGGGTGCCCAGGGCCTGTAACACGCAGGCGAATTCACAGCCAATGTACCCACCCCCCAGGATCACCAGCCGCTGGGGCTGCTCCGGCAGGTGGAAAATATCATCGGAGGTGATGGTGTGTTCGATGCCGGGGATGTCGGGTTTGACCGGCCTACCCCCCACCGCGATCAGAATCTTGCCGGCGGTGATTTTCTCCTGCCCCACCACCAGGCTGTGATCATCCAGAAAGTGGGCGTAGTGGCGAAACAGTTGCACCCCGGACTTTTCTAGCATGGTTTGGTAGATGCCATTCAGGCGGGTCACCTCCCGGTCCAGGGCGGCGATCAGGGTGGGCCAGTCAAACTGGCGTTCCCCCACTGTCCACCCGTAGCCCGCCGCCGCCGCAAACTGTTCGGGAAAGTGGGAGGCGTAGACCATGAGTTTCTTTGGCACACAGCCCCGGTTCACACAGGTGCCCCCCAGGCGCCCCACCTCCGCCAGCCCCACCCGGGCCCCGTACTCCGTCGCCCGCCGGGCCGCGGCAATGCCACCGGAGCCCCCACCAATTACAAATAGGTCGAAGTCGTAGGCCATGGGCTACCTCCCCACCAACAGGGCGAAATGATTTTCTCTATTGTATAGCCCGAGCTGTATGGCCCGAGCCAACGGCCGGCAGGCGGAGGTTACCAGAAGGGCCAAACCTAAGGCTTCATCTATGCATATATCGATCACCATTAAGCATATTCTAAACACACCCTTGCAACTATTGTTGTAGTCTATGTGCTTAAAGAAAACCATTAAGCACATCCTAAACACAGGGGTGTGATCGCTAAAAATGCGCTAAAAACCACTGCTGTGGTCTATGTATATAGCGATCACCATTGAGTGCATGCTAAACACAGGCCTGTGATCGTTAAACACAGGGGTGTGATCGATAGTTGCAGGGGTGTGATCGTTAAACCCGGCCCTGAGATCGTTATCGGCCGGGGGGACATGGATGAAGCCATGGGGGAGACTGCTCTTCCAAGGAACAAGGAAGCGTCCGTGCCTAGGACCCGGAAACTGCTCGGGGCTGGTCCTTAACTAAACCATGCCAGCCCTGCCAGCACCAGGGCCAGGGTCGCCAGGGCTACCCAGAGAAAACCATTATCCCGGCGGTTAATCAGGGATGGATCCAGGGGTTCCGGTGCTGGCGGGGCTGGCCGGGGTGGGGGGGTGGCAGGAGCATAGCGGGAGCCCCCGGAGAAACTGCTCTGCCTGGAGTCGATCTCCCCCAGGTCAGGAATCTGGGTCATCCAGCTAGCTGGCCGTTGCAGCCGCGGGGCCCGCAGAATGTAGAGTAGATTCTTGCCCTGCTTGCGCACCTCCAGGTCAGGGTGGCGACTCAGCGCCTCGCAGAGGGCCTCCGCCTCCTGCTGGCGACCGACGGCGCTGTAGGCATTCACCAGCCAGGTTTGAATCTCCCCCCCCAGGGGGGTGGTGGCCTGGGCCCATTGCACCGCCTCCTCCAGGTGGGTCGGCTGACCGCCTGGCGGTACTCGCCGCGCTCAAAGGCCTCCTGCCCCCGGGCGTACTGGAGACGGGCGGTGGCCAGGGGGTCAGCGGTCATGGGTGACAGGGCCAACAAAGATCAACATTTTCGCATTATAGCCCTAGCCCCCGGGGTATTAAGGACGGCGGCGGGTTTACCAAACGATGGGAATACCGCCCCCCCCCAAAAAGCAAGCCTATAAAAAAAATATAAAAAAAAAACAAAAAAAGAAAAAAAAAAAACACGAAATAACAGAATAAAAAGCATACAAAAAAAAAAAAAAAGAAATAAAAAAAAAAAAAACAAAAAAAAAAAATTTGTTTATATATATAAAAAAATATAGTAAGTTAAAAAATCATGAATAAAAAAAAACAAAATACACACA
>JBEIGU010000043.1:0-28878 GCA_040381765.1 Leptolyngbya sp.
ACGGATTCTGCAGCAGCTTGGTCTTACCCGCAAAAAAAAAACACTCCACGCCACGGAGGCGGAGAGTCCAAGAGTACAACAAGCCCGGGTCGACTACTGGCAAGGCATTCAAGGGATCCCTGCGGAAAACCTAGTGTTTATAGATGAGGCTGGGGTTAACTTAGCGATGATTCAAATGTATGCCCGAGCCCCGAAAGGTGAGCGTGCGGTTGGGGCTCGTCCGTCCAAACGAGGGCAGAATGTATCGCTAGTCAATGCGCTGAGTCTACAAGGCGCGATTGCCCCTCTAACGATTCTTGGGGCGATGGATGGTTTAACCTTTGAGGCCTACATTATTCGTCGAGTGGCGCCTAACCTGTGGCCCGGGGCGGTACTGATTGCCGATAATAGTTCTACCCATGAAGCTACGGACGAGGTGAAGGCTGCCCTGGCGGCTGTAGGTGCCCAACTGATTTTTCTACCGCCCTATTCTCCAGATTTCTCACCTATTGAACCGTTTTGGTCAAAGGTTAAGAACATCTTGAAGTCAGTTGGGGCACGGACGTATCAAGCAGTGAAGGAAGCTCTTGAATCCGCCTATGCTCAAGTCACCTTGAAGGATATTCGCGGTTGGTTCACAAAAGATTGCTACTGTACTTCATCCGAGTAAGAACCGCTATAGACAGTTAGGGTAAGAATTTAAAGTAGAGTCGCCGTTTAGTTCACTTTCTTCCTCTACGTCTTTTTCTTTACATCACCATCCTCCTGCTTACTGAAGTAGACACTGGCTGGCGGCCTACAGTTCAGTGACTGGTGTAGCCGTTCGTGGCTATAAACCTCGTCTAACTTGAAACCCGGAGTTTCCTGCCCTTCGAAAGACAAGCTAAGCCTCCGGTCCCTCTTCACAAGGGACTGGAGGTGAGGGGGCAGAACTACGGTTCTCAACATGGAGTTGGTTGATAGCTAGAGACCCAGTCTCAATCGCATGAGCTTTTCACGGGTTTCACTATTCACCCGATCAAATAAAGTATGGGAGAAACGTTGATGGGAAGTAATATCCTGACCCTGGGTGAAGGTAACATCACTGTGTAACTTTTCGGCTGATACCCACTCGGCGCCATAACCGAGCACCGTTAGACGATGGCTGTAATCGGAGGTGGCAACGATCACTCGTGACCTTGATAGAGCCCGTTGTCGTAGTTGCGCACAAAGGTACTCGATATAACTATCAGCAGTTTGACCAAAGGCGGTATAACAAACTGAAAGATTAGGGGTAACCGCTAATAGTTGATGGGGAGATCGCACAGCGTAGGCATCAAAGACCAACTGAGTATCGTAGCCTTTACGGGCGCTGTAATTGACCAGGATTTCGATCAACTTCTGGCGAGCCGCATCAAACCCCTTATGCTGGCGAAGCTTTACCAGATCAGGCCAAGCCCCAATCATGTTATAACCATCCACGAATAGCCTATGCAAAGAGTCGGTGCTTGACATAGCTGCAGATCTAGGAAAGAAAAAATTGAGCAAGGGTTTGCAGATTTGATAACAGATTAGTGATGCTGCCTCCGCTTGGGTTAGCTATGCTGTGAATTGGTAGATGCAAAAGGCGACACCCGGATTCGAACCGGGGAATGGAGGTTTTGCAGACCTCTGCCTTACCACTTGGCTATGTCGCCACTATTTAATTGTTTCAATTAAGTTTACCTAATCTAGATGGGAAAAACTAGCCCCAACTTTGGAACCCAGCAATTCTACCTATAAACCTGGTCTGATTTGAAACCTGGAGTTTTCCGAAGGGTAGAGAAAGTCAGGGATCAAGGTAGGGTTTTTGATCTACTTAGGCTTGTTAGTCCTGGGCTAAAATTAATTGGCATCGGCTCAGGCCCTTTGCCCATCCTACCTCTCCTGATTACTGAGTTATGACTACTGACCCCCGCTTAAAGGGCTGCAAAATTTATGCCACGCCGTACTAGCCAGTAAGGTCGCAGCGGCTTCAGCAGACAGGGGCTGGGAAAAGTAGTGACCCTGACCGTAGGAACAGCCCAGTTGACGCAGTTGCTCTAACTGATCAGGGGTTTCTACCCCCTCAGCAATGGCGGTCATGGAAAGGCTTTTGGCTAAGGCTAGGATCGCTTCCACCATCGCGGCCCCCCGCTGATCAACGGTCATGCGCTGGATAAAGGTGCGATCAATCTTTAGAGCCTGCACTGGAAACCGATGCACCATACTGAGGGAGGAATAGCCCGTACCAAAGTCATCGATACAGAGCTGGATACCCCGCTGTTTCAGGTCCAGGAGCAAAGATTCAGCGGTATCTGGATTTTCAATTAAAGCTGTCTCGGTCATTTCCAGACGTAGGCAACGGCTACTGATGCCGGCCCGGCTCAGGGCCTGATCTATACTGGCGATCAGATGGGGGTTGGTAAACTGTTTAGCGGAGAGATTGACTCCCATAATCAGATGGCCAGCCTGGGGAAACGCCTTTTGCCATTCCCCCAATTGCTGACAGGCCTGTAGTTGGGTCCATTCTCCGATCGCCAGGATTAACCCAGTTTCCTCCGCCAGGGGAATAAAGGTACTGGGGGGAATAGCCCCCCAGCGGTGGTGCTGCCAGCGCAGCAGGGCCTCGAACCCCAGTAAATCATTGGTCGTGAGATCCACAATGGGTTGGTACTCGAGGGTCAGTTCTGACCGGTCTAGAGCTCGTTGCAGATCGCTTTCCAGGGCCAGTTGAGTCGCCACTCGCTCGTACATTTGCGGAGTGAAGAGGGCTGATTGGCCCCGTCCATTGCCCTTGGCCTGGTACATGGCGGTATCCGCATCCCTAAGGAAGTCTACGGCCTGAACCGAACCGGTGAGGTTTGAGGAGATGCCGACACTGGCACTGATGAAAATTTCTCGACCCGCTAAGAGAATCGGTAACTGAAGGACCTGATGGATGCGATCAGCCACCTTGAGGGGATCAACAATGGAACTAATCGGGTGAATTAAAATGGCAAACTCATCCCCCCCCAACCGGGCGACTAAATCCTCCTCCCGCACCACCGATCGCAGACGCCTGGCACACTCGATTAATAGCTGATCACCCACCAGGTGCCCGAGACTATCGTTAATCACCTTAAAGCGATCTAAATCAATGAACAACACCGCAAAAGCCTGTTCGGATTGCTGTTCCACCACTTGCACCGCATTGGTCAGTTGCTCCATAAAATAGGCCCGGTTAGGAATGCCAGTGAGAGAATCATGGAGTGCTTCGTAGGCAAGGCGAGCCTCAATCTGCTTACGTTCCGTAATGTCTGTGAGGGTACCCACCAGACCCCGGATAGCCCCCGCCGAATCCCGCTGCACCTGACCTAGGAGGTGGACGTAGCGACAGTGGCCCTGGGGCTGAAGAATTTCCCCCTCTAGGTTAATGGCCCGACCCTCCAGACAGGCCATAGCAAATTGCTGTTGCCATGCAGACCGATAGCTTGGGTCCAGAGCCGTAAATTGCTCCTCCAGGGAAAGGGGAGATCCCTGGGGATCAAGCCCATAAATGCGGAACATTTCCTCAGACCAGATCAGGCTTTGGTTGGGCAGGGTAAGCTCCCAATTGCCCGTGTGGGCAATGCGCTGGGCTTCCTTCAACCGGGCCTCTGCCCGCTGTCGTTCCTGCAGTTCTGCCTGGGCTTGATCTAAGGTTTGGGCTTGTTGGATAGCGATCGCCAGTTGGGCCGCCACAATTTGTACCAACTCAACCTCCGATGTCTGCCAAACAGCCTGATCCTCGGGTCGGCGGTGAATTCCCAGGCAGCCCCAGGGTAGCCCATCCTTCACCTGTAGCGGTACCAGCAGCCAGCAACCGGGTAAAACCTGGGCCAGGGGATGGAGGTCATGATCAGAATTAATCTGGATAATCTCCGCCTCAGTCAAGGCGGGGCGATCACTGCTGGTGACCACGTGCAACAGACTGGTACTGTCAGGATTAGTACGATACTCTGCTACCACCTGCCAAACCAGGGATTGGGGCTGATACATTTGGATATTGACATGATCCACCTCTAGCAGGTGGGCCACTTCTCGAGCGGCAGTCTGGAAAATCGTATCCAGATGCAGGGATTGACGGATAGCCTGGATGACTTGGTTGAGAGCCTGCTCTCGACGGATCTGGTGCTCTATTTTTTCATAGGCGCGGCGGCGGCTGGTAATGTCCTGAAAGTACACCGCCAACCCATCCTGGGTGGAGTAGACCCGCACCTCGTACCAGCTTTGGGATTGGCTAAAGTATTCCTCGAAGCTGGTGGTACGGCGCTCCGCCATAGCCTGTCGAAAATGCCGGGAGAACAGGGTACCTAGCATATTGGGAAACTCATACCAGAGGTTTTGGCCCAGCAGATCCCGGCGCGATCGCTGCAAAAACTGCTCTGCCCGCTGGTTCACATAGGTGAACTGAAAGTGACGATCCAGCGCAAAGAAGGCATCGGTAATGCTTTCTAGAATGTCGTTAACCCGTTTATGGGAAGCCTGCAGATCAGCCTCCGCCTGTTTCATATCGGTGATATCGGTGTGGGTGCCGGCCATGCGTCGCCAGGGTTGGTTACCATCGCCAATGCCCTGCCCCCGGGAGAGAATCCATCGTAGACTACCATCGTGATGATAGAACCGATAGGTATGCTCAAAGGGACTGTTCCTATCCGACCGCAAGCGATACTGGGCCAGGGTAGATGCCAGGGCTGGTTGGTCCTCTGGGTATACCTGGGCTTGCCAGGCCGCCATGGTAACCGGACTGTTGGGATAGCCCAACAATCCCGTAAAATTAGGGCTTATATAGAGTACATCGGTGGTGAGGTGCCAGTCCCAGACCCCTACCTTACTCTCCTGGATAGCCACGGCAAACCGTTCCTCAATGCGTCGTAGAGCCATTTCAGCCGCTTTGCTGTCGCTAATATCCTGGCAGATTCCCAGGCTAAACTGGGGCTCCCCGGCGGCATCCCGTACCAGACTTAGGGTGACCCGCATCCATAGGGATTGACCATCCCTGTGGAGGTAGCGTTTTTCCAGGGAAAGACTAGAAATCCTACCGCCGACCAGATCGCTGTAACCCTGCAACAGGTCCCCCAGGTCATCGGGGTGGGTAAGGGCTTCCAGGTGACGACCCACAAGGTCTTGCCAGTCGTAGCCTAGCCACTGACATAGGGTTGAATTGACCTTGAGTAAGACCCCCGTCAGGCTAATCTGATAAACCCCGACATGTAATTGGTTAAAAATCTCTTGAAGGGTAGCTCCGGCGAGCAATTGGGGGGAGGAGTCGGATCGGGGGCCAAAGTCGGGGATCGCCAACATGGGCTAAGGGTCTTCCTTAAAAAATACAGGGACATTGTATTGGAAGAGTACCCGCTTGTCAGTCCAAAGACTACATAGGGCAGGCGTAAGTAAGGATCCGCCACGGCAAGTTTCCGATGTATTCAACGACAACTAACTTACTTCCTACGAACTGGGGTAGTGAGATTTGAAATTGGTCGTCGTCTATGGAAGTATCTGGTTTTTGCCTCAGTTCACTAAAAAAGAAGAGTAAAATTGCCAATGATGCTGGAAATGATGTTGAATTACACTAAATCTATTTACAACCTGGAGTTTCCCTCACCTTCTGGGAGAGGGATTAGGGGTGAGGGGGCAGAACTACGGGTCTCAACATGGCCTTGATTTAGGTGCGTACTTCTAAAGATATTAGGGTAGAAATGGATTTAGCCGATCAGTGGTCTGGGCACAAGTTGAATGGGAGGCAGTCTCTGGCAACAGAGGCAGGACCAGATTTTTTTTTGCCCTCTGAATTTTATTTGATCGCCGTTAACGACACTCTACAAGGGCTTCAGTACAGTAGCTTACCCCCCGGTGAGTGGTCTGCCTACTGTCTCAAGCACCATCACCTGCTCTGGGTAATAACCTCTACTCCGGAGCAGGGTGAGGTGAGGATTGAAAATCACTTCAACGATCGCTACTATCCTCCTGACACCTACGGCAAAGGCGATAGCATCCTAATTCCGGCTGGGGTAACCCACCAAGTCACCCTACCTTCTAACCTGGGGGCGACCCTATGGCTGTTTGATCAAGGTCTATTTAACCAGATTGTTAATCACCAACCCAGGCCCGATGGTCTGCGGCAGTTAATACCCCGATGCCAGATCCGTGACAGTAGCTTCTACCACCTGACCATGGCTCTGCAGGCCAACTTTAGCCATCGACAGACCGATGAAGATTCCCCCCAGACCTATCTTGACCTGCTAGTAGCTGCTCTGGTCGATCGCCTGATCCGACACCATAGTGTATGTCAACTGAGGCTGACCGCCCACCTGAAGGGCGCCGATCTGGCTTTGCTGTTGGCCTACATTGATAGTCACCTGGAGCAGGATCTCAACAGTCAGCACCTGGCGGGCTTGATTAACCTGGAGGCTACCGAGCTGGAGCAAGATTTTGAGCAGGTGATGGGCCTACCCCTAGGAAGCTACCTGCAGGGGCAACGGCAGCAGCGTCTCCAACAACTCCTCAAAACCTTGAGTCCAGGCCAGTTGTTGATATTTCCCCCTAACCTACTCGCTGCCATCCATACTACGGCTATTCATCTCCATCCCAGAAAACAGACCGATTCCCCGCAAGATCACCCGGTTCAGGCGGCGATCGCCTGGCTCAACCAGCGCCTTTTAGCCACCACCGGTAAACCCCTGACCGATACCCAGGTGAGAGTTCTGATCGGGGTGTTACACGGTCAACGCTACAGCCAGATGGCTCAACAGTACAACCAGTCTGAGGGGCACCTGAAGGGGGTGGCGGCGGATCTCTGGAAACAGCTTTCCTTGATTTGCGGTGAACCTATCCGCAAACCTAACCTATGGGCCTACCTGCAGCGCCAGGGGCTGTTGACCCCTGGAGAACCCTGGTTAGCCCCCCGTTAACCGCTGTAGAGCCCGGTGGGCAACTTCGCTGTAGCGCACCTCGCCACAAAATAGCTTCACCAGGGTGACACTGCTGGAGGGGCGCTTGGCCCCAACCCGATAGGTGAGCTTGGGCAGCTGATACACCAAACCGGCAATCCGTCTGGCCCACCGCATCTCCTCCCCCCATTCCCGATTGATCACCTCGGTGTAGCAAGACAGGGCCTGATCCTCCCCCTGCAGACCCTGGTGAACCGCTCGGGCGGCCTGCCACCCACTGAAGATGGAGGGACGTATGCCCTCCGCCGTAAAGGGATCCACCACACAGGCGGCTTCACCGGCCAGCAAGGCTCGGTGGGTATGGAGGGGTTGGGGCCCGTCCCAAATCAGAATCGGGTGGCCATAGGGCTTTACCTGACTGGAGTCAACCCTAAAGGTTTCGGTGTAGCTGAGCAGGGGGGTGCGCAGGTCGTAACGGCGCTGCCCCCCGGTGCGGAAGATGCCACCGCCAATGGAGTAGCCATCCGCCTTGGGGAAGTTCCATAGGTAGCCCCCCCGCAATAGGCCTAAATCAGCGTAGACCAGGGGCTCGGGCGCGATCGGAAGGCGCGGTTCCGCCTCCAGGGCCGCCGCCAGTTGGTAGCGGCGCTGGGTAAAGCCTAACCACTTGGCCATTGCCCCCCGCGCCCCATCCGCCGCGATCAGAAACCGCCCCCTGACGGGCCCCTGGCTGGTGTCAACCTGCCAACTATCCGCCCTGGCCACCACCCCCTGGGCCTTGGTGCGATCCCACAGGGTCACCCCCTGGGCCTGGGCCTGTTTCACAATCAGGTGATCAAAGATATCCCGTCGTACCATCCAGAGGGCCTGTTCGGGGGGGAGTTCAACCTCCACCGGATCCTCCAGGTTGAGGGTATAGCGGACCTTGCTCACCTTCATCGAGATCGCCGGGGCAAAGTCAAAGTCAAACCAACCGGCAATTTGGGGAGAAACGCCCCCCCCACAGGGCTTATAGCGGGGCAAGGCCGCCGCCTCTAGCAGCAGCACCTGGTGCCCGGCCTTACCCAGGTGGTAGGCCGCCGTGGCCCCGGCCGGGCCAGCGCCAACGATAATGCAATCGTACATGGTTGGTTTGGTAAACAGAGGGGGCTGTGGCCGCCTAGGCCAGCCAGCAGGCCAGGGGAAACAGCAGGTACTCTAAAAAGAATAGCTTCCAAATGAACTGATAAAAAGCCGGATAGGAGAGTGCAGCCCGATGGGTCTCGGGTCGGGGGTTAACCCGTAGGCTGACCACCCACAACCAGCCCAGCAGGCCCAGGTGGGAGATCACCAGCAGGGGGCGGTTGACCTGGGTCAAGGCGGGGGCAGCCAGCACCATGGCCAGATAGCAGCCGGTGAGCAGGGCCCGGCCCAGGTTAAACACCTGGCCTGGCCCCAGGCGGACCGAAAGGGTGCTGATGCCGTAGCGGCGATCGCCCTCAATGTCAGGAATATCCTTAAACCAGGCAATGGCGATACTAAAACCCAAAATAAATAGGGTCAGGGCCCAGAGCTGGCTGGGCAGGGTCAGGGGCAACTGCAGGCGATCGCTAAAGTGTAGAAACAGCCCCAGGTTTACCACCATGCCCCGCACCGCCAGAATACAGAAGGAGGCCCAAAAGGGAAAGCGCTTCAAGCGGCAGGGCGGTAGGGAATAGGCGGTGCCGATGGCTAGGCTCAGGCCCACGGTAGCCAGCAGCCAGGGCCCGCCCAGGGCCCCCAACAGCAAGGCACCCAGGCCCGCCAGGGCGACAATCCATCGCCCCTGACCCAGGGAAAATTCCCCTGAGGCGAGGGGCAGGTGGGGTTTATTGATGCGATCGATGGCAATGTCCTCTAGCTGGTTGAGACCGACAATGTAGAGGTTGCCTAACCAACAGGCCCCCAGGGCAACCAGGACAAGGGGCAAGGCTGGCCCCAGCTGGCGGAGGGGCAGCAGGGCCACCACCATGACGGCAATGCCAATCACGCTGAGGCCAGTGCCGATCACCGTATGGGGGCGCCAAAACTTCCACAGGGCATAGAGCCAGGCCCGGGGAGATCGGCGCCAGGAGAGCGGAGTCAGGGTCGGGGCAAGGGTGCTGGAGGGGGAGGGATCGGCCATGGTGCTGGAACTTACCGGGAGGTTTCGTTTAATAGCCTATCGCCTCCTAATTTTTCGTGGGGACATTTTGGCTGGGCTTACCGCGCATGGCCTCAATATCTAGCCAGGTAATAATTACCCCGGCCACCGGCACCGCTAAGAACAGCCCCAATACCCCCGCCACCGTTGCCCCCACGATTAGGGCAAAAAACATCACCACTGGGTTAAGGTCCAGGGAATCCTTCATGACGTAGGGGAGCAGCAGGTTTTCCTGCACCTGTTGTAGGGTAATGCAGACAATCAGGGCCTTGAGGGCTAACCAAACACTCTGGGAGAGGAGGAGCAGGCAGACCAGGCCGATCCCTAACATTGCCCCAATCCCAGGAATTAAATCCAGTAGCCCCACCACCAAACCTAAAAAGGCTGCGTAGGGAACCCCCAACCCCCAAAACACCAAAAAGGTGGACAGGCCAAAGAAGATCGACAGCAACACTAGCCCCCAAAAGAAGGCTAAGAGGTTGCGTTGAATGACCTCGTTAAAGCGTTCCTTATGGTATATCGGCAACCGACCCAAGAGCCACCACCAGATGCGGTCTCCGTCTAGCATCATAAACAGGGTGACCACGGCGATTAAAAATGCCAGCACCACGTTGGTTAGGGTGGACTGCAATAGCCCCAGGCTACTGGTTAGCAGAGACACCAGCTGATTCTGCAGTTGGGGCTCCAGGCGCTGTAGGTTTAAGGGAATCCGCCCGATCGCTAGCCAGGTTTCCAGGTTTTGTAGCCAGGGAATTAGGCTGCTCGAGAAGTCCTGTACACTGACCGCCAGCTGTTGCCCCTGGGATAGAATCACGGTGCCCAGGGTGAGGGAAAACCCCAGGCTTAAGCCCAGCCAGCCCAGAAACACAATCACTGTGGCCAACCGTCTTGGTAACCAGCGACTCCACCAGGAGGCTATGTGGTTGAGCAGGAAGGCCAGAATGGTAGCACTAACAAACACCACCACCAGGACCTGAAAATAGGCTAACAACTGCACCATGGCCCAGCCACTGGCGGCTAGCAATAAAAACCGAATCAGCAGGAAGTTGTGCCCCTCCATGGTGATCCAGCGAGGCTCCCTTCCAGGGTGAGTTAGGGGTTGAGCGCCCTTGGGTGGCAATTCCTCAGTCTCCATGGGCCTAGGCGGCAGGGGAGTCCTGCACTAGCACAAAGGGCTGGACGATCAGGGACTGGAAGCAACGGGTCTGCTGCTGTTCCCAGGCTTCGATCTGGAGCGGCGATGGCTTGGTTAGCAGGGCTTCTGCCAGCCAGCGATTGACGGTGGCCACATCATCGTAGGCGATCGCCAACCCCACCTCCGCCAGGTCAAGGCCATCGTCAACCAAAAATAGGGCACCCCGTTCCGCATGGGGGCTCAGCCAGCGCCACTCCGCCGGCCCCACCATGGCCGCCAGTTCCCGTTTTAAATCCTCAGCCATGTAGGGCTACCCCTTTCACTACTGCTATCTGCCCAGGCTAGCAGACCTGGCCAGGGGTTAGGGCCTTAGTCTATCAGGATTTCCTGGGGATAGGGGTGAAGGTCACCCCCTTCGATTGGGGCAGCCCGGATCTGCCATGGGAATTGCATTTTCTAAAGACTTAAGGAAGGAAGGTCCAGGCTAGGCACTGGACCGACGCCGCCAGGGGGCAGAGCAAAATTAAGTCTTGGTCGCTCCAGTCTTAGTGGCCTCAGCCAGCTCTCTACTGGCTAGCATTAGACGGTATCTTCCCGTTCAATGTATAGAAACAAAAAGGCCATAGCCACCGCCGGCATGACAATACCAACCAACGGCACCAGGATAGAGGGTAGGAAAGCAGCAGCCATAGGGGTTTCTCCCAACTTGAAAACACAGCAATGACCATAACAGTACTCTGATTGGGGATCTAGTATGTCCTTTTCGTTACAAACTGTTTTATGACTATAGCCTGGATGCACTCCACCAGGTAGGCAATCTCCGCTTCCAGGGTGAGGTAGTGGGTGCAGGCCCGCAGACAATGGGGGGAGAGCAAAATCCGCAGTAGCAGACCCCGATCCTCCAGTTGTTCTACCAGCTGACGGTGCCAGGCTGGGTTGGGCTCCCCTGGCTGGCCTAGCTGAAAGGAGACCAGGCCCGACTCCGGTGGGGTCGGGCTGAGGCAGTGTACCTGGGGAAGTTGGTGCAGGGCAGTCCAGAGTTGCTGGCTGAGGTGGCGAATCCGCTGGTACCGTTGCTCAGGGGTACCCCACTGCTGTTGGGTGGCGATCGCCGTCGCCAGTCCGCCGTAGAGGCTGTAGTCGGAGGTGGCCACCTCAAACCGCTGGCCATTGGGTTGCCAACCGGTCGGGTTAGCGGCGCCATCGGTGGTAATCCCCCGCCAGCCAATGAAGGTGGGGCGTAAATCCGCCAGCCCCGCTGGATTAACGTAGAGCCCCCCCAGCCCGGGCGGGCCGCACCACCACTTATGGCCGGTAAAGGCGTAGAAATCCACCCCCAGCTGCTGCAGGTTGAGGGGCAGCATACCCACCGCCTGAGCCCCATCCACCAGCACCCAGACCGGCTGGGGGCGGTGCTGATGGCACAGATCGGCGATCGCCGCCAGGGGTAGGACCTGACCGGTGTTCCAGAGCACGTGGCTGATCACCAGCAGACGGGTGCGGGGTTGCAGGTGGGCGGCGATCGCCGCCAGCCCGTCCTCACCCTGGAGTGGACAGATGGTGTAGTTAAGCTGGTATCGCCGGCAGAGCTCCTGCACCGCCGCCACCACCCCGGGGTGCTCACTATCCGACAGCAAAATATGGTCCCCCGCTCGCCAGGGCAGCCCCCAGAGGGCAATGTTACAGCCCACGGTGACGTCCTCGGTGAGGCTGAGACTGTCTACCCCCACCCCCAACTCCGCCCCTAGCCCCTGGCGGATGGCGGCGGCTTGGGCCCCAACCCAGCGGTTGGCGGCGGTGGAAAAGGGCCCCAGGCTCTGCAGGTGACGGTGGGCCGCCGCCATGGTCTCCAGGGTGGCGGTGGCCATCGGCCCCTGACCGCCGTAGTTAAAGTAGTGGTGCTGGGCCAGGGCAGGAAACCCTTGGCGGTGATCTAACAGGCGATCTTTATCCGTTGGTGCAGAAGTAGCCATGACCTTAGCCCTTACTTATTGGCCCTTATTTTAGTAATCTCTGGGAGCTGCAATCGCGGAACTTCCACCCCCCCATCCCCATCTCCCCATCTCCCCATTACTGGTAGCCATGCTGGGCTAAAAACTCCAGGGAGAGGGGCCCCTCCGGGTCCTGGCGGTGGCGCAACAACCCCTCCACGTACTTACCCAGCACGTCCCCCTCCAGGTTCACCGGCTGGCCGGGCTGGAGATACTGCAGGGTGGTGTCCCGGTAGGTCACCGGAATCACCGCCACGCTAAACCAGGTGCCCCCTGGGTCACAGTCCGCCACCGTGAGGCTGACCCCATTCACGGCAATGCTGCCCTTGGCCACCAGGTAGGGGGCCACCCGTCGGTCCACCACGGTGAACCTCAGGTCCCAGGCATGGGCGGCGGCCCGGGCCTGCTCCAGCATCCCCAGGCCATCGACGTGGCCGGTGACGAAATGCCCCCCCACCTTACCCCCCGCCCGCAGGGAGGATTCTAGATTGACCCGGCTACCCTGGGGTAGTTGGGCCAGGGTGGAACGGTCCAGGGTTTCCGGCGAAACCGATGCCCCAAACCCCTGGGGGGTGAGGGTCTCCACCGTCAAACAAATGCCATCCACCGCAATGCTATCCCCCAGGGCCATATCCCGCAGCAGGGCATGGCGGGGCTCCAGACAGACCACCTCCACCTGGGAGGGGCCCTGGCGGTAGAAATCACCTAGGGATTGAATTAAACCAGTGAACATGGCAATACCGGGAGTGGGGTCCAGTCTGGGGACGGCCCAGCGGCCACCCCCACAGCTTAATCATATCCTCAGCTTGATCACCCCCATCCGCCCCCCTTCAAGGCATACTGGAAGCAGAGGGGGAGCGGGCCTAGGCCCCCACCCTCAACCGCTGGCGACCAGGCCTGGAACCCATCCCTAGGGGAAATGGCGCAGGCAATCCAGCGGATTTAGGCCAGGCTGGCCAGGGAGCAGTGAATCCAGGAGGCTAGGTTCATGATCGAAATGAAAGTCGCTGGGATTGCCCTGGATGCGGTGTCCCGCAGTCCGGTGATTTTATTACGGGACACCAGCGATCGCCGTCAGTTGCCCATCTACATCAGTCGAGAACAGGCGGGCTCGATCATTACCGCCCTGGAAAACCAACCCGCCCCCCGCCCCCTCACCCACGATCTCTTCGCCAGCCTGCTGGAGGACTGGGGGTTCACCCTGGAGCGGGTGGTGATCCATGCCCTGCGGGACAATACCTTCTACGCCCTGCTCACCCTGGTGCAGGGGGAGACCCGCCGGGAGTTAGACGCTCGCCCCAGCGATGCCATTGCCATTGCCCTGCGACTGGATGCTCCGATCTGGGTGATGGAGGAGGTGATTATGGAGGCCTCCATGCCGGTGGACCGGGATGCGGACGAGGCGGAAAAGGAGGCCTTCCACGACTTTTTATCCAACCTCAGCCCCGCTGACTTCATTGAACGGGGGGGGCGATCCTCCGCCAGTAACGATCCCCTGGAAGGTTAGCCCGGTCGGCGATGCACTACCGCCGTTTTGGCCGCACCAATCTACAGATGTCGGTTTTCTCCCTGGGCACCATGCACTGTCTGTCGGCCTGGGAGGTGTTTGCCGCCACCCTGGAACGGGCCCTGGACCTGGGTATCAATCACCTGGAGACGGCCCGGGTCTACGGCCCCAGTGAGGCCTGGCTAGGTCGCTGGTTAGCCCAGCGGGGCCGCCCCCAGGGTTTGCTGATCACCACAAAAATCCCCCCCACCCCGGATTACCCCACCATGGCCCGCCACCTGCAGGACTGCCGAGCCCGCTGGCAGGGCCAGCGGCTGGATTGCCTGGCTATCCACGGCCTCAATACCTGGGACCACCTGGCCTGGGTGCAGCAGCCCCAGGGGTGCATGGCGGCGGTGCGCCAGGCCCAGGCGGAGGGCTGGGTCGGGCATGTGGGGTTTTCCACCCATGGCGCCCCCGACCTGGTGGCGGCGGCCATCGCCACCGGACTGTTTGAGTTCGTTAACCTGCACTACTACTTTTTCCAGCCCCGCCTGGCCCCGGTCGTTGAGGCCGCCATGGCCCAGGATCTGGGCCTATTCATCATTTCCCCAGGGGACAAGGGGGGGCTGCTCTACAGGCCGCCCCCCCTGCTAGAGCAGCTCTGCCAACCCTTTACCCCCCTGGCCCTCACCTATCGTTGGCTGCTCAGTCAGCCGGCCATCACCACCCTCAGCACCGGTCCCGCCACCCCTGGAGAACTGGACAGCCTGGCGGATCTGCTGGATCAAATCCAGCCCCTCACGGCTGCCGAGCAGTTGGCCCTGGCCCGCCTTGAACAGCACCAGGGGCAACGCCTGGGGGCCGACCAGTGCGGCCAGTGCCACCAGTGTCTGCCTTGCCCAGAGGGGATTGAGATTCCTGAGGTATTACGCCTGCGGAATCTGGCGGTGGGTCTGGAGATGGAGGACTTTGGCCGCTACCGTTACGCCATGTTTGAACGGGCGGGGCACTGGTTTCCCGGCCGTAAAGCGAACCGCTGTACGGACTGTGGCGACTGCCTACCCCGTTGTCCCCAGCAGTTACCGATTCCCACCCTGCTGCGGGATACCCACCAACGGTTGCAGGGCCAGGAGCGCCGCCGCCTCTGGGATGACTAAGGGCCAGCCAGCCCAGGGAACCTCTGGGCCCTACCGACCAATCGCCTTGACTAGAAAAATACCGCCAAAGTAGAGGAATAGCACCGCTCCCCCCAGTAGGCTCTGGGTGACCGGATCGGTGGAGGGGGTCAGCACTGCCCCCAATACCGCGGCCCCTAACAACACGTAGCGCCAACCGGAAAGCATTTGGCGGGAGTTGACCAGCCCCAGCAGCCCCAGCAAGAGCTGCACTACCGGAATTTGGAAGGCCAGGCCGGTGCTAAACAGTAACAACAGGACAAACTCAAAGTAGCGATCGATGGACCAGAGCTGTTCCACCACATCGGCCCCGTAGTTAATAAAAAAGTTGAGGGCGGCGGGGATCAGGGCAATGTAGGCAAAGAATAGGCCGGCGAAGAATAGCACACTGGAACCCAGGACTATTGGCCCCACCAGGCGACGCTCCCGGCGGGTCAGGCCCGGCAGGACGAACATCACCACCTGGTAGAGAATAAAGGGACTGGCCAACAACAGGCCAGAATAGCCTGCTACCTTGAGGGACACAAAAAAGTACTCCCCCGGGGAGAGCTGTAAAAACTTAGCCCCCTGGGCCGGCACCTCCAAGAGGCTGACAATCCGGTTAACCTGCCAGAAGCAAAGCACAATGCCAAGGCCAACGGCGATCAGGCCGTAGAAAATCCGTGTCCGCAGTTCCTCCAGGTGATCAAACAACGACATTTCCACGTCGTAGGGCACCTCGTCGAGATCAACATCGGGGTTGACTGGGACGGTATTGAGGCCAGTCGTATCCGTAACCGGGGTGTCAAGCTCAGTGGGTGACATGGCAAAGCGTTATCCAGGAAACTAGGATGACCAGCATAGTGTCTATTGTAGGGGCTGGGCAAGCTAAAGGAGAAGGGGTAACTCCCCAGGGGAGGGCAGCGAGTGAAGGGACAGCCTGGGAAACTGCCCCTAGGGGGAGGCGATCGCCGCCGCCTTGGAGATGGGGGTGAGGGTAAAGGTCTTGACTGCCCCGGCGGGGCCGGCCACGACTGGGGCGTCGCCGTTGACCGCCAGGCTCACCGCTCCGGCATTACCGGTTTGAATCACCAGGCTCTTTTGGGCGCTCCAGGTTTTTTGGTACCCTTCGGTTGCCACCCCCTCGTAGAGGGGTTTACCATCCGCCGCAATACTCAGCCAGGAGCGATCGCTGAGGCTCACCTTGACCATCACCGGTGCCGACTGGGCGGCTGGAGGCTGGGGTGGGGTGGGGGCAGGAACTGCCGCCGGCGTTGAGGATGGGGGCTTTGGGGCCTCGGACAGTTGAGGGGGAGCGGGCCGGGGGGTACTGCGCAGCACCGCCGCCAGGCCAACCCCAGCCAGAGCCAGGCCGCCAAGGGCCAAAACCCAGGGTAGAAAGGCAGAGCGAGAACGTTGAGGGGACTTCACGGCACCCTCTAACTTAACCCTGGGCCTAGGTTGAGTCCTATCGTTATAGAGAATCTGATCAGCGGGCGCGGGCTCCTGGACCTTTAGGGGGGCGGTAGTAGGGTTTCCCTGCTCACCTGACGGGTTATCCGCAAAACTTCTATCGTTCACCTCGGTTAGGAGATCTGAGGATAATGGCAGGGGGGGCGCGTGAACCGGAAACTCCTGGGATAGGGTTCGACCATCCAAACCTATACTATCGGCGTAGCGGCGAATAAACCCCTGAATAAAGATCGCCTGGGGTAGATCCTGATCCCGCCCAGCCTCGATCGCCTGCAAAAGCGGCAGACGAATAAAGGTGGCATTGGCAATCGATTCTAGGGACAACCCCTGATCTTGGCGGGCCTGTTGTAGATAGCCACCAATTCGTTGCAGTTGTTCAACTTGAGTAGACGCTAGGTTAGTCACGGGTCCTCACTGACCGGGGAATGGTGGTAAATAAAGGTAGCGTTCATCAGAACAGGTAGGACAGGGTTAATCGAACCATCGGAGGTATCATCCTGGGCAGCCAGCGGCTCAGTTATACAATAGCAGCAAGCTAAATCTGAAGAACCAACCCGTAGGCTCTGACTTCGCCCCGTCAACCAGGGCTATAGTTGTAAATTAATATCATAAATTAAAGCAGCAAGCAGGTCATTTCTCTGTATCCCATTTTTCCCATGGATCTCAACACCTGGCACCTATTGGAAAGCGTTGGTCTTGGCCTGGTTCTAGGAGTTGCCGCTGGCTTTCGGGTGGTGGTGCCATTTTTTATCCTCAGTGGGGCGGCCCTATGGGGTCACTTCACCCTCACCGATGCCATGGCCTGGCTGGACAGCCGCGCCGTCTTCATCAGCCTGGCGATTGCTCTAACAGTAGAGGTCTTAGCCTATAGCATCCCCTGGCTGGATAATTTGGTGGATGTCTTAGCCCTACCCCTGGCGACGATCGCCGGTACCCTTCTGATGGCCCTCACCACCGACCAGCTCGATCCCTTTGCCCGATGGAGTTTAGCGATCGTTGCAGGTGGCGGTGCGGCCGCAACGGTGAAGGGGCTGAGCGGTTTTACCCGGCTGATCTCCACCGCCACCACTGGTGGGCTAACCAACCTTCTAGTGGCGATCGCCGAACTGCTGGGGGCAGTTACCCTTTCCCTGCTGGCCCTGGTCGCGCCCCTCCTGGCCCTAAGCGGGGGAGTGGTGCTGATGCTGGTGCTGATCGGGTTAGGCACCAAAAGGCTCAGGGATCAGAAGTCAGAACTCAGCCGTCAGGACAAGTAAGTAGTCCTATGGGAGGGTCTATTGGCTATAGTTTTGGCCAGAGTTGGACCATGGGCTGGCTGGCTAAGCCAGTACGTGACGCTGGGTGAGCCGATCCAGCTGGTTGACCAGCAGGCTCAAAAACAGCCCCACATCGGTGACCACCCCCATGGACTCCAGGGAGCCACGATCGGCGAGCTTGGTCACCACCGCCGGGTTAATGTCAACGCAGACCATTTTTACCCCGGCGGGGGTCATATTCCCGACCCCAATCGCATGAAGCATGGTGGAGAGCATCAGAATCATGTCACTGCCCTGAATTAACCGGGCGTAGTCAGCCTGGGCCACCAGCAGATCCATCTGGGTATCGGGCAGGGGGCCATCATCCCGGATAGAACCAGCCAGGGCAAAGGGCACCTGGTTACGAACGCACTCGTAGAACACCCCCTTAGTCAGCACCCCCTGTTCCACTGCCTGGGCGATGCTGCCACAGCGGCGAATGGTGTTGATTGCCCGCAGGTGATGGCGGTGGCCACCCCGCACCGAGGTGCCCTGCTTCATATCCACCCCCAGGGAGGTACCCAGGAGGGCCTGTTCAATATCGTGGACCGCAATGGCATTGCCCCCCAACAGGGCCTGCAGGTAGCCCTCTCGAATCAGCCGCGATAGGTGGGCCCCCCCACCGGTGTGGATCACCACCGGACCCGCCACCACGGTCACCTTACCGCCCTGATCTCGGAGGCGTCGCAGTTCCCAGGCCACCTGTTCAACAATCAATTCCACCCGCCGCTCGCTGGATACCCCGGACCCCATGAAGCTAAATTCCTCCTGGGGTGCCCGGCTACGTTCGGTGGCGCTGCGGGCACTGCGAATGCCATCGTAGCCCACCACCACCCGGTCTCCCACCTGTAGATCCCGCAGGAGCTTGCAGTCCGCCCCTACCTGGGAACCTGGAGTGGATAGGACAATCACCCCATCCATGCGCTGGTCGCGCACCCGTACCCACTGCCCCGCCACCCGCACTTCAGTGGGGTAAATGGTGGAGCTATAAAAGTCATCGGGGGCTACTCCCGCCTGGGTAATGGTGACTAGGCGGGCATCCTGTTCCTGATCCGGTAGGGCCACGGCCCCCAAATCAATCAACTGAGCCATGATCTCGTCCATCAGCTCAGGGCTGGGGGCAGAGACCCGAATCTCAGCGGTGGAGGTACTCTGGCGTTGTTCTCCCAGGTCAAATTTCAACACCTGAAAGCTGCCGCCCCCCTCCACCACCAGGTCAAGGGCCCGGTTCACCAGGCCAGAGTCGAGCAGGTGCCCCTTCATGGTAATGGTGCGCACAACAATGCCCGCTTCCCCGGTGGGCTCCGGATGCAGGGGTTCGGTGACCCGCAGGGTTAGACATTTCGCCGCCCCCCCGGCCTTGAGAAACTCCGTCAGGGGGGTTTCCACCATCTCAAACCCTGCCGCCGCCAGTTGGGCCTTGAGGCCATCGCTGGCCTGGTTCATGATCACCGTGTGGTTGATGTTAACGGCGTTACAGGCAAAGGTGATGGCATCGGCTTCATCAATGGCGATGCGCTTTTCCGCTGGCACCCGCAACTCGATCAGGCGATTAGAGTAGGCATCGAAGGCCGGGGGATAGTAAAGTAAATAACCGCCACTCAGGGGGCAAAAACAGGTGTCAAGATGGTAGAAACGCTCATCCATCAAGTGTAGGGAGAGCACCTCAATGCCCAACCATTGGGCCACCAGGGCATGGGCGTCGAGCTCCGTGCGAAAACCATAGCCGGCCCACAGCCAACGTCCTTCCCGGTCTAGCAGAGCATCACCGGCCCCCTCAAAGGGCAGCTCCGCCGGTAGGGTATGGACGGTGTACCCCTGGGACTCAAACCATTCCTGGAAGAAGGGCTCCTCCCCCTGGCGCTCAGGGTGGAGGAAGCGACTCAGCACCACCTGATCCCCCAGGATCAACCCCGCATTGGCGGTAAACACCATGTCGGGCCAGCCGGGTTGGGGCTTGACCAGGTCCACATCGGCGCGATCTGCGATCATCTGGTAAAGCTGCTGCCATTGCTGCTGGGCCCGTTCCAGGGAGGAGCGATGAATATTACCCTCCATCCAGGGATTAATCACGTAGTCCACTTCGTAATGGTGGGGGGCGCACATCAAAAAGCGAAGGGAGGGAGTCATAGACCTAGGGGGGAATGGGGCCTGAACAGGCCGTGGACAACACTTTATTGTAGCCCCGGCAGGCACCCAATCCTGAGGTTTGTCGGCGTCTTTTGCCCCAGCAACCCCCTATCAAGACGGACCAGAACCCCAACCCGGCAAGAAACACCCCGACCAGGGCGTTGTTATGACCCCTTGGGCCTAGTCAGGGTTCCATGACGCTTGCGATCGCCCCCAGGGTAGCCGTCCCCCGTCTCCCCTACTTGTCTCAACCCGCCCCCTTGAGCCACGACCCTACTGGGTTAGGGCCCGGATAAAGCTCTGCAACTCGGATAAAAACCCACCCCGTCGGGGCAGCCGGGCTTCTACCCCCTCCCCCAGCCTGGCGGCATCCGCCATTAGCACCCGATCAATGGCCTCCCCCCCAGGTCGCTGGGGAAACTCCGCCGCCAGTTGATAACTCCCCTCTGGGGTTGCTTGCCAGAGTTGCCAGGGAGTGGGGTAGGCCCGCATTAGCACAGCGGCCTCGAGGGGGCGCAGGTAATAAACTGGCTCCAGGGTACTGAGAAACCGTTCCCGCAGTTGCCGCCCGGCATAGCCAATGCCGATGGTGGCCACATCCTCAAGCTTGGGGTTAAGCATGACGATGGAGCGATCGCCCGCCAAATTGCAGATCTCCTCCACCTGGCTCACCTCAACGGCGGAGGGTTCCACAAAGACATAGACCTGGTCCAGCGCCGCCACCTGACCCCCTAACTCATCCACACCCCGGATGGTGAACTCCGGGTTACCCCAATCCCGCCGGGCCAGAGCGGCAGCGCCGGCGTCGGGAAAGTAGACTTTAAAGGTTAACCCCAGCTCCTGCAGGACCGGGTAAAATTGCTGCGCCACCAGCATACCCTCCAGTTCTGGATCCACCAGCTCCACGGTCATGCGACCGACTCCGGCGGTAAGGGCGGCGCTAACGGCAATCTGGGCCTGGTGAATGGCCTCTTCTAAAGTGGTGGGTAGGGCGGTCATGGAGGTTGTTACAAGGTTACAAAATAAAAGCTTAGGTCTGGCAGAGGGCCAGGGGCTCCAGGCAACGCTGCAGCACCTGCCGCAGCACCAGAGCGGTCCAGTCAATGTCCTGGGAGGTGGTGTGGCGCCCCAGGGTGAGGCGAATGCCGCACTTGGCCAGGCGATTGTTATAACCCATCGCCTGCAAAATTGGGCTGGGGCTGAGCCCGCCGCTCCGGCAGGCAGCCCCGGCACTAATGCCGATGCCGGCCAGGTTCATGTGTCGCACCAGGGTTTTACCGTTCACCCGATCACCGTCGGCGGTGGTGAGACAGAAACTGACATGGTGGGGTAGGCGCTGTTGGGCATGGCCAGTCAACTCCAGGTAGGGCAGGTCAGCCAGTTGGGCCACCAGGCGATCGCGCAGGCTAATTAACCGACAGGTTTCCCCCGGCATGTCCTGGCTAGCCAGAGCTGCCGCCACCCCAAAGCCAGCAATGTTGGGGAGGGCTTCGGTGCCAGAGCGCCGCCCCGCCTCCTGACCGCCGCCGGTGATGAGGGGGGTGAGGTCAACCCCGGGGCGCAGGTAAAGTGCCCCCACCCCCTGGGGACCATAGATTTTATGGCTAGACAGGGACAGTAGATCCACCGGCAGGGTTTGCATATCCAGGGGTAACCGGCCCGCCACCTGTACCGCGTCGGTATGGAAGAGGGTGCCGTGGTCCCGAACAACCTGGCCCAGGCTCTGAATATCCTGCAGGGTGCCCACTTCGCTTTGACCGTAGATAATCGAAACCAGGACGGTGTTGTCCCGCAGGGCCTGCCCCAGATCCTGGGGGGAAACCCGGCCATAGCCATCCACCGGCAGGCGGGTCACCTGCCAGCCGGCTTCCTCTAGCTGGCTAACGGGGCGGGCGATGGCGGCATGTTCGACAGCAGAAATAATCAAGTGCTGGGGCCGAGGGTAATGGCGAGCTACCCCCTGGATCGCCAGGTTGTCTGCCTCCGTGCCACCAGCGGTAAAGATAATCGCCTCGGTGGGTGCCTTGATTAACTCCGCCACCTGCAGCCGCGCCTGCTCCAGCACCAGGGCGGATCGATTACCCCACTGGTGCAGACTGGAGGGGTTGCCCCAGTGCTCCTGCATGACTCGCTGCACCGCATCCAGCACCTCGGACCGCGGCGGTGTGGTGGCGCTGTAGTCAAGATAAATCTGCATATCTGATTTACGTTGCCCGGCGCAACACGAGTCGGGCCCTGCCTATCATCCTAGCAGGAAGTATAACCCTAGCCTGGTGGAGGCCGACCTAGAAGGCCATCCAGCCGCCTTAGCTCCGCCAGGTGCCTGGCCAGCCCCCAAAGTTAGAGCTTCACGGCCTCCGATCCGCAGCAACTCTGCAGCAACTCCGGAGGAATTCTGTATACTTTTGATAAAGTCGCCGAGTCATAGTTTACGCCCAGTCCGCTGGGGCCAGATAATATATACGTAGTTTCACGTTGATGCTTGCATTATTTTTTACATTAAATTCCTCCTTGATGGGCAGTTCTATGGTTCTTGCTCTACCCTAAAGGGCGTGATTCCTAAGCAGAAAAGGCGGTGATAGTGTCTCTGAGCAACTTCGGCATAGGCCTTGTCCTGCCGAGGACGATTTAAGCTTTTTCCTGCCTTTGTCTGGGGCTATCCTGTGCACCCACCTTTTGTTGCGGTTCAAAATGTTGGCTTTACTCCCCTAGCCCTCCGATTTCGGGAAAAGGTTTAAAGTTTCCCAGAGTCTGCCCTCCGGGCCGCTACGCGAGGTGGAGACTTAGGGGGTTTGGCGGCAAGCCTACCGGTTGGGTGCTTGCTTGTATTTAGTAGCTGTCTGGGGAGAAGGGCGGGGCTGGAGGTGGCGAAGGCCGTCGTCGAATCTGGGACTACGGTCCTGGATAGGATTTAGGGTTTAGTCCAGCTAGGGCGCAGGTAAACAGTTGACGTTTAGGCACCCTGAGATCTCAGGTTTAGGCTTGCCAAGCATCTGAGCAAGGGGCCATCAAGGGTAAAGGTAAGCAAAGATGTTGATCGTTAACGGTAAGTTCCAGGGAGGGAAATTGGGTTAAGGGCTGAAGTTTTGGGTCTTGGCTTCGGCAGACGGCCTGATTCAGGGCCTGACTAAGGGGTATAACCATTTCTGGACCCACTTGCTGCAGGGCCTGTAGCCAGGCCCTGCCGCAGTCAATTAATTGATCAACGGCGATTTGCTGGTAGTCGGGGGCAAAGGAGCGTAGGCGGTTGATTCCTTCCCCTAGCAAAATTGCTGCCCCTCGCCAGTTTTCGTTACCCAGATGATAAAAACCAACGGCAATTTGTAGCATCCCCTGGTAAAAAGGCTTATCCACAGGGTCCGCCTCCATCCACAGTGCCTCGAGCTGGTCATGACAGTCGTAGAAGTCTCCCTGGTTAAAGGTGGCAACGGCGGCAGCCAGGCTGGGAAGGGGGGAGTGATCGCTATCCATGCTAAATCCATGCTAAACCTAACTGGCCGGGGGTTGAAATTCATTTTAGGACAGAGATGGTATCCTCCAGAGTAAGTGTGTATGTGATGAGGACTATAGAGCATGATTAATACTTCAATCAGTGGTGATCACACTTCTGCCCAGGGCACTGGTCCTGACGATCGCGGTCGGGCCTTTGCAAGTGGCCTCACTGGTCTAAACCTGCCCGCCGGCCCCCTATTCGGCACTGATGGCATTCGCGGTAAGGCCGGCGAGTTGCTCACCGCTCCCCTGGCCATGGAGGTTGGCTTCTGGGCTGGCCAGGTGTTA
This sequence comes from Leptolyngbya sp., assembly GCA_040381765.1. Lineage (GTDB taxonomy): Bacteria > Cyanobacteriota > Cyanobacteriia > Phormidesmidales > Phormidesmidaceae > Nodosilinea. The sequence continues at coordinate 23,496 of JBEIGU010000043.1, forward strand.
CGGGCCTCAGGGTTAGAACAGGGGCCGGTGGTGGTGGGGCAAGATTCCCGCAACTCTGGCCATATGTTGGCTACGGCTCTGTCCGCTGGGCTCACCTCAGCGGGGCTGGATGTCTGGCAGGTGGGCCTGTGCCCCACTCCAGCGGTGGCCTACCTGGCGGAGTCCTGCCAGACCTTGGGGGGGATCATGATTTCCGCTAGCCACAATCCTCCCCAAGATAATGGCATCAAATTTTTCGGCGGCGACGGCACTAAACTGCCCGGCTCCCTCCAGGCCAGCATCGAGGCGGCTCTGCGGGGCCAGGTCAGGGATCTGTCGGTACCCGCCAATACCCCCTGGGGCCAATGTTACTACCGTCCAGAGTTGGTTAATCGCTACGCTAGCTTTCTGCAGGAACCCCTGCTGCCAGGCCTGGACCTGCGGGGGATGACGGTAGTGCTGGATTTAGCCTGGGGCTCCGCCACCCGGCTCGGGGAGGAGGTGTTCAGGGCCACGGGGGCGCGGGTGATTACCCTGCATGACCAGCCCGATGGAGATCGCATCAACGTCCACTGTGGCTCTACCCACCTGGAGCCCCTCAAGGCAGCGGTGCAAGCCCACCAGGCTGACCTCGGTTTTGCCTTCGATGGCGATGCCGACCGGGTGATGGCGGTTGATGGCGCTGGTCGAGTGGTGGATGGAGATTACATCCTTTACTTTTGGGGTCAGTACCTGCAAGCCCAGGGACGCCTCCCTAACCACACCCTGATTTCCACCGTCATGGCGAACCTGGGCTTTGAGCGAGCCTGGGAAAAACTGGGAGGTACCCTGGTGCGCACTCAGGTTGGCGATCAGTACGTCCATGCCGAGATGGTCAAACGGGGGGCCAAGCTGGGGGGAGAGCAGTCCGGCCACATCCTTTGTCACCACTATAGTCTGACCGGAGATGGGCTGCTTACCGCCCTACACCTGGCTGCCCTGGTGCAGAGCCTGGGGGGATCTCTGGCCGATCTCCTGGAGCAAAGTTTCCAACCCTATCCCCAACGGTTACAAAACGTCCAGGTTACCGATCGCGATCGTCGCCTCCACTGGCAAGACTGTGAAGCGGTCAACCAGGCCATTACCGCCGCTGAGCAGGCCATGGGCAGCGAAGGGCGGGTGCTGGTGCGGCCCTCCGGGACGGAACCCGTCATCCGGGTGATGGTGGAGGCCAGCCAGGCCGCCATGGTGGATCACTGGATAGACCATATTTCTGGGGTGGTGTCTCGCCATCTGGCGGCCTAGGGTGATTCCCTATTCCACGTCCCATTGGTAGGGCATCAGCAGGTAAATCCCCTGGGGGTCATTCAGGGTTTTGAGCAGGGTCAAATCCGCCAAGAACCGATCGAACTGATGGCGGAGGGGATCGGTAGCGGTGACCCGGGTTTTAAGGGCTGCCGTGAGATTGAGCAGGAAGCGTCCCCAGTCATCGGGTTCGGGATATTGACGCAGTCGCCAGTCATCCCCGAGATCAGCCAGGCTTGCCGCCCGGGTCAGGGCCACCTCCAAGCCCCCGATCTCATCCACCAGCCCCAACTGCTTGGCGGTTTTACCAGACCAGACTCGGCCCTGGGCAATTTCCGCCACCTTAGCTGGAGCTAAATTCCGCCCCTGGGCCACCCGTTCCAGGAACACCTGGTAGATGCGGTCAACGGTACCCTGTAAAATTGCCAGCTGCTGTGGGGTTTTCGGTCGGGTGGTGGAGCCCATATCCGCCAGAGCGGCGGTTTTAACGCCATCCCAGCGCACCCCCAGGTTACCCCCGAGTTCCTGCAAATTTAGGAACAGGCTAAAGACACCGATGGACCCCGTAATGGTGCTGGGTTGGGCTAGCACCCGGTCGGCACCGCTAGCAATCCAGTAGCCACCGGAGGCCGCCACATTCCCCATGGATACCACCACCGGCTTACCCGCCTCCTGTAAAAGCCTCACCTCACGCCCCACCACCTCAGAGGCGGTGGCACTACCGCCGGGGCTGTTGACCCGGAGTACCACCGCCTTAATCTCTGGTTTCTGCCGCAGTTGCCGCAGGCGACGAGCCAGGCTATCACCGGCGATTACCCCCGCTTCTCCGAAGGGATTGGGGGCCTGGCCATCCACAATGGTTCCCTCCGCATAGACCAGGGCTACCTGGTGGTCAGGGTTACCCTCAGCATGGGGATAGGTAAGGGTCTGGGCATAGGCGGACAGGCTGATTTTGGGAAAGGACTGGGGGGCTTCCCCTGGGGTTAGGTCCCGATCCTGATCAGAGTCATTAGACTTACCGGTAAGCTGGCGTAGGGCGGTAATCACCTCGTCTTCGTAGACCACCGCGTCTACCAACTGAGCGGCCTGGGCCTCAGGGCCAAACAGCAGCCCCTGATTGTCGGCAATGGCCTGGAGCGCCTCGGGGGACTGCGATCGCCCCGCTGCCGCCGCCGTGATCAGCTCCTGCCAGAGGTCCTGCAGCAGTCGCTGACTCTGGTTGCGTTCCTCCGGACTCATGCTGTCTCGCAGGAAAGGTTCCACCGCAGATTTGTACTTACCCACCCGGGTCACCTGTACCCCCACCCCCAGCTTTTCCAGGGCTCTGGCCTGGTACATGGTTTCGGCGTAGAGACCGTTCATTTCCAGCTCCCCCAGGGGGTGGAGGTAGAGGGTATCGGCCAGGGAGGCGAGATAATATTCCCGCTCGCTCCAACGGCTGTCGTAGGCCAGGATAGGCTTGCCCGTGGCCTTGAAGGCGGCGATCGCCTGGTGTAAATCCACCTGGTTGGCCAGCCCCGCCCCCAGGCCAGTGTCACTCCCCTTCAGGTAGAGGGCGACGATGCGATCGTCCTCAGCGGCCTCTCTGATGGCCGTCACCGCCTGGTAGAGGGAAAGTTGGGTCTGGGGTGCCCCCCCCAACAGGGCCTCGCCCCAATCCAGCGGGGTGGGGGCATCGGCAATAATCGTGGAAAGGTCGTAGACCAGCACCGTATTTTTAGCCACACTGGCTCCCCCTCCCGCCTTCAGCAGCCCCGCCATCAAGACCCCTGCCAGGCCCAGGGCTCCCACGGTCAGCCAAAATCCTAGCAGCAGAAAAAACAGCAGGGAGCCAGTGAAGCTGGCCAGGGTATACTTCCAGAATTTCCCCATGGCAAATTAGTAATTGCTTTAGCCAGAACGCTCAGCTAACGAGTTGATCAAGGTACATAATGCTAGGTAAAGATCCTGGCTTGCATCTGCCCCCTTTTCCAGGGCTGCGGCTACCACTAGCCCTCTAGACTAGAACCTAACGATAAACATCCGCATCCTCAGCATCCTCGTAGGACTCCGCAGCGGCATCCAACTCAGCCCCCGAGCCCATTTCCTCCTTAAAGCTCCGCAGGGTTTTGCCCAGAGCACTGCCCAGTTGGGGAATTTTCTTGGGGCCGAAAATTAACAAGGCCACTCCAATCACCAGAACAACCTCAGTCCAACCTAAATTAAACATCGCAATCCCCGGTACCGGTTAGCCGTCAATTTCACTATAACCGCTCAGGCTCGATCAGCAGTGATTTTCTCCCCTGGTCAACCGGGCCTGCAATAACACCAATTTCATGCCCCAGGTGGGCATAGCCCCCATCTGAGGGATCCCCTATGATCCAGAGGTCGATTAAGAGAGTCACCCATGGCCTACAGTTTGCCTACCCTACCCTACGCCTACGATGTCCTGGAACCCTACATTTCCAAGTCTACCCTGGAGTTTCACCACGATAGGCACCATGCCACCTACGTGACTAAGTACAACGAGGCGGTGCAGGGCACCCCCCACAATGATCATCCCATCGAGGTGGTGATTAAAACCATTGCTGGCGATGCCGCTTTGCAAAGTGTTTTCAATAATGCCGCCCAGGCCTGGAACCATAGTTTTTACTGGAACTCGATGAAGCCTCAAGGTGGCGGTGAGCCCTCAGGCCCCCTCCTGGATCGGATCAAGACCGATTTTGGTAGCTTTGGGGACTTTGTCAACGCCTTTAAATCCGCAGGGGCTAGCCAATTTGGCAGTGGTTGGGCCTGGCTGGTGCTAGCGGATGACCAGCTAAAGGTCACTAAAACCAGCAACGCTGATTGCCCCCTCACCGCCGGCCAGGTGCCCCTACTGACCATGGATGTCTGGGAGCATGCCTATTACCTGGACTATTAAAACCGTCGCCCAGACTATATTGACAACTTTCTCAATCATCTGGTGAACTGGGATTTTGCCGCCCATAACCTGGCGGCCGCCTAAGCTATAGCTTGAGATGGTCCGTGACTTAACCACAGGGACCCTCTCCTGATCCGTAGAGAGAGCCCCATACCCATTGGGGCCATTGCCCTATTGTGACGGCTGACTACCATGGTATTTCCCGAGCCTGACTATCCCCATGTGATTGGGGCTTTCACCTACCGCGGATTTCAATTAGCGATAGAGAAAAGCGAAGATAATGGCCTCACGGTATTTTCTGTTTGGGCTGACCATGACCGGGGAACGGCGATCGCGGTGCCCGGGGCCTTAAGTCGGCGGGAGGCGATCTACAAAGCCCGACGGTGGGTTGACCAACGCCTCAACGGTGCCCCCGTGCAATCTCCCCTCTCGAGAAACCCCTCCGTGAATCCTCGGTTCTTTCCCTAAACCTAATCACCTTAGTTAAGGAACTTTATACAGAGGCCCGATGATTGCCTTGACTGATTTCCCCAGGGATAGAGTGGTAACGGTCAACGGTCAGGAATTTAAGGGAAATAAGCCGCATCCAGGCCGGACAACCCTGGCCCTTAATCACCCCTACATCTCCCTGGAGAGATTCGAAATCGATTCCAGGCAGGTATGGTTTGCTACCTATTCCCAGGCGATCGCCCTCGTTTTTTTCCTTGTCAGCCACCCTAGCCTAAAGGGAAAATTGTCTAAAAGCGATGATCCCCGTATAATTCATATCTATCTGAGCACTGTTTAGATAAATTGCAACCATACCCATCAAGTTCATCAGTCAAAGGTTAGGATTCAATCTCAGTCTCCTGTATCTCGATTTAGGGAACTTTTCTGAGATCCGTCGGGTGTGCATCAGCCCCGCCAATAGTGCTTTTTCTCAGGAAGTTTTTGGCTGCTGTTCAGCGGATTCGCTATTTTGTTTTGTTGTGCCTTATCTATGAAATTTAAAATTTTGATTACGGTCTATAGCGGTTTTCCATAGAGTGAGACACCCCATTGCTCAGTCTTACCCCCCAGCGCCTGGCTGTATGAGATTCATGCTGTACCCCCCCCTTGGCAAGCTGCCGTGTACACATAAGTCGGGTCTGACTTCGTTTGAGTCCTTTGCGTCCCCAAAATCCCCCAATTCTGGTGGATTTTGAAGGGTTCGGTTCCCCCGGAATTGGGGGCTGGGGG
>JBEIGU010000044.1:0-28870 GCA_040381765.1 Leptolyngbya sp.
CACCAACAGGGGGGCGGGCATATCCTCCGTAATCCGGCTGCGGGGCTGGCCGGTAAGGGCCTTCACCAGGTCAGGTCCGATGACCATCAAATCCGGTAAACGGGCCCGACCGGCCACAATAATTTCCGTCTCGTTACGCCGTACCTGGTCAAAGGCCACCCATTGCAAAAGCTGGGCCATCAAATACCTGGCCACCCGGACATTTTCCTCACTCTCCGGCGGCATCTGAATAATGTCTCCGTCCACAAATTCCCACAGGCCCTCCGGGCCGTTTTCAAGGCTCAGATAGTCAGCCAGAGAGAGTTTGGTGGTCACCATGATCAGAGGAACTCCGATGCTCCAGCCCCTTTATTGTAACCCTGCTAGGCCTGGACCATGCCAACTAAAAAACCTGGCTGGGTAGCCAGGCAATGAGGGTGGAACCAGGCTTAACCCCCTAGCTTTCCTCAGGGGCAGAGCCAGGGAAGCGATCGCGGCGGGCTACCAGACCTGACGTACCATGAGGTAGTGATCGCTATCGCAGTGGATGATGTTCGGCCAAAAGCTTTTCGACTTTGGCTTCGTCAATGCGGGCGGTCACCTGTTTGGCTTCGTGGAGATCGCGTACGGTCTTGGCAAGGCTAGCGGTAGACCCCAGGGCAAACAGGGTACCCATACCCATATAGCCTTTTACCCAGGAATTTACCGGCAGGAAAACAATACCCAGCGACAGGCTGGACACCGAAATTCCAAAGGCTAACCAGGTTTGCACGACCCAAGCTTGACTATGGCTGGTTGGCGGTTGAACAGAACTCATGGGTGAACCCCTAACGGTGAGAAATGGGACACCTCAACCCTAAACGAGGGGTCTAGGGTCCTGATTAAAGCAGAGACAGTTTACTAAATGGCTTAGAATCCAGGGCGGTCATCCCTCACCCCAAGCCCATCTTCGATAGCGCTACCGTCTCTAAAAGCTAGGGTTTAGCCGGTGTATAAAGCCACCATGCAGACCCAACGCGATGGAGGAGTTGGGTGCGCTCAAGCAGGGTGTCACACTAATGTCTCCAACTGACTGTCTCAAAATCATTGACAGGTTCCGGGTTGACTGACTACTAGGGACGGGTCAGATTAATCAAGCTGACCGAGCCAACCCCTGGGTTAGATACCACAAGCTGATTGGTGGCGGCAATAAACTCCAGGCCCTCGGGCTCAAGTTCGGCCTTTCTATCCGATCGCACCACCCCAGGATTGAGAATAACGGTGTCAAGTCGCTGAATATTGGTCGGGTCAGAAATGTCATGGATGGTGACGGCATCGGAGCGTTCGATCGCCACAAAGGCCAGGGTGCGATCGCCCACCCGGGCCACCGTCACCACCTCTGGCTCCGGCCCTTTGCTATTGCATCGTTGGGGCAGGCCCAGGGCAATTACACTCTCCTCGATAGAATTTCCGCTGTCCCCCAGGAACCTGCCCGTGGTGGCATCAAACACACTAATGCTACGACTGCCGTGGGGGCTGAGGGGGATGCCTTCGTAGGACTGGTTATTGACGCTGGTCAAATTATCCTCATCGGCGGTGACAAAGTAGCGGCCATCGGGGGTCAGGGCAAGACCATCGGGCTCCCGGGCGGAGGTAAACCCCTGTCTGAGGGAGAGGCCGTAGGTGCTGGAGCGGCAATTGCCGGTTTCAACCTTATCCTGGGTTAAACCCAACCCCTGACGGATACCAACATCAAAGTTTTGAACCGAAAAGGCCCCTGGGGTAAGGGTACTGGGCAGGGGAGAGGGCACCTGAATGCGGGTAACCGCGTTATTTTCCTGCAGGGTAGCCAGCACAAAGGAACTATTGGCAGCAATCCGAACGGTTTCGGGCTGGGGGTCCCTGGGGAAGAAGGCAAGGTTACTGGGGGGAATGGGGACCTCCACCTGGGTCATTTGCCCCGCACCCCGCCGTAAATCAATGATGGAAACGGTGCCGGGGCGGTTCTCAGGGTTGGTTAAATCCTCCTCGTTTTCCTCGTCCTCATTGGCCACGGCGGCAAACTGACCGTTGGGGGCAATGGCCACGGAGTCAGGCCCCCGCCCCACCGTAACCTGCCCGATCGGCTTCAGATCAGGCAGAGAAAGGGCAACAACCTTGCCGGGAACCTCGTCAAAGGTGGCGAAATTGGCCTCATCCCCATCCCTAACCCCCACCAGGGCAAAGGTACCATCCGGGCTGATGGCTACCCCGGTGAGCTCGGCGGCGGTTGAGCCGGCAGGGAGAAAGGCCGCTGTCAAGCCCCAGGTGCCAGCGATGGTGAGGGTGTCTTGGCCAATTGCCACCAGGGTGGCGGTATCATCCCCCACCACCAGGGCGTAGCGACCGTCGTCGGAGACATCCAACATTTCCGCCCCAGCCAGATCGGTTAGGGTGAAGACCACTTCCCCCTGGATAGCGGCGGTCTGAGCCCTGGCCCTGGGCAGGCTAAGGCCAAGGGGCAGGCAGGCCAGGGTAAGTAATAGGATAAACCTGACCCTCCCGCGCCGGATGGTCTGCAACAAGGGTAGGGGTAAGCCTGGCGCGCCAAAACAAGTCCGATTCATTACCTTTGCCTGGGGAAAGTAAAAATACATGGGTAACCATACAATGGCTGTTGATGGCTTACGTTAAGAATAGGCTAAGCCAACCTTAAGCCAGGGTCGGGCAACTTTTCCTTTACTGAGGTGGAGGAGCTCTACCGGCAGCACACCCAGGCCACCGGCCAGGGACATCCTCATCAATCGCCAGAACACCCACCTGGATAGCCTGGCGGAGCAGCTGCGGGCTATTATCCAACCGATCATGGCGGGGGAGGAATTACCGGAAACCTCCGCCAATGACCTGCGCTACGTGCTGGACCTAGGGCTGTGCAGTCAAGACCAATGGCGGGGCATCCAGATCCCTAACCCTATCTACCGGGAGGTGATTCCCACGGTGCTGGCCCAGGGCCATCAATACTGACTACCGGATTTACGATGTTGAATAGCCGTCACCCCCTCCTGGGCGAGCAGTTGGCCATGATTCACCCTGGCGTAGATCAGTTGATGGTCACCCGCCCCCACCTGGTCTTGAATGGTACATTCCAGGTAGGCGAGGGCATCGGTGAGAATTAGGCAGCCATTTTCAGCGGCCCGGGTTTCCAGGGAGGCAAAGGCCCTCGGGGTCGACTCCTGAAAGGAGAAATGGCGACGCACGGCCCGCCCTTCCTTCAAAATGTTGAGGACAAAGGGCGTTCCTGGAGAAAGCTGGCTGAAAACCGACTCTTCAACCGGTAGGGCTAGCATCAGGCCGGGGGGGTCGAAGCTGGCCTGGGTGACCCAGGCGGTCAGGATACCGCAATGCCCATCCCCCTGGCGGACGGTGGCAACACAAAGGGATCCGATAATTCGACCCATGGCCTGGGCTGTGCGATCAGCTTGCGCATCATTGGCGACCTGCCGCGGTACCTGCTGTTTTGAACGACGGCGGAGCTGTTGGGCGAACTGGGTTCCCGCCGCTTTGCAGGCGGCCAGGGTATCGCCATCGGGGCTAAATCGCACCCGAATCGGTTCAAAGCCCAATTGATAACCGGCATCCCGCAGCTTTTGCTCCAGCAGGTCAATGGCTTCACCACTCCAACCAAAGGAGCCAAAGATACCGGCCAGCTTAGTTTTAGGAACATTCGCCAAAATCGCCCCCAGGGCCGTTTGAATCTGTACCGGGGCGTGGCCTCCCAGGGTGGGAGAACCGATGATAAATCCATCACAGGCGGTCACGGCCTCGGCGATGGCCTCGGCGATGGCCTCGGCTGGGGTCTCCTCACAGTTGAAGGACTCCACCGCCACCTCGGCCGCCATCAGCCCCCGGGTAATGGCATCCGCCACCCTGGCCGTATTACCATAGGCTGAGGTATAGAGCAGCGCCACCTGCAGGTGACGTTGGGTCTGTTGTTGACACCAATCACCGTAGTCTTGCCGTAATCGGCTTTGGCTAAACCGGGCCAGGGGCCCGTGGCCAGGAGCCAGACAGGTGAGGGCTAGGGGTTCAAACTGCTGGAGAATGGATTGCACCTGTTTGGCCTGGGGAGCCTGCAGGCAATCAAAGTAGTATCGGCGATCGGCCTCTAGCTGGCGCCAGTGCTCATCCCAAAGGGCATCATCACAGATGTGGGCCCCAAACAGCTTATCGCTGAACAGGGTTTGGGTGGCCGGGTCGTAGGTACACAGTCCATCGGGCCAGCGCGGCGTAGGCGCTTGGAAAAACTCCAGGCAATGGCCCTGGCCCAGGTCTACCCTGTCCCCAGACCGGAGGGGACGGAGGTCATCGTTCCAGGCGATCAGGCTATTCTTCAAGACATTGGCCGCTGGCCGAGAGCAGAGGATGGTTGCCTGGGGAGCCAGATTACGCAGTTGCTCCAGGGTAGCCAGACGGTTGGAGTTGACGTGGCTGGTGATGATATAGTCAAGGCTATGCAAATCCAGGTGACGCCGCAACTCCTCTAAGTAGATGGCGGTGAAGGATTCCCCCGGAGGATCGATCACCACGGTCCTATCCGCCCGAATTAGATAGGAGTTAGCGGTGGTGCCTCGACGGCGGCCGTATTCCACTTCGAATTTGAGCCGTTCCCAGGTGCGAGAGCGTAGCACCAGGGTATGTTGGCCAATTTCCGCCACCTGTACATCGCGAGGTCGGCTCGCGGTTTGCCAATCGACAGAGGGGGGGGTGAGGGAGTAGGTCATGGGATTAGTAATGGTTACCGACTTTACGATGATGTACCGCGGTTAGGCCATCGGTATTAGCCACCCGACCAGCTCCAGCGGTGCAATAGATAATCCAATGGTCGCTGGCTTCTAGGCGGTGGGCCACGGTGCACTCCAGGTAGGCTAGAGCCTCTGCCAAAATAGGCGAGCCATTACTGGCTTCGTAGGTGGCAATACCGGCGAAACGGTCGGCCCCGGGGGGAAACCGCTTGAGAAAATGCTTGACCAGGCGGTAATAGTTACCTTCCTGCAGGATATTCAGCACAAAGCTGTCCCCCACATGCATTAGGGATTCGATGGCGCGGTCCTTAGCCACGGCGATCGCCACCCCCAGGGGCTGGAAGCTGGCCTGGATCACCCAGGAGGCCACCATGGCTCCGGTCACCTCCCCCCGACGGGCGGTTAGGAGGTAGAGTCCACTGCTAATCCGGCCCAGGGACTGGTCGAGGCTAGCCTCCAGGTGGACCTTCTTTTCCTGGCGATCGCGGTTTAACCACTGGCCCAGATCGGTCCCCGCCTCTTCACACAGCTTGTCGGTGGCGGCGGCGGGAGCCTCCTTGACCAGGATGGGGGCGAAGACCTCGGTCAACCCTAATTCCTGAAAGCGGTTGCGTAGGGGATAGATGGGTTCGTCATGGCCGCCACCGCTTTCGAATAGACCAATTCCCTGCTTACGATTGGCGGCCGCCAAAATCGTACTCAGGACCGGGTGTAGCCGGCTATTTTCCTCCTGGAGCGGCATCCCCACCACCAGCCCAGCGGCCTCATGCACTAACTCCCGCACCTCATGGGGGTCGGCCTCGGCGACATTGACCAACTCCACAGCGGTGCCGGTTTTAGTGATGCCCTGGGCGATGGCGTGGCCAAGGCGGGGGCTAAACCCATAATCCTCCAGGTAAAACAGGGCCACAAAGGGTTCTGCCTTGGCCTGGGTTTCACTCCAGGTGCGGTAGCGCTCCAGCCAGTCTTGCCGGTGATGCCGCAGCAAAGGCCCATGGCCAGTGGCCACCAGGTTAATCTCCAGGGGGTCGATGCGCTTGAGCGCCCCCAGCACTGACCGGGCATTGGGGCCCATCAGGCAGTCGTAATAATACTGAAAGTCAGCCTCCAGGAGGTTGGGCACCTCGTCATAGAGAGCATCATCGCAGTAGTGCATGCCAAACACATCACAGGTGTACAGTACCCCCGTACCGCGATCGTAGGTGAGGATCGTATCGGGCCAGTGCAAATTGGGGGCCGCAATAAATTCCAGACAATGGCCCTGGCCCAGGTCAAGAGTGTCACCACTCTTGACCGTACGGCTGTTGAAGGAACGGTGGATCTGGTTCTGCAGGAACTGCAGGGCCACCTTAGATCCCACCACGGTTATGTCAGGGGCCAGGGCCAGCAGGTTTTCCACCAGCCCACTGTGATCGGGTTCGGTGTGGTTAACCACCAGGTAGTCGATTTTGGTCGGGTCAATTAACCGCTGCAGCGACTCCAGGTAAAGCGCTTCAAACTTTTGGTGGGAGGTGTCTACCAGGGCCACCTGATCACCCTGAATTAGAAAGGAGTTATAGGTGGTGCCGTGCTGAAGCTCAAACTCGATATCAAAACGATCGCGGTCCCAATCCAGGCACCGAATCGCCCTGGAGTGGCTAGCGATGGTGGCGGTTTGCAGGGTCAAACGACGGGTGGTCTCCGTATCCGCTCGGGAAGGAATGAAGGTAACCATAGATTTTTTCTATCCTCAGCAATTTGTTGATTTGCTTGAATCTATGATGTCTCACCCCACCGGATTTGTAAAATAGCAATCTCAAAAACAACCCATAGGCAATTCAAATGAAACATCCGTTTACTGAATCTATTTATTTATAGCTTTGGCCAGAACGCTCAGGACCGGGTAAATTCGAGCATCCGGCAAGCGGGGGTAAGGAGTTAGTGGTCAGTGGTCAGAGGGGTAGGATGGGCAGGTTTTGCTTTGCCCCTCCTACCGACCCGGGGCTGAGCAGGCAGAACTCAGGAGCCAGCCCCAGGGGGGGTATTTAGGCTAGAGCTCTAGATTCCCCAGCCCCTTAAAGTAGCTGGGCGACCAGCCCCACCAGCCCCCCCGCCAGCACTATCCAGGCGGAGTTAATCTGCAACCGAAACACCCCGATCGCCCCCAGCACCGCCAGCCCCACCGTCACCCCATCCACCAGGGCGGTTTGGCCCAGGGTAAACAGCACCGCCGCCATTAAACCCAGGGAGGCCGCATTCACCCCATCTAAAAAACCACCAAACCAGCGGGACCGGCGCAGCACCGGCACCCAAGGATTCACCAGCCCCACCAGCAGAAAGGCCGGTAGAAAGATTCCCAGGGTGGCGGCGATCGCCCCGGCATTACCCGCCACCAGGTAGCCCACAAAGGTGGCGGTGGTAAAGACCGGGCCGGGGGTAAATTGACCGATGGCGATCGCATCCAGCAGTTCTTGGGAGGTGAGCCAGCCCAGGCGGTCTACCAGATCCCGCTGTAGAAAGGCCAGCAGGACGTAGCCGCTGCCGTAGAGCACTGACCCCACCTTGAGGAAGAAGAAAAACAACTGCATCCAGATTGGCCCTGCCCAGGTTGCCGCCGGGGCTGCCCCACCGGTTTGGGCCAGGCTACCGGTCAAGGGCAGCAGCAGGGCCGCCCTGCCGCCGCCCCGCAGATTTTTGACCAGCATCACCGCTAGGCCAGCCACCAGGAGCAGCAGAATTTCATTAAGCTGAAAAAAGTAGGCCACCACCACGCCCAGGGCGGCGATCGCCGTGGGCCCATCCTTAAGGGCCTTCTGGCCCAGCTTCACCAGCGCCTGTAGGATAATGGCGATAATCACCGGCTTGATGCCGTAGAGCAACCCCTCCAGTTGGGGAAGGGTCTGGTAGCGGACATAGATCGCCGCCAGCAGCCAAACAATCCCCATGGCGGGCAGGATAAAACAACTGCCCGCCACCCACAGCCCCGCCCAACCGGCCCGCTCGTAGCCGACGTGGATAGCCAGTTCGGTGGAGTTGGGGCCCGGTAGCAGGTTGGTTACTCCGATCAGGTCCAGCAGTTGCTCCCGGCCCATCCACTGTCGCTGCTTCACCACCTCATCATCGATCATGGCGATGTGGGCCGCCGGCCCGCCAAAGGCAACAGATCCCAGCCGCAGGAACACCGCCGCCAGCTCCCGCAGGCGCTGCTGCCGTTCTTGCGGAGAGTTGGGGGAGGGGACAGGCTGTTGGGGCTCCGGAGCATCCATAGCGTTGACCGCAGGCTGAGGACAGGGCGATAACTCAATCCACGGGCCAGCCTAGCATGGTGGCCAGGTCTCGCCATACCTGAAGCGGGTTAAAGGGTTTGGCAATAATCCCCGCCACCCCCAGTTCCGTAAACCGGTCGATATCGCTCTTCAGCACCCTGGCGGTCAACAGAATCACCGGGACGGCCTGGGTGCTGGGGCGAGCCTGAAGTTCCTTGAATACCGCTACTCCGTCCATATCTGGCATTGACACATCCAGCAAAATCGCATCCCAGGGCTGCACCCCAGCCTTGGCCAGCCCCTCCTGCCCTGATCCGGCCTGGTCTGCTTGCCAACCGCCCAATTCCTCCAGCACCAGACACACCACCTCACGGATATCGGGCTCGTCGTCAATGACTAGAATTGTCTTGGTCATCGGAGGAACCCTTAGGGGACGTTCTCAATTATCCAGCTAATCTACCCCCTCCAGGACCTAGGAACCCCTTACCCCTGAGGGTAGGGGACGGCCTGGAGAGAATAGCCCGCTAGGGGCAGGCGCTGATCCAGGCAGGCATTCAGGAGTAGGCGCATATCTTCTTTGCCAGGAAAGCTATCCAACCGCTGGCGCAGCTCACCGCCGTCAAACAACAATAGGGTTGGCAGGGTGATCAGCCGGTAGGCACTGGCCAGCCGTAGGTTCTCATCGGCATTGACCGTAACCACCTGCAGTTGCCCCTGCCAGTCTGATTGAAACTGCTGGAGAAGGGGGGTGATTCGCCGGCAGAGGCCACACCAGGGAGCCCAAAAATGTACCAGTACCGGTAGATCGGCGGTTAAAACCGTGGCTTCAAAGGTAGAGTCGTTGGCAGCAACTAGCATTGATATAGGGGTTATGGATAGGCGGGTTAAAAGAGTCGCCATGACCTCAGGAAGTAAAAGTCGGCAAAAATCACCCACACCTTTTACCTAGAAGGGCACTGCATCACCAAGGGCAGAAACCTAAAGGTTTTGCTCTTGGCAGCTAAGTCAAATTTATTATTGGGATCATTGTAAACCAGTTGAGATTGCCATGAACCCACAGCATCGTTTTTTTTTTAAGGTTTAAGAATTAGCCATCGTTGCTGGCCGCCAATGGTGCCAGGTTAGATCGGCCTGTCGAAGTAGCACCTCCACCGCCTCATGGCCCAGGGGCTTAGCAAAGAAGTACCCCTGACCATAGTCACAGCCCTCCTGCTTGAGCATGGCCACCTGGGCTTCGGTCTCAATACCCTCTGCTACCACCGCCAGGCCCAGTTGTTGCCCCAGGTTTAGAATCGTATGGATAATCGCCCGATCTTCGTTACTGTTCTCCAGGCGACCGACAAAGGACTTATCTACCTTGAGGGTATCCATGGGGAAACGGTGCAGATAACTCAGGGAGGAATAACCCGTGCCAAAGTCATCAATAGCGAGCTTTAAATCGAGGGACTTGAGTTGCAACATCAGGTCGATGGCCCGATCCACATCCCCCATCACCATACTCTCGGTAATTTCCAACCGTATGCACTCACCGGACACCTGGGTCTCCTCCAGAGCCGCTGCAATCTGGGTGACCAGGTCTGGCTGGCTAAATTGTCGGTTGGATAGATTGATGCTCATGGTCAGGTGCTGGTGTTGGGGAAACAACTCCTGCCACTGGCGCAACTGACGACAGGCCTCTCGAAAGATCCATTGCCCCAGGGCCATAATTAACCCGGTTTCCTCAGCGGCGGGAATAAAGGCACTGGGTAGGACAAAGCCCCGGTCCTTCTGGCGCCACCGGACCAGGGCTTCGAAGCCAGCCAGCACCCCACTTTGTAAACTGACAATCGGCTGATAGTAGAGCAAAAACTCCTGGTTATCCAGGGCGGTAATCAGATCACTCTCCAGCTGTAGGCGGTTGACCGCCTCGGTCAACATACCGGCGGCAAAAACCTCAAATCGGGTCTTTCCTAAGGCCTTAGCCCGGTACATGGCGGTATGGGCATCGCGCAACAGATCGGCGGGGCGGTATTCCAGGTTAGGTTGACCAATAGCCATGCCAATACTGATGGTGCTGGGAAATTTTTGCCCATCCAGGTTAATCGGTTCCGACAGTAGGTGTTGCAGTCGATCCATCTGATGGCCAGCGGCCTCAGCGTCCAGGTGGGTGAACAGCAGGGCAAACTCATCCCCCCCTACCCGGGCGACCCTGGCCTGGGCCGGCATGTGCTTGAGCAGGCGTTGGGCGATCGCCCGCAGCACCTGGTCCCCTGCCTGATGGCCCAGGCTTTCATTGATTACCTTAAAGCGATCGATGCCCATGAACACCGTAATTACCGGTTGGGATGCGGCCTGGTGTAGCGCCCTTTGAATCATGGTGATAAAGGCTTCCCGATTAGCCAGCCCGGTCAGGGGGTCGTGCTTACTGCGGTAGACCAGCTTGTAGATGGTGACAATGGCGGCGGTGATCAATAATCCTAACATCGGTTCGGCGATGGGCAGCCAGACCAGTTGGTGAATTCCCAGCCACCCCACCCCACTGATTCCCACCAGTAGCCCCAGGATCCCCCCCAGTAATAACTCCGGTCGTTGGATAGTCCAGGTTAGGGCCCCCGCCCCTAAACACCAGATTAACAGCCACAGCCCCTCCGCCCAGGGAGGGAGAAATCGGTACAGGGCCGCTTCACCGGCGATCAGGTTTAGTAACTGACTGACGATTTGGGCATGGACCATCACCCCTGGCATGGTGAGTTCGTCACCCTGACCAAAGCTAAAGGGGGTGGAGAACTGGTCCTTGAGGCTAGGGGCAATGCTGCCGATCAGCACGATGTTATCGGTGACCCAGCTAGGGTCAAACTGACCACTTAAGACCTGGCTAAGGGAGAGGGACCGGGGGGTGGTCTGGCGATCGTAGTAGCGCATCAAGATCTGATAGCCGGAACTGTCCTCCGCCTGATAGCCTCCATTACTATCCCCTAGCGCCTTCAAGGGAATATCCCCCAGGTAAAGGTAGTCTCCCCCCGTTCGTACCGCCAGGGGTTTGCCTCGATGCGCCTGATCCGCCAAGGTTACCCGCAACCCAAAGGAATGATCCTGGGACCGGCCCACGTAGAGAAGAGTACGACGGGTGACCTTATCGGCATCGGTGGGCAAGTCATTAAAGCCCACTCGCTCTGGCCCTACCCCCGGAGGAGGGGGAACCTCCCCTTCCCCCTCGGCATAGACCTTTTTAATCACAATCAAGTTCTCAGCCGCCAGCTGTTTCTCCAGGGCAGTGTCCCCCGGGGGCCGCCGGGTACTGCGATAGAGGTCAAGGCCGATGACGCTGGGCCGGTGAGCCTGCAGGGTGGCCAGTAGGGTGGCCAGCTGGTCGTCATTCATGGGCCAACCATACTGCTGCAGGTCGTCTTCACTAATCCCCACCAGGGTAATGCGGGGGTGCAGCGATCGCTGGGGTTGGGACCGCACCAACCAATCAAAGATAAATAACTCTAAGGGTTCGATCACCGTTAAAAACTTGATGCCGCTAACCAGGGCGCCGGCCATGACGCTGGAGAGGATAACAGTCTTCAAGCCAATGGTGGCCACCTTAGGCTTGGATTGGTAAAGAAAGGTGGGCAGGGCTAGCTGCCGCAGGCGATCGCCAAGGCGGCGGCGTAAGGAGTTAGGCTTAACCGTGGCAGGTACCGGCGATGGCGGCATTGGTCTAAGAAGATGACATCCAGCAGCACTATAGCCTGCCAATCTGACGTTGTGCTGTAATGACAATCATGCCAGATGGTGATGGGGGAGTCCCACAGAATATGGCCCTACGGAGGATTCGGTTACCTGACTTTAGTCAGGTAACCGATACTGCCCCACAATCCGCTTGGCAAACTCCGGCACATGGGCGGCCAACTTCTCTGGATAATGCCGCTTCAGGTAAAGGTAATTACGGGTGAAGTGGGAGTCAATGGAAAAACGAGCATACTCCAACCCCTTAGGGCCAAGCCGCTCGATCAATACCCCCATTAGCCGGGCCGCCCACATCGGTAGGGTGACCCCCCGATCGTAGGCGGGGATACTCTGCTGCACCGCTTGACGGCGATCGCCCTGGCTGTCCACCGGCTGGGTCTCCAGCTGGTCCAGCACCAGATCTAGCATGGCCTGACCGCGAGGGTTGCGCACCACGATCCATTGCCAGCCAAAGGGGGCCCCCATGTAGCCCACCACCAGGTCCGCCAGACCATTGACGTAGTCAAAGCAACCCATGCAGGAGGGGGCAAAGACATCCTTCAACTGGTTGGTTTTCAGGCCAAAGAAGGGCACCGTTTCCGTGGACCCATCCTCGTGCCTAAAGTGCACCCGAAAGTCTTGCATAAACTCGTAGTGCACCACCGTGTCGGGGGAACGGCTGGTGGTTTCCAAAAACCGTTGCAACCCGGCCCGATTGACGTTATCCACACAGGGGGTGCCCAGGATGTACAATTGCTCCAACCCCAGTTTATCCTGCACTGATCGCAGGGCCTGGATTTGGCACCCCACCCCGATCACCAGCAGGCGCTTGAGGCCAGAGCGCTCCACCTGCTCTAACACCGACAGGTTGGGGGAGAGGGTGGGTTTATTCACCCGGGCCGCCAAAATTTCCGCCGGGGTCGTGGCCAGGACGGGCTGGGGCTGGAAGCGATCGGTTTCACTATTTTGCACACACACCACCCCCTCAACCAGGCCCTGGGTGAGCATGGTGGAGGCGATGGTGGTGACAATACCACTCCACTGGGCGCCGGGAATGGGCTGCCGTTTACGGGCCGCCACCATCCCCTGGTGAACCCCAAAATAAACCTCCGGGTCTGACTCTAGTTGCCGAGCGCGACCGTGGCTCCGTTCCTCCAACTGGGGAAACTGTTGGTTCAGAAAGGCACAGGCCTCCTTGACGTAGTGGATATAGTAGGTGTCACAGAGGCCGCAGTCACTACAAAGCTGCTTAGCCGGACGGGGAACACCCCGGGGCAGAGCCCTGGCTTTGTGGTGGGGCTGGGGGGAAGAAGGCTGAACCGAAGTCATGGGGGCAAGGGGACATAACAACACCTACCCCTCACCATATCGCAAGAGTCCAAGGGAATACAGGCCCAGGCCTAACTTTAACCCTCTCCCCCCCTCCTAACCTTCTGCCCCTGACCCCCTTGCCAGGACAGTACAAATACATTACTATCAGTTCACATGTACTCATCTGTATACCCATGGGGACAGCGGGTTCCCTGTCTGTCCCGGTCCCGTCCTCTCATCATTATGAATCTGTCATGACCACCACCAGTTCTACCCCTAAGGCTCGATCAGGCCGATCCAGCACTGCCGCCAAGGGCGGGGCTACCCCGGTCGTCTCCGCCACTTGCCCGGTGCTGGCCCTTGATGCCGGCAACTATGACCTAAAATTCTATGGCGGTGACGGCCATCCCAAGGCGATTCGATCAGTGCGTTACCAGCTTCCCCAGGGGCGCGATGCGGTGAGCTACTCCTCTGCTTCTCCCCTAATTGAGCTGTCCGATGGCCGTCGCTTCCACTTTGGCGCCCAGTCTTATAAATACCGGCGTCAGCAGCAAACAGTGATTGAAAATAAGGTGGAGCTGGCTCGCCTACACCTCTATGCCTGCCTGGAGCCCCTGGGGGAGGAAATCGCCGACTATAATCTCAACCTGCTGGTGTCCACCCCCGACCCGGCTCGCCATGGTGAGGCCATCCAGGAGCAACTCTTGGGGCTACACGAGTTTACCCGCAATGGGGTTCCCTTTCGGGTGACGGTGGCCTCGGTGCAGGTGGAGCGGGAGGGCATGGGGGCCTACCACTACGCCAGGGGGCAGGGGTTGATCCCGGGTAATGGTTACACCATTGTGATCGACATTGGCGGGGGCACCTGGCTCACCCGCCTAGTGGACGCCGCCGGGGAAGTAATCGACGAAAACATTATGGACCGGGGCGGTACCTACGAACTGGCCACCGCCATTAGCTTCGATCGCCGCCTCACCGATCACCTGGGCAACAGCGCCGACCCCTGTATTGTTATGGATGGATTCCGGGTAGATCACGTCTACGCTGACACTGGCCTGGCCTGGAAAGACTGGTTGGATGAATACCTGGACCCCTGGTTTAAGGGTATCTTCCAAACCGTGAAGGCTCAATATACCCCCTACATGCCCCGGGTTACCCGATTTCTGGTCACCGGCGGCGGCTCCCATCTGATTGCGGAGCGGCTGCAGGGCCACCCCCTGTTTGCCGTCATGGGAGACCCTCAGTTTGCCAATGTGCGAGGTTTATTTTTGATGACCCAGGATACCCAGCTATGCATGACAACAAAGTAAGACTTAGTCAAGATGTGTTAGAAAAGGCCAATTACATTGCCCAGGAATGGGGGTTGAAAAATGCCCGGGCCGCGGTGGAAGCGGTCTTTCGTCGCTACTGTGATGACTACCTCCATGGTCGTGCCCCCGGCCTGGGGGGGGCGGTGACGGTGCCCTCCCTGCGAAGCCTACCAGCCTCCCACCCCACCGCCGCTCCCTGCGAAGCGATCGCGGCCCTGGATCAACTGCTGGCGCTGTAGGGTGAGGATGGGCGGCAATCTTGGCTTCTGGGCCAAGATTGCCGCAGGTAAGGAGCAGTCAGAGGTTAGAATAAATCTACCCGGAGAGGTGGCAGAGCGGTTGAATGCGGCAGACTCGAAATCTGTTTTGAGGTCAAACTCAACGAGGGTTCGAATCCCTCCCTCTCCGTTAAATACAAGGGTTTCAGCGATTTAGCCAAAACGGCAACCAGTACAGATAAACCAGTTTTTTGATCCAAAACTGAGCCAGTTAATCGGTAAATTGGATCAATTTGGGATCAGGTTTGGAGTACCTATGGCCACGGTTGACGAGTTGATCAGGCAAGCAAACCAGGCATTGAACCGGGTAAAGATTCTTAGGCGAGGTCGTAAGTTGGCACTGCGGGGAACCTTGCCTTGTCGCGATAGTGGGAGGGGCACTAGCCGCGCGGTTATTTCCCTGGGTATCTATGCCAACCCAGCCGGGGTAAAGGTAGCGATCGCTAAGGCTCAGCGCCTGGAATCTGATCTAAACCTGGATAGATTTGATTGGGCTGACTGGTTAGATGGGGAGATGGGGGAGGAGAAAACCGCCGCCGCCTGGGGGGCTGAATTTGGGGTGATTAAGGCCGCCACTATCAAGCCCCAAAGCTACCGGGCCAACTATGAAGAGCCCCTAGCGTCGTTACCAGAGAAGCCACTAACGGAGGACATGCTGATCGCCCATGTTCTAAAGCGATCACCCGCAGATAGTTGGGGCCGCAAAAATGACTGCATGGTATTTAGGCAGGTTGCCAAGCTTGCCGGGGTAGCAGTGGACTTTAGCAGCATCAGGGGCCGCTACAGTCCTGCCCTGTTGAGTCCTGATGATGTGCCCACGGATGAGGAGATAGAGGCCACCTGGAGGGGCCTCAATAACCCCGCCTGGGCCTGGGTCTATGGGATGCTCGCCACCTACGGCCTACGCCCTCATGAAGTGTTCAGGATTGCCCCCCAGGGTCTAGATAAGGTGACTGGTAGGATAACCATCCTGGAGGACTCCAAGACGGGCCGTCGCGACGTATGGCCATTACCTGAGAGATGGCGATCGCTGTTTGATCTAGATCAAATCAAGCTGCCCAACATCCGCATTGAAGGCAGGGATAACCAAGAATTGGGGGAGAGGATAGGCCAGAACCTATGTAACCCCGCCAGCCGCAAGATACCCCATAACCCCTACGCTCTCAGACACGCATGGGCGATCAGGTCAGCAGTGATGGGGGTTCCTGATAGTATTGCCGCCCGATGGATGGGGCATAGCGTGGCGGTTCATGCCAAGACTTACCACGCCGCTATCGACCAGTTACAGCATGAAGCTATATGGAGGAAGGCTAACCAGGCCGCCGCTCAGGGGGAAGAAAAATGATTGCTTCAAACGCCACCGGGTTAACCTGCCAATGTTCACCATTTTTCCGATAGTGAGTCCCCCAGACAAGATCAAAGGCTTTGCCGTGGATTCTGGCTGACTCTGCCTTGTTGATTTCAGCCAGTATCCGTGATCGGCTGACTCCCATCAGTTGGGCCGCTTGCTGGGGACTAATCCAAGGCGAGGTAGGCAAGCCTAGCGCCTGGTGTACCTTAACCAGTTGCTCAACCTGCGACTTGAGCGCCTTAAATTCTTTTTCCAGATTCTTCATGCCGCCCTCCTTAAACTGCCACCTTGAGCCATCAGCCATTTCCTAACGTTAGGGGCATTCTCCCCGAGCCATGCCCAGAAGTCGCGCTTATGCCCTGGCTCTAGCTGTCCCAGCAGGTCAAAGAGATCCGCTAGGTCGCGATCGCTGTGGGGAGCCATAGATAGAAACATGTTGAGCGTGCTCAACAACGCTTCACAGTCGCTAGTTGTCATGGGAGTCACCTCCTAAAAGCTGGGCTAACTGTTCATCGCTGATGTCTAAAGAGTGGTATTGAGCACCATTGCCATTACCGTTTTTCTTTCCATTTCTGCTCAACTGCTCAACATTGCGCTTAACAAGTGGCTGTAATCTTTGCTCTATGGGCTCTTGAGCCTGTTGATCAGCACTCAACATTTGCTCAACAGATAGTTGATAAAACCCATCCTGCTCAACAATCCAGCTATGCTCAACGAGGCTGCTCAACAATCCCCGTAGGTAAGAGGTTCCCTGTTTTGACTTGTCGGTACTCCGAGAAAAAAGCCGCGCCTGGGTGATGTCCCGAGCACTTAACGGCTTACTCTTTCGTTTCAGGTACTTGTAAACCTTGAGCAGATCCCCGGTCAACTCAGAAGTGAGACCAATCTCGGAGTAGAGTAAGCGTGTTTGGGTCAAGCAGTATTTAACAAACGCTATCGCTGCCTCAAGGGTGCTATTAGGAATCTCCCTTGGAGGTTCCTTCTCCTGATAGGCATACTCAAGACAATGAGCTCCCAGGGCCACCCGCCCTGCCCGGTCGCGATACTTGGGGTAGAGCACCCGCTCTACCGGCGTATCGCTGGATAGCCGCCGATCCTCGCACCATTCGTGCCAGCCCCGCCAAGTCGTCCTAGCCCCAGGAGAAAGGTGGAAACTGGTGGGGGGCTGGTCTTCAAGATGGCGATAGATAGAGTGCAGCAAAGTATTAAGGTCGATCTTGGGGCCATCGTCAGGAGCCGGTAGTCGATTCAGGGGCAACCGCACCCACAGAAAACGCGACCAGAAACCGTCTGAATCACCCCCACTCATCATTTTCTCCAAGATCTCTGGCTGAATCGTACCCGTCACCGAGACTGAGGTTTTGCCAACAAATTGAGTCCCACCCACCCGGTCGACCTTAACTGCGCCGCCATCCGCCGCCGATTTCCAGAAGTCACGATCGCTGCCCTTACCCCCACTTTTGTACTGATTAAAGCCATTGAAAAAACCACTCAGCTCATCAACGGAAACCACCAGGCCCTTGTCGATCTGACTGGTGACGATCTTCTGTACTGCCTCGGTGGTGGTTGAATCAACATAGTATTGCCGTAACTTAGGTTCTTCCGGTTTGTCCGCTTGCTCAGCGTTCTCTTTACTCAAACTCCTAAAGTTCTCGATGCGGACGTGGTATTCTCCCAACTGCCGCTCGTACTCTTGCTGAGCCGATCCTTGACGAAAGCGCAGGGGCTTCAAAATCGCGTTGAAGATCGGAGTTTTGATTGACCCTGGCTCCGCCACAAGCCCGCCCCAGATCACAGGGGGAACCCGATAGTCCGTCATCCCACCGATCACTAGGTCAGTCTCAGGAGATAGCAGCGAGGCTGCCACTGTTAGCAGGGGCAGGGCAAAGGCCACACTATCTTGATTAAACGCTTTAGCGTAGCGGCCTAGAGGTTCGGCCAGCGAGGGCATCAGTGCCTCCATATCGCAGGTTTGACTACTGGCACGAGTCAATTCGCTAAAGACCGAAATCGCCCCTTGAGCGCTTTCGCTGCGCTCAAATTCCTGCAGGAGCGCCTGATAGATGTTCTTGATAGTCTGTGTGGGGTTTCCTGATCTTTTAGCCAGGTCAGCAATCTCTATCTCAATGTCGGAGTTTGTCACCCCCTCCTCTATCAACCGCTGAAGCTGTTGCCGGACCTGATCAAGGGTTAGTAGGTCATCGTTTTTTCTGGGTTCAGGGTTTTGGGCCTTACTCGGTTGCTTGGTGGATTCACCAAAGCCTTTGGATCCGCTGTGAGGCTTAACGCAATTTTTCCAAACCCAAGATTTAGCACAGCTCTCTATCGCATCAGGAGACAGAGACGGGCCAGGATCTGACCCCTCAGCCGATTTCCATATTGATTCCCGCTCCCCCTGGGGCAGTGGCGGAGAACATCGATCGCAGTACGCATCAAACAGATCCCGTGGATCACCCTCGTACCGCTGCCCCAAGGACTCCAGATAACCCGATGCCCCTAGCAGATCACGGGCCAGCTTAGTCCCAGTGTCATTCCTGCCGCCTTCCCCCGCTCCCCGTTCTAAAGCTTCCCTGGATGCCTTGCTAAGGCAGATTTCCAGGGGAATAGACTCAGAGCAGGGGAACTGAAAAGACCTCTCAAACTCAGCCCAGGTGATCGCCCTGGAGGAGCCCCCCTGGGGCTGTAGTGACCGAGTAGGGGCAGGGCTGGGAATAACTGCCCGCAGGGTAGCGTAATCGTACCGCTGGCCAGACTGAGTGATAATGGCGGCCCTCTCCCCTGTCTTGGGGTGTTTAATACCTGCCAAGCGCATTACCCGGGAGGGATTCTTAATTGAGCGATCGCCATCGGCAAACTCAAGAAGATCGGCCTGTAATGGCTTCCATTGCTCAACACTGATCGGCTCAGAGAATACCCAATAGCTATGGATTGACTTACTTCCGGTATCCACCTGGAAGGTAGGCTCAGGTAGTCCTAACTCCTGCCATAGCTCACGGCTGATATCCCTGCTCAGTTGGTCATGCTCGTAAAAAATAGCAACACCCTGGGTTATCTCTTTATCGAGTTGCCCGCCAGGGTTGACCACTACATAGACTCCCCGCTCCTCAGCTTCCCACCGCTTGAGGTCGGATGGGATAGTCGGGAAGGTTGCCTCAGCTTTTCGTCCCTTATCTCCGCCCTTCTCAGGGAGGAACCCTCGATAGCAGACACGATCGCCAGACTTGTAACCGAGTAAGGCCAGATGCTGCAAGGTGGGGTTATTCATTTCACACCCCCTTGCCCTTTCTGGCGGTTCCCCGCGCCCTGGCTTAACCAGGCCTTGAACCTGCCAGAAACCGGAAAACAGCCACCCCACAAAGCTTGTCTGAGCTGAAAACGTTGGCTAGAACAGCCAAGGTATGTTATATTTGCCATAGGATATACACCTAAGTATAAGTAAATGAGCAAATAGCGAGTGCAATCGCTATTTGACACAGATTGAAACTAAACCTCCAGGCAAGATGTCTGGGGGTTTTTTAGTTTCCTAAGCCCTTTTCAAAAAACTGTCCAGGGCATTGAAAACCAGCTCGGACCTTGAGATACCTAATCGTTGTCGCTCAGATTCCAACGCCAAAAAAAGACTATTAGGAATTCGTGCCGTAACGTGGGAATCTCGATAAACCGTCGGCTGAATTTTATACTTCGCCAAACAGCCTGTCCGTTTGTGTACCCGTTGAGTTTTCATGTCTCACGTAGGTCTTACTAAGAGTATAGCCAAAAAAAAGAAAATGGTCAGCGATCAAAAAGATCTAGAAAATTTAATTAGACCGTCCGATCTAGATCCCAAAACAATTTATTTCTCCTCCTTTGTTTTCAACTAAAAAGGGTAATGGTAGAAACCAGGTATACGCTACAGGATCTATTGGTCCTATGTTTAAGGCATTTCCAGTAGGCTATGGTCATGAAACCACCGCCCCCTGGGGCTTTTTAGTTATAACTTTCCTCTTTCCCCTTTAAGAGAGCTATCGAACTTATCTTTCCAGGTAGTGCTAGAGCCTATTTAATCAGTGTGATGCCATTGATCGGCATGAGCTAAACACCGGAGCTAACCTGACCAGCATCCTTCTATTCTGCTAGCAGAATAGTGAATAGGCCTATTTGATAAGATTAACTAATAGCCCTTTTCTACCCATCAGACCGGTAAGTTTTCTGGTCAGGGCTAACAAGCCATCTGAATAGCTATCGCCGTATTGATAGTAGCGACCTCATCCATTTCAGCAAACTCGGCCACCTCAAACATCGCCAGTTGTAGATGACATAAATAAAACTCAGGCGCAGCAGGCCAACGACAATAAAGACCAGGAAATACTTCACAGGTCTGACCATTGGCTAGTTTGGTCAGGTATATAGAAATCTCATCATCCCCCGTCGGTTCGGTAGACAATAGCCATTCAGCTACCAGTCTCAGGCGAATCAGATGCCCACCTTGAGCCCAGGTTTCTAATACCCGCCATACATCCGCCCACCAGCCAGGATGGGACCAGCACACCTCACCCGACAAGAGCATCGCCTCGGCAATATCCTCGGCTACCACCAGGTTCTCCAGCAGGTCTAACTGCTCCGCTGGGGTGTCATCTTCAAACCAAGAGTCGGGGTCTAACTCACAGTTAGCGGCAAACGCAACCGCATAGTCAGAGGCTAGGGTCATGACCAAAACCTTTCCACATTATTTCTAGCGCTGCGCGGATTGCCATCCTTCTCCTCTATCCGAGTCACAGCCTGGGCACCCTCGTACCGAAAAATAGCATCCCGTAATAATTGAGCATCTTCCGCCCGCCACAGTTGAGCTGGATTATAGCCCGTCGCCTGAATAATCAGCTTCGCCATAAAGGCGGCATTGATACCCCTGGACTGCATGAATCCAAAAAAGTCACGCCCACTAACCCGGCATTGTTCGTTTAGTTGATCCCGCTCGAGGGATTCTGTCCACTCTTCAACCAGAGCCAAGATGCGGTTGATCTCTGAAATACTCATCACTCCCGCCCCCCATCGTTAGCCTGAATCCCTTCACCGATGGAAGACTGATCATCCTTCAAAAAGCCAGCATCTTGAGCTGCTTTCTTGACGATCAACTCGCAAAGATTGCTCACGGTGCGAGATTCCTTTTCTGCCCACGCCTCTAAAGCGTCCTTCAAGGACTCGTCACACAAGAACATTACACGCGGCTTTTTGCTGGGCACATCAAGGGCTCTGTTCGTCATAGATATATTACCTCAGGTTCAGAACTCAACTTTTAAGTTATACACGGTGTTTAACCTGTCTGAACCTATGCTAGCATTCTTTTGTAGAAAACGATCCCAGTCCGTTGCTTGTCCCCGTTCTGACCGGGTTGGACCGGAACTAGACCCAGTTTGGACCGAATCTAGACCGAAATTAGGCTGGTCAAAACGGTCAAGAGCGGTCAACCCACGGACTATCAACCCCAGGAGTTTTAACCATGACCACCTCTCTCTATTCCTTCTGCAAGGAAAACAACCTTCCCAAAACCAGCGTTAGGGCCTGGTTGATTGACCAGGGCTACAGTACCGCCGATGGGCTCGACTCTGCCGCCCTAGAGGCGGCTACTGCCCAATTCTGTAAGTCTAAACCCGAGGTCGAAGAACTCCCCCCGGTGGCTGAGACGCAGGCCGCTATTCGTCCTGAGGTCTTGCCAGAAGGGTTCTGGCAATCCTCAGAGCTGGCCCCGATTCAGTCCAAGGAGCTGGCCCTGCCGGAAGGGTTTGATGCCGCCGCCATGATTCGCCATTTCGATGGCGTCATGGGTCAAGCGACCGATACTCAAAGCCTGGTTGCCATTGCCAGGTTAGCTATCACCGCCGCTGATACCGCCATGGATCAGAAGCTATCCGCACAACGCCAGGCGTTGACCCAGGCGGAGCAGCACTCGGCCCAACTAGCCGCCATGGTCACCGAGGCCCAAACCAACCTCAAGATCAAGTCCCTAGAAAGCAAGATTTTAGCCGAACGCCAGACCGCCAACACTGCCCAAGCCGAGGCCGTTTTCGCCCAGCTAATGCAACTGGGAAAGCCCGCCACCCCCAACACTGGGGAGCCGTCCTAATTCTGTTGGGGATGGCTCTAACCTTTGCCTTCCTTGGTAGCCAGAGTCATCCCCCAATTCACAACCCTATCCCCCATCAAAGAGCGACCCCGCTATGATTCGAGACTTTGACTTTGCCGAACACAAAACGCTTCTGATCATGGGTGCCTGTGCCGCCATCATCCTTACCTCTCTAGCCACAGGAGGGGCTGACCGCTGGCAACAGCAGCAGGCTACCAAACAGGCTGACCAGGCGGGCAAGGCCGCCCAGGTCAGGGCTGAAACTATCTACCAGGACCTAGGCTGCACAGCCCAGGCATTGAGCCAGAGCACCCGCACTTCCAATTTCACCGTGGGCGATGTAGCGGTGGATCCTATGTCTATTACTACAGCAAATCCTGAGGGATCACCCATCGCTGGTGGCTACGTATGCAGCACCGATGGATCCGTATTTCGCGTAGAGGCTGGGGTAATCGCCGAACTGATCGGCACCTCACCCAAGATTCGTGATGCCCTGATCGCCGGTGGGTTTGCCCAGGAGGCCCAGGCCATGCAGCAACGCGCTCAGACCATTTACCGACTATCAGGAGGTCAGTAAGAACATGGACTATTCAGAAACCAGGAAGCACAACGACACCACCCCCCCCAGAGCCACCCGCCCTGGAGGGCTAGCCTGGCTCAGGTATCCGGTCTACGCCACCGCTGGCATGGCTGCCGGGTTCCTGCTATATCGCTCCCTGGGGCTATACCAACAAGCCTTTGCCGCCTGGAACCTGGGCCAGATTGCTGCCGTCTGCGGCCCCATGGCCGGGACCCCGTTAATCGGCGGTCTTATCGCTGGGGGCTGCAGCCAGATTGCCGCCGCGATCTCAGGGTTGATCGTCCTGATGGTCCTGATCGTCCTGACCATCCTCCAAAGCTTACCTACCCTGCTATGGTTTCACCCCCAGACCATCACCCGCATGGTAGATCAACTGCGGGCCAACCGCCGCTACCGCCGCACCCTAGCCACCGAGGGCAACGATAGCGCTGAGGTCAGGGTACTGGTCACCCGTCACAACTCCATCAGTAGCGACAAAAACCTGAGGAGTCTCCTGATCTTCTCAGTCCTGGCCTTCGCCCTGGAGGGCTGGATTATCTGGACCGCCCGCCAGGGCACCGCCGATCTAACCGCTGTCCTGGTAGACTCCCTGGCCTTTGAAGGCTTGGTGACCGCCACCCTATCCTTTGCCGCCGTATTCCGCCCCGTGCCCCAGTCGGGCCGTCACTACGGAGAATAAACACCATGGCCAACCTAACCGAGCTAAAGCCTAACCGTAAGTCAGAGCCCATGATCCGCCCGAGCGGTGGTGGCATCGTCGAGAAAGCCGTAGTGGTGGGAGGAGGGCTGGCAGTGGTCTATACCTTTGCCGCTACCCTGCCCATCGCCGCCGCCGCCGCCCTGGTAGGCATCGCCGCCTACTGCTGGGATGAGATCAAAAAGTTCCAGAGCCGCGAGGTCTCAGACCAGCTAGAGGCCATCCTCAGCGCTTCTACCCCAAAGCATCCCAGCATTAACGAGGTACGGGCAGAGCTTAAGCGCCTTTACCCCGTAGCCGCCATTAACCGAGCCATTGAGAGCATGGTGGGGCAATGTGACACGGTCTACTTTAAGCCTGGTGACAAGCATCCCCTAGCTGCCTTTGGGCAGGTCTACTGCTGGATCAACCCAGCCGATCCCCAGGATGTAAAGCTTCCCCTAGAGCGAATTGAGCAACTATTCGCCGCCTGGGGGTTGCTACCCACCCTGACAACCACCGTTACTGAGGCCTCCGCCATGGCCCACCACGGCAACGAGTTATCCAGCCCCTCCCCCGTGGTAGGCTGTGACCGCTACCACGGCAAGGCCGAGCTGATCGCCCGCCTTAAGGCAGAAACACCCCAGTTATTGCGCCTGGTCAAGGCTCCCCCGATCAGGTTAGTTGGGCTGCAACGTACTGGCAAGAGCACCTTCGCCCAGCGCCTGGCCCTACTTAGAATGGTGCTCCTACCTGGCCACACCGCCACCTGGGCTACCCCCCACCGAGAGGCAGATAACCCCGTCCCCCCACTGCTTACCCCCCTGGGCTATACCGCCACCGGCAGCAAGGATTATCCTGCCATTGAGCAGCTCTGGGCTGCTACCCAGGAGCGGATCGATCAGGGCCAAATCCTCAATCAAACGGTGGTATGGGATGAGTTTGGCGGCTATGACCAATTTCAGAACCCTGACCTGCTACGGCTCAACCTCCGGTCCATGCTCAGGGAGGCTACTAAGCATCAGTACTACCCGATCCTGATCGCCCACGGCGACCAGGCCGCCTTCTATCCTGGGGTGGCCAATATCCTCACCACCGTTCGCAATAGCACCATCAAGGTCGAGACCGTGGGGGAGGTAGCCGATGATTTCGGCACCATGCGCCCCACCGGCAAGGCGGTGATCACCTGGCTTGATGGGTCCACCAGTGAATTGACCCTGCCAGCCTGGCTCACCACCGACTATCTGCTGTCATGTCTCCAGAGCCCCATCCAAGCGCCCCCAGAAGCACCCCTCTCCTCCGTGGTGGAGGTAGTCTCCACTGAGGAAATAACCCTCCACCAGGGGCAAGAAAGCGCGACCCAGGAGCCCATCCATAATGATGACGCCACTCCTAGGGTGGCCGACAAGCTGGCGACCAAATTAGAGGAGGCCGATGGTGAATGGATAAGTATTAGGGATTTAACCGCCAACGTATTTAGACAACCCCAGGACAGAGAAATAGCTCTAAATCTAATCCGTCAGATGATCAATGAATACAAGCTAGAGTCCATGGAAAGAGAGAATCCAAATCACACCATCAGCTATTTTGTCAGGGTTAATACCAGTGGTTCACCCATGAATAGCTCCACCTACCGTGGAACTGTGGAACCCGTGGAAGAGGCTTAAAGAGCCCTTCGCCACAGTTCCACAGTTGATGGCCACAGTTCCTCGGTTCCACAGTTCCCCAGTCAACCCAGCTTTTTTAGGACCCTTACCATGGCCAAATTTAACTTAGCTAATCAGACCATCTCTGATATCACTGTCTATAAAACAACTGCTGCCTACATGATTGACTTCGACTTACCGGAAGCGATCAAGGAGCAGTTACCAGCCTCCACCATTGCGGAAATAAATGGCTTTTTCTGCATGAGTTTTTATGACATCCCCCAGGTAGGAGACAGGGTAGTTCATAAGGGCCATGAATGGAGAATTACAGAACGGATTGTTCCCACAACCCGGTGGAATGATACCCGATCTAAAAAACAAATTCCCATCGTCAAAGTTACCTACCTGGGGCCAGCCCTGGAGCCCCTAATCACCTCCGTTCCTCCGGCTCAGGGAAAAACCACTGGCATAGATCCCAGCTAGGGAAAATCAATATACCGGAAGGTAAGGTTAAACCTAGAACCTTTGACCCGCTTACGCTTGGGGATTGAGTGCTGCCAGAAATGCTGTAACTCTCCCTTCATCAATAAAAGGCTGCCGTGCTTAAGCGGCAACACCAGTCGCTTCGAGATGTCATCGTTTCTTCTGACTAGAAACTCTCGGGTTTCGCCAAAGCTGACGGAGGCAATGATAGGGTTAACCCCCAGCTCTTTCTCGTCATCAGCGTGCCAATTAAGATGATCATCCCCATCTCGATACCAATTCAAGAGTACGCTGTTAAACTCACTGCCAGCACATTCCTCAATCCGCTGCTTCATGTAAAGCAGGCCCTTATTCCACGGGTCGGGCTGAGAGGTTATGCCTGAATAGGTGTAGGACTTTCCCCTATCCCCATACCAGGCCGTTAGCCTCGGCAGGGGAATAATCTTGCCATAGAGCTTGATGTGGTCCTGCTTCCAGTTGATATTGGTAAACTTGATGTCCGCCAGCTCCTCGGCACTCAGCTCTTTCCAGTGGTTGTGCTGCCAGTCGAGACGGTCATTTTCCAGGAAGTACTCAACCGCTCTGTCACTAATTTTCTTATCAAAGAACTCCTCGATATAGATCAGTTCTCCATTCGGCACCGAGATTCGATACCCCCGCCAATCCTCCATCCACTGGGCTGAGTAGCCAGGGCCATGGGGTAGCTCGAAAGGAGGAAACAGGTCTGTGTTGCTAAATAGCTCCATTCAACACCTCGAGGTGAAGTTCCCATAATATGGCTTCTTCCTTAGCCCCTGGTTTGCCTGAGAAATTAAAATTCTGCATCCTGTCCGTATCGATAGATAGATGCTCCTGGTTTTTCTCCCTAAGCTTATGAACAGAGCTTCTTACAAATGGGATCCTTTTTACACCCGAGGCAAAGCTGACCGCAAAGATCGTATGCTTCCCCCTATTCTTGAGTATTTTCTCCATCAGGGTTGAAGACTGAAACGAGTAGGGAATGTCCAACACATTAGAGAACAGGTGAATATTGTGAACGGTTTCGTCTAATCTCAGGTCCTCTAGAGTCAGGTCGTGCAGGCACTTGTTGATTCCGATCACTTCAGGGCTCTTACCATAGCACTGGATTACCGCCAACGCGCGCTTTAGGGCTACCGCCGATTTATCAATCAAGGTAATTTTGTGGAGTCTATCAACCAGTTCAGGCCCTAGTCGATCCAGTAACAGGGCGCAGGCCAATCCCTGACCACAGCCATAGTCCACCAGATGAATATCCCCAGATGGGGGAATAAATGCACTACTCAAGAAGTAATCCCACTGCTGCTTCGTCATTGGAGCGTAGGAATACAAATATTGGTCGAGGTGCTCAACCGAAGAAAGAACGCCCTTGCCGTGCTCTAGCTCCCTATAGGTATCATCACCATGGTTGCGTCTTCCAACTTTCCTGATCTGTTCAAATGAAATGTTGCTTGGGTTGATTTGGTCTGCATTAATTGCTTCTATGATTCTGTCAACCATTTTGTGTCACCTAAGTTCTAGACGTAACTGACACACCCTTTAAGCAAGAATGCCCGTTTCAGGAGTCTATAGCGACAAACCTTCTCCCTACAGGTAGCCGGTCATACTCAATAGAAGGCTGTCGGCCCTTTGATGGCCATAGCCACGGGTATATAGAGGTAGATGACTCAAGATCCTTACCCAGAGATCAGGGGGCAGAACATTGACTCCTAAAGGTTCTGACCCATTTTGTTACTTAATGTCTGCGGATCTAAGCTGCCACCTGATCGATTTATACCCTCTCTGAGGCTGATTGTCTCTACAGGAGTCGCCCCTTTGCCCTGGCTTTATCTTTCAGTGCAAATTATCGCTATTTCTTCTTGTATCCCGTTGATTCCTAAATGAAATAGAATTCACGTTAAAACTATCTCAGATTCATCCTGTTTTAGGGGTGGATCCTAAAAAGCGGGCTCGATACCCCTTGAAAGTCTGGAAAGGGGGTATTTTTTTATGTCCTGATCAGGTTCCTGCACAAAGAGCCGTAGCTTAGCAATCGGGCTCAACCTTCTCAGGGCTGCCAGTTCGGCAGAGATCGCCCCTGCTGTCCCCTTGGGCTTAATAAAGCAAGCGACTTGTCATTATCAACGCCATGGCCCCGCCCTCACCGGTGGGGCTTTTTATTGGCTGCGCCTGGTCGCTGGTCACCCTACCCTATAGCGTCTGACCATAAAAAAGCCCCCTGGCGATCAAGACCTCCAGAGGGAAAAAGGATTATATGACTTGAGTGCTTAGGATGCCCATGGTGAAGGGGCTCTAGCTCAGTCATGGGCTGATTCAGCGGTATGGCGGAGAGTTGGGTGAGGCTAGAATTGTAAATTTCGTGAAATTTTTCCTGATTCTCTGGGAAAGCTGTGAATTAAGGAGTAAGCCTAATGGCTAACTCTCTAGCTTAAAGTCCTCGAGCCTATCGAATTCAGTTAACCGAGTTCCCTCTAAATTCAGATTCGAGTCAGAAACACTAAATCCAGTAGTCTCACCAATAAAATTGATGCCTAAATATTTAACCTTAGAACGAAAACCTCCGACTATCCTTATCTACTACTCTAGATGGATCCAGGTCCAAAAAGTCTTCTCGACAAAAATTGATAATGCTCAATCCTTGCTGCTACAGGAAAGTTGTTCAGCACTAAGGCGGGCTCGTGTAATACAACCTGGAAGCCCATAATTTCTTCAAAATCTACCCGGTTTTTGCCAAACTACCCCCCGCTGCAAGGAGTTTTCCTGTGTCAGTAAGCTTTCTTGAGTCGCTGCTCCGACCGAAGTCTTGTTTTTAGCAACTATATCCGGTGATGAAAATGACTAATCAAAATCAAGAACTAAAACAGAATGAAATAGAAATAAGCGTCACGCATTCTCTTGAACACTATAAAAATCACTGTGAGTTTTTAGGATACTCAATAGAAGAAGATGATGAGGATTCGATAATTTGCAACCATTCTAGAAGAGATACGCTGAGACTTATACGCTTAAATCATGATGTTGGTGTACTAGCCCAAGTGTTTTATACACTTCCGAATAAATTAGTTAACGATCCATTATCTTTGTTTTCCTATGCAAATGAACTTAATTCGATGTTCATTTTTATGAAAGCGTATATTGGCGGAATAGAAGACTTACGGCCTTATATTATTCTATCTTCAGTTCTTGAGGGCGATTATAGCCGAAAAAACTTTGCTATTTTTCTGGAAAATCTCCATCACGACTTAGAGTTGTTTCACAAACATTTTAGAGCTAATGACCTATTTAAATCTAAAGACTAAAGCCAGGGTAATCGCATCTTAATTGGCTAATTACGATACAGACAGATTGCTCACTTTCTGAAGCAAGAGCAGATTTACTGGTTCTTCATCCGTGATCACGGCTAATCTCATACTGATACTGCATTTTGGGTTATATGAGAC